>DUPB01000260.1 GCA_012838585.1 Bacteroidales bacterium
ACCTTCAAACGGAAATGGCTGAAATAGGCCTGTTGCCAGTCTGGGGAGTCGCTGCTGTAAGAGGTGCCCGGGCGCGGGTACCAGTACGTTTCGGGCGTAAACAAGACGTAGTTCTCTTCTTGGAAACTGTACCTTTTGTCTATTTGAAACCCCTGATTGGCGTACTCCTCTTCCAAGAGCTCATTCGGGATATCCAAGTAACAGAAGCCCGGATCGATTCTCCCCCCGTACTTTATCGTGAACCTTACCGAATCACCCGCTTCCATCATCCGTCCGAAGTCGATCAGCAAGATCTGGTGATCCCGTGTGAAAGAGAGGGGGGTGCCATTTTCCGTCACCTCACTCACCTGTAGTCCTGGGTTTAAGCAGAAGGTAAAGCGATTGGACTTCTCCAGGGCCATACCCTGCAGCTCTACCTCCGAGATAATCGTGCTCGGCCGCTGTTGCAAGTCGATACCGTATCGCTCCACCACCATCCTGGGTGTGTGCACGTACCGGTTATTCACCTCGGTGTAGAGCTGGCGCTTCGCGGCCGCCCCGGTAAAGGAGGCCACGTGTCGGTAGGAAGCTCCTGCCCCTACCGCGATGAGTAGAATCGATAGTACAAGCCAGCGATAACTCGCTTTCTTTGAGTTCGGCAACCTTCGGAACAGGAAGATGGAGAGGCAGATAAAACCGAGGCCAAGTAGCAGGTATATCATGCGGTGGTTAATCACGATGGCCCAATTGGTGAGACCCACGATGGTCGATTTCACCAACGGCAGGTTAAACGCCATATAGTCGAACAGGTAATAAAACTTATCACCTATATTAAAGAGGGTGAGCGCTATATAGCCTAAGAGGACGACAAATGTAACAGCCTGGCTCTTAAGGATAAGCATTAGGGAGATCGACAGACCGAAAATATAGATCAGGGTGGGGATACATATCAGTAGGAAGTAACCCAGGTAAGCCAGCCAGTCGATGGCAACCCCTGATATAAGGTTGAAGATAACGACCAAGAGGATAATCAGCAGGTCCAGTTGAATGAAGACCCGCGCGTTGCCCCATATCTTGCCGATCACGTACTCGGCGTTGCTAAGCGGGTGCACGTAAAACACCTCCGAGGTATCGAGCTTCTTGTCAGACTTCAAGAATTCGGAGGATAAAAACACCGCGATAATGGCCTGCCCCGTGTTTAGGTAGAGCAGGTTGGCATACGGGATCACCGCGGGCAGTGCCTTCATCAACCAAAAACCGGGGTTGCCCTCCCATACCAGCGCGACGAAATTAAAGATGCACAAGAACAGGATGGCCAAGACAAAGAAGATGCGGTAGAACCAGCTCCTCTTCAGCAACTTGCTCTCGTACAAGGCAACGGATCGTATGCTATGCAACCGGTTACGCATCCATCCAACGATTCAGTTTTTTCTCCATGTAATAGACGTACGCGTGCTCCAGGTTGGGTGGGTAGGGCTCCGCGTCGTACCCTTCAATCTCGTCGGCCACCACCTGTATCTCCCACCCGGTCCCCGATGGGATCGTCGTGATAACCGGGTACTTCTTGTCGACCAGGTGCAGTTCGTCGCCGCTGATCTGCATGCGCCACACTTTTCCCTCCGCTTTCTTGCGCATCTCCTCGGGGGAGCCGAAAAAGGCGATCTCGCCGCGGTTCATCAAGGCCATGCTATTGCACGTGCTAGATATATCACCCACGATATGCGTTGACAAGATGATGGTGACATCTTGCTCGCTAATCTTGGCCAGCAGGTTGCGAAAGCGAATCCGCTCCTCTGGGTCCAGCCCCGTGGTGGGCTCATCCACGATAATCAACTTGGGGTTGTGGATCAACGCCTGCGCGATACCAAGCCGGCGCTTCATCCCCCCCGACAAGCGGTTGGCATACCGTTCACGCACGTCAAACAGTCCCACGCTTTCCAACATCTCGTCCACGGCTTGACGACGACGTCGTCCATTCGTCATGCCCGCCAACCGGGCGGCATAATCAAGAAACTCGTATGTTTTGTACTTGGCGAAGAAGCGGAAGTCTTGCGGCAGGTACCCGAGGATACCCCGCACCTCTTTGCGCTCCTTCAACAGGTTGTAGCCAAACACGTCCACCTCACCCGACGTGGGTTCCATAAGGGCTACCAAAATACGCATAAGGGTGGACTTCCCCGCGCCGTTTGGACCGAGCAATCCAAACATACCGGTTGGAATCTCCATCGTAATGTCTTTGAGCGCGTGGTTCCCGTTCGGGTAGATCTTGTTAAGCGAACGAATGGTTATGCTCATTGCTTTTATCCAAATAAATGTTCAGCCTTCACTCCCACCTAAAGGCAAACAATACAATAAAACAACATGCGAGGATAAAGTATACAGCGTTAGCGTATGCCACCGCAAAGATTAAAAAAAACAGCACACGCTCCCTCACGTTTTCATAAAAACTAATGATTATTACACTCTTTTAAAAAGAAAAAGGCATCCCCGTATATTTATTGGGAATGCCTGTTAAATCAAGATGCTCTCTCGTTAATACTCGTCTTCGTTGAAGAAGAAGTCTTCTTTGCTCGGATAATCAGGCCAGATGTCCTCAATCGACTCAAAAATCTCACCCTCCTCCTCGATCTCTTGCAGGTTCTCGATTACCTCCAGCGGTGAGCCCGATCGTTGCGCGTAGTCGATTAATTCATCTTTTGTAGCAGGCCAAGGAGCATCTTCCAACTTTGATGCTAATTCAAGTGTCCAGTACATTGATTCATCCTTTCTTTACGTGGTTAGTTTTCCTACCACCTCGCCGGCAAAACCCAAGCTCTCACTAAATTTTCGGTCGTTTCGTCGGCGCGGTGCTATTTTTGCGCGAATGTATAAAAAAGTTTTATATATTCCCCTGTTCCCAGTACATTTCTTTTGACAATTTATTGCTTTCGTGGCGAGCAAGCACGAAAAAGTAGTCTGACAAACGATTTAAGAAGGTCAACACCTCTTGCCTAACGGGGTACTCCTCTGCCACGCGGTAGGCATTTCGCTCGGCACGACGGGCCACGGCACGACAGATATGCGCCCGGGCTGCAGCCTCACTCCCGCCTGGCAACACGAAGCGGTTCAGTTTGGGGAGGGTATGGTCTATCCGATCGATCTCTTGTTCTACCCGATCGATCTCCTTGTCGGTAATCGTACCGACCCCCTTGGGTTCTCCCTTCTCGGTTCCTGTAGCGAGATACGAACCCACCATAAACAGCTCGTTCTGAATGAACTGCAAAAAATCCTGGAGCTCTGCCTCCTTCACCTCTTCACGAAGCCACCCAACGTAGCAGTTGAGTTCATCAACGGTACCGTAGGCTTCAAGGCGGGAATGCGTTTTAGGCACCCGGGTACCTCCCACCAGGGCGGTCATCCCCTTGTCTCCTGTCTTCGTGTATAACCTGCTTTTCTTCATAACTAGTGTAAATAAATATTCTTTCAAACAAAATAGCGTGAAGGGGTTAACGTGTCCCATGGGAAAACGGTTCCCATCTTTATTCCTTCGAACGCCACGTTACTCCTTTTATCATGAACGATCTGTTTCCAATATTGTTTACCTGGTTCCTTGTTAATGGGGTGAATCACCCAAAAAGTACGTTCGTGTCCCCATCGAAAAAGCTGATTAATAGAAAGCAGGGGCGCATGGGAACAGTTGACGAAGATCGCGTCAAATTGCCCTTCCATGAGCGCATGCTGCCCTTCCCCATGCACGTACAGATACTCGTCAAACGGTACCATTTCTCCCGAAAGTGTGGGTTGGGCTACTACGCGATGTGGTTGCCTGGGTAAAAGGGGCAAAATCGACCGATGGGAATCACCACCTGTCTTCCCTTCTAACCATGTACAGTTGATTTGGGTTGAAGGGGCCATCAAAAAGAGCGTGTTGATTCCAGCTCCCGGGTTTACCTCCAGGATGTTCCGGGCATTGAAATGATGAACCAGCCGAAACGAAAGGTGGTTAAAAGAGGTTATCACCCTTGGATCCTCACCATGGATGCGGAGTCTTTCCGGGATATCAGAAAAGGCGTAAAAACTATGGGGCGAGCGAAAAACTTGGGTGATGAGCTCAAAGGCGAAAGGAGAATGAACCCCATGACCCCTCGATTGCTTCAACCGCTTGAATCCCTTGAGGAGACACATAGGGCAACAAGCGTTACTGGTAGATAAGGGCCACGACGTAGGCAGCCATGCCCTCTTCCCTACCCACGAAACCCATCGCCTCGGAGGTAGTGGCTTTAATAGAGATGGCCGATGGATCCACCCCCATAGTTTCGGCCAGCTTCTCCTTCATGGTCGGTACAAACGGATTTAACCTGGGACGCTCAGCGCAAACCGTGGCATCGATATTTCCTAAGCGATACCCCTGCTCATTGAGCAAGTGCATGGTCTTCCGCAGCAGGGTTGTGCTCGCAACGTTCTCGTACCGTGCCTCGGTATCTGGAAAATGATATCCGATATCCCTCAGATTGGCCGCACCCAATAGGGCATCGCAAATAGCATGAATCAAGACATCCGCATCCGAATGCCCCTCCAGCCCCTTTTCGTGATCAACCCGTACCCCGCCAAGCCACAGCTCCCTGCCCTCGGTCAGTCGGTGCATATCGTATCCAAACCCTACCCGTACTTTCATCATACAGTAAAACGAAAGCCTATTGAAACAACGCCTTTAGGCCATCGATATCAAATCCCAACGAGAGCCGCAACGTCTGGTCAATGGGGTTCGACTGGGATACCGAAACCAGGTAGGCCGCATCGATTTGAAAACCACTGGAACGAAAACCCGCACCAAAAGCGACGTACCGGCGGTTTCCCTTGTATTCGCTCTCGTGGTGATACCCTGTGCGAAGGGAGAACTGGTTATCGTACATGTACTCGATACCAGTCGACCAAGCAATCTCCT
>DUPB01000261.1 GCA_012838585.1 Bacteroidales bacterium
CCCGATTGGAGACCTGGCGGCAGATGGTATCGTGGAGCTCCAGTTGGGCGTCTCCTTGCATCTGTTCCCGTATCATCTCCCCGATTTCAAAAAAGCCCTCGAGCGACTTCGTGGTTTGCGAGAAGAGAATGATGTCGCGCGAGAAATCCAGCTTCTCCAACTCCTCCTTGCCCTCTATCACGATGGCGGTATCGTTGGTTTGGCCCAACAGGCCGTTCACCTCGGCATGCCCCCTCATCCCGTAGATGACGATTTGGGTGCCGTCGTTCTCGTGTTTGAGGAACGTTCGTTTGATTTTCTGTTGAAGTCCCAGAACCACAGGGCAGGTAGCATCAATAATCTCGATGTCGTTTCGTTTGGCCGTTTCGTAGGTGCCTGGCGGTTCGCCGTGGGCGCGGAGTAGCACCCGCGCGTTTTCAAGCTGCTTGAACTGCTCGTGGTCAATGGTGATCAGTCCCATTTTCTCCAAGCGTTCCACCTCGATGGTGTTGTGGACGATATCGCCCAGGCAGTATAGTGGCCCCTTCTCAAGCTCCTCCTCTACCTTGTTGATCGCCTTGACCCCCCCGAAGCAGAAGCCTGATCGCCTGTCGATCTCCACCTGTATCTCTTTTCTATGACCCATATTTCATGCTCGGAGTTTTGCCTTCTGTTTCACGGAACCTTTTAATTTTCTACTTTTCACTTGACAACTTTCCGCTTTTAATTTCCCACCTTTCCACTTTTTACTTGATGAACTTTTAACTTTTCACTTGCCTAACTTTTCACCCTTTTAACCTGCTTCAGCACCCAATCCAGTTGTTCTTCGATGCCCATGTGGGAGTTGTCCAGCTCGATGGCGTCCATGGCTTTGCGCAGGGGGCTGACTTCGCGTGTGGTATCGCGCTGGTCACGTTCGATAACGTTATGGAGTACCTCTTCGAACTTGGGGTTTTCACCTTTCTCCTGCATCTCCTTGAACCGGCGGTTGGCCCTCACTTCCGGCGATGCCGTGAGGAATATTTTCAGCTCCGCGTCGGGCATGACGACGGTCCCGATATCGCGGCCATCCATTACCACGCCCCCTTTCTCGGCCATCTTCTGTTGCAGTCTTACCAACGTGGTTCTCACGAAGGGGAGGGTGCTGATCCTGCTCGCCCCGTCGGCGACCTCGAGCGAGCGTATCTCGTTCTCCACGTTCTCGCCGTTGAGGTAGGTGTTTTGGTTGCTTTTGCCATCTTTCCGGAACGAGATATCGAGTTGACCCATACTCTCCCTGATGGCCTCTTCCTCCATCCCCTCCCCCGTCATCCAGCCGTTGCGGATGGCGTGGAGCGCGGCGGCCCGGTACATCGCGCCGGTATCGATGTAGGTATATCCCAGCTTCTTAGCCAACCCCTTGGCCATGGTGCTTTTACCGCAGGAGGAAAACCCGTCTATCGCTATGTTTATCTTCTTCACATTCACGCTTTTATCGGTTTGACTTTCGCATCCAAATTGCATTTTCAATTTGCTTTTAAAACATCAGAGACCGGTTCGATTAAAATCAACGAATCCCTCGTGCAAATGTACTCAATTGCACGGAATAATCAAATGGAGGAGGGCAAAGGATACGGTACAGGGTTAATCAACAGGCGCATAATAAAACCAGGAACAGGTATAAGCGGGGGCAGGGTTTCACGAAACCCAATGCAATTGCCTAAGTTCAACTTAGAAGTGCAACGCCCGGGTGTTTTGTTTTAGAATATTTATAGTCAAAAACAATCATGAAAAACACCGCGGGGGTTTGCCAAACGGCCGGGGGTGCGAAGCCCCCGAAGAGTGTCAAGTAGCAACATGAAAAGAGTTAAAAACGAAAAGGGAGACCGAAGTCTCCCCGAAATTAACTATCATGTTGCTTATGAAAAAAAATTACAAACAGTTAACTTCAGAACAAAGGTACGCC
>DUPB01000262.1 GCA_012838585.1 Bacteroidales bacterium
CGACAGGATCTCAGGAATGGTCATTCCTGATGCCAGCCACATGAGAACATCACCTACGGTAATCCGCATGCCTCTTATCGTGGGTTTTCCCCCGCGTTTACCGGGTTCTATTGTTATTATTTCTTTGAAATCAACCATGTTATGGTATTGAATTTCTCGCAATTTACGTTATTTTTCCCATACTACAAAAAAAATCCCTACATTTGCGGTCACTATAATAAATATTTCGATAAACCAAATTACATCATATCCTAAGCTATGCTGACAGTAGAGAAAATTGGTGGCACCTCGATGTCGCAGTTTCAAGACGTGCTGCAGAATATCATCATCGGGAACCGCTCGGGCGACGAGTTGTACAACCGCATCTTCGTGGTTTCGGCTTACAACAACGTCACCAACTGGTTGTTGGAGCACAAGACGACCGGTGAGCCGGGCATCTACAACAAGTTCCTCAACGGCGAGGATTACAGCAGCGCGCTCGACCTCTTTTGTCAGCGGCTGTTGTTGATCAATGACGGGTTTGCCGATTACGGGTTGGACCTTAAGGAGGCGCGCGATTTCATCCGCTTTCGGGTGGACCAATCCAAAACGGTGTTGTATAGCCTGGGAAAGGTGTTGGCATCGGGGTACGTTAACAGTACCGACATTCACCTGGCGGCCCGCGAGATCCTGGCCTCCATCGGCGAGGCCCACTCTGGTTGGAACTCGGTGAATATCCTTAACAACAACGGCATCAACGCCCGCTTTATCGACCTCTGCGGCTACAACGATAACGAGCCGCTCACCATCGACGAGCGGATTCACAAGGAGTTTACCGGGATTGACTTTAGCAAGGTGCTCTGCGTGGCTACCGGCTACACCAAAGGTACGGAGGGGATCATGCGGGCGTTCGACAGGGGGTACAGCGAGGTCACCTTTAGCAAGATCGCGGTGGAGGTGAAGGCAGACGAGGCGGTCATCCATAAGGAGTACCACCTTTCAAGCGCCGATCCCAAGATCGTGGGGGTGGAGAACAGCATCCCCGTGGGACACACTAATTACATCATTGCCGATCAGCTGGCCGATATCGGTATGGAGGCGATTCATCCCAAGGCGGCCAAGCCGTTGGAGCTGGCCGGCATCAATATCCGCATCAAAAACACCTTCGAGCCCAACCATCCCGGCACGCTTATTTCTCGCGACTACATCTCCCCCGAGGCTAGGGTGGAGATTGTCTCCGGCTCCCGCAAGGTTGTTGCTATCGAGGTGCATGACCCCATGATGGTGGGTGAGGTGGGGTTTGATGGCCGCATCATGAGCTACTTCGTGAAGCATGGGGTGAGTTACATCCTGAAATCTACCAACGCCAACTCCATTACCATGGTGGTGTGGGATAACCCGAAAAGTTGGGCGCTTATTGACGTGCTTAAAGAGGTCTTTTACCAGGTGAACGCGAAACCGATGGCTCTCGTCTGCGCGATGGGGAGCAACATCGCTATGCCCGGATTCCTCTACCGGGCCACTAAGGCACTGTATGAGCATGGAATCAACGTGGAGAGCTTTGCGCAGTCCCTGATGCAGGTGAATATGCAGTTCGTTATCCAACGGGATCACTATGAAGAGGCGGTGAGCGCTTTAAACGCGGCGCTGTGCCATTGAAGTTCTTCTTTTTTGCCTTTACATTAACTCTACATATTTTGCGCGAAGGATTGCCTTCGCGTGGGTTGACCTATACGATGTTTTCCTAAAGCTCTGATTGCGAGGAGATAAAAGCCAGGGTGGGCTATACGAAGTCGTTTTGTTCACGAAATCCCCCAAAAAGCTATTTAACACGATGGGAGTGTTGTCCCGATGAAAATCTTTTGTAATATTGCAGAGAAAAGGATATAAATTTTTTATTAGACATGTTTTTTAGCCGTACCAAAAAATCGATAGAGCTCATCGATGCGTTCCTAAATTGCGTGGATCAAGGCCTGCTCCTCTTCAAGGAGGGGGTAAAGAACTACCTCTACAACAACATGGAGCACTTCAACAACGATATCGTGCAGTTGGCCAACACCGAGAGGGAGTCTGACAAGCTGCGTCGGGAGATTGAAACCACCCTCTACGTGCAGTCGTTGATGCCTCAAGTACGGGGAGATGTCATGCAGCTGCTGGAGGAGATGGATAACCTGATTGACCAGGCGAAAAAGAACCTGTTTCAGTTCGAGGTGGAGACACCCCACATCCCCGCCGAGTTGATCTCTGACTTCATCCGCCTTACCCAGACATCGGTTGCTGCCGCCGAATCCACCATCCCCGCCGCTAAGTCCTACTTTAACGAACCGGTCAACGTGAACGAGAAGATTCACCGGGTATATTTCTACGAGAAGGAGACCGATATGCTGGCCGATATCATCCGTCGGAAGATATTCAAGGAGATTCCCGGGTTAAGTCTCAGCGAGAAATTTCATTTGAGGTATTTTACGCTGCACATCGAGAATATCTCCGACACGGCGGAGAAGGTGGCCGACCTGCTTTCTATCATGGCCATTAAGCGGATCGTGTAAATATTGAGTTATGTTCGGGTATCTATTTCTAATAAGCGGTTTGTTCCTGGGGTGGTCGTTGGGTGCGAACGACGCCTCCAACATCTTCGGGACGGCCGTCGGCACCCGGATGGTCAAGTTCAGAACGGCCGCTATCATCGCGAGTATATTCGTGATACTGGGGGCGGTCATCCAGGGAGCCGGTACTACCGAAACATTGTCGCGGCTGGGCTCCGTGGATGCCGTGGGTGGTGCCTTCACGGTGGCCCTGTGCGCGGGCATCATCGTTACCTTCATGACCAAGTATCGCCTGCCCGTCTCTACCGGGCAGGCTATCGTGGGGGCCATTATCGGGTGGTGTTTTTACACGGCGACCCCTGTCGATTATAGCGTGCTGGTGAAGATACTGGGCTCTTGGGTTTTTGGTCCTATACTGGGCATGATGTTCGGTTATGTCTTGTATATCCTATTGCGTAAGTACATCCGCTCGTCGCGCATCCATATGCTGAAGATGGAGGCGATTATTCGGACCTCGTTGATCGTGGTCGGCGCTTTTGCCGCGTATAGCCTGGGGGCTAACAACATCGCGAACGTGATGGGGGTTTTCGTCAACTCGTTCAACGTCTCCCTTACCATTGGCTCATTGTACATCTCTTCCACGCAACTGCTCTTTTTCATCGGTTCCCTGGCCATTGCCCTGGGTATCTGCACATACAGTAAAAAGGTAATCGATACGGTGGGCAATGGCGTGTTGGCCATGACCCCCGAGATGGCCATCGTGGTGGTCTTGGCTCAAGCGCTGGTGCTGTTCATCTTCTCCTCTACCTCCCTCTCTAATGCCCTGGTGAGCATCGGGCTGCCTGCTATCCCGCTGGTTCCCGTTTCCAGTACGCAGGTGCTAATCGGTGCGATAATCGGGGTAGGGTTGGTCAAGGGTGTGCAGGAGCTTAAGCTAAAGATGGTGGGGGGCATCATGCTTGGCTGGGTTACTACCCCCGTGCTTTCAGGCCTTTTTACCTTTATCAGCCTCTTTTTTGTCGAAAAAGTATTCGGCATGCAGGTATCCAAGGGAAAGACAGCCCTTGAATCGCTAAGTCAAGTCAAACCACCGCGTGCGACCATCGAGTACCACGTGCCAACGGCCAACATCAGCACTTTTTTCTTGGTCATGACCATCATCCTGTTGATTGGGTTGCTTCTTTATACCTTTCTTGCACGTAAAAAGGCGCTGGAGAAGGCGCGGGCGGAAGGGCACCGAGAAGCCAAGGAGAAGTTGTTTAGTGACTACCAGAACGCGTTGAAAGAGATAGAGGTGAACACGGTACAGTTGGAGAATACCACTTTGGCCACTAGGCTGGAGGAGAGGAAGAACCAGTTGGTAACCTACTCGCTCAGTATCGGGGAGCAGCGCAAGTACCTGGAGAGCATCTCGGAGTCAATTGAGCAGGCCATCAAGACCTCCAGCCATCAAGAGAAGAACCGGCTGCTTAAAAGCCAGCTGACGGAGATCAAACAGCGGATGAGCTTCAAGGGGGAGGTGGACGAAATCTACCGCCAAGCGGAACAGGTCTACATGGAGTTCGTTGAGAAGCTTGATCAGATCCACCCGAAACTGACAAATCGGGAGAAAGAGATCCTAGTCCTGCTCCGAATCGGCTTGTCGTCTAAAGAGATGGCCCCTCTGCTCAATATATCCACCAAGAGCGTGGAGATTGCCCGTTACAGGTTACGTAACAAGCTTGGAGTGCCTAAGGAGAAGGGATTAACTGATTATATAAAGTCTATGTAACATGTTTAATTATTAAATAGTTGTACTAATGAAAAGAATGAAATTGTTTCTGTTTCTGGTGCTTTTTGCCACGGGTTCCGTGTTAGCACAGAAAAAGGAGGTAAAGTACGACCAGTATGGTATGGAGGTGAAGTGGACCGACCTGAAGACTGAAATGCAAGATGGGAGGCTCGTTTTTGAGACGGTGGACGGCAACTACAAGTTGTGGTACGACATCCGCGTGCAAACAGATTTTGCCGGTTTCTTCGGGATCGATAAGGATTACGATCCCATTGGGAATGGAGCGAGCATCCGCCGTGCCCGCTTCGCGGTAAAGGCTCAGTTGACTCCCGACTGGTATGGCGAGATTGATATTGACATGGCTAACGGGTTTCCCGAGCTGAAAGACGCGGTGCTCCGCTACGACGGGATCAAGAACGTGGAGATACAGGTGGGTAACTTCAAAGAGAACTTCTCGATGCAGCGGAACACCTCCTCCCGTTTCCTCCAGTTCATGGAGCGGCCGATGGTGACCTACCTGGCACCCTCCCGACACCTGGGTGCCAACGTGAAGTATTGTGTTCCTGTCTTCTGGGCATCCGGGGGTCTCTTTTTCCAGGAGGTGGCGGGGATAGAAGAAATAGAGAACGTGCAGGATAATAACAAGGACTACGGTCGTGGTCCGGGTTATTCACTTACCGGTAAGATGGTCTTGCGTCCCTTTAACAAGCGCATCGACCGTGGGCTACATATCGGGGGAGCTATCTCCTACCGGACCCCTAAATCGCACGACTCACCAAGCGATTACGGGGGGATGCGGTTTAGCACCCGGAACTCTACCTCAATTAACCGGAAGAAGTATATCGATACCGACGTGATAAAAGGGGTAGATCATTCCCTCCTCTACACCGCCGAATTAGCGGGTCACTACAAGGGGCTGCGCGTAGAGACGGCTTATATTGGAACGACCCTCTACATGAAAGATGATGCCCCTGGCAACCTGAATAACAAGAACTTTGGTGGTTGGTACGCGCAGGCAGGCTACCTGCTGTTCGGTGGAACGCAACGGTACGATTACTGGGGAGCCAAGTACAACCGGGCCGAGCGTGGCAAGAAGTGGGGCGACGTGGAACTGACCGCCCGGTACGAATGCCTCAACCTGAACGATTTTGACGGGGGCGTGTACGGCGGTTCCGGGGAGGCAATCTCCGTGGGGTTGAACTACTGGGTGAACAACAACGTCAAGTTCATGCTCAACTACCAGTACAACAACAACGACCGTTACGCCAACGGTAAAGGGAAACACTTTATCGGGCATGACGCGGCCGGTAAGCCGACCAAGGATTACACACAGGCGGTGGAAGCGAAAGGAAAGGGCGGGGTAGACTATAGCATGGTGGCCCTGCGCTGTGAAGTGGTGTTTTAGACCTGGTTAAACCAATTAAATATAAAATCGTATGAAGACTAAGATAATAATATCGACCGTTCTTGTGCTCCTGCTGCTGGGTGTATCGTGCGTGGAAGACGAAATGTACCGCGGCCCGGCGAACATATCGAAAGTTGAATTTGCTCCTTCAGCCGTAACGACTGCTGACGATGTGACCGTGGTAGCTACTGTAACCGACCTGCAGGGTGTTACCTCCGTGAAGCTTCAGTACAAGGTGAATGGCGGTTCACAAACCGAAGTGAATATGACGAAGGGGAGTGGTGATACCTACTCCGCCGTTATCCCGAAACAGGCCGATAAAGCGGTCGTTACGTTCGTCGTGGTAGCCAATAATGAGGCGGGCATTCCCGCTACATCCAGCGAGCAATCTTACAAGGTGGGAGCTGCCCCGGTAGACTTTGCAAACCTGGTGTTGAATGAGATTGACGGCAACAGTAAGTCGATTGAGCTCTACAACAAGGGGACGGTACCCATTCCGCTAGAAGGGGTAAAGTTGATTAAGGATAATAACGATGATAGTAACCCTTGGTGGCAGGGTGTAGCAGAAAACGGCTCGATACCCGCCGACGGCTATATCGTGATCATACAGAATAACCCGGATAACCCCCTCTTGTCGGGTAATGCAGGTATATCCGCGAAGAAGTGCTTGAAGTTTGAGTTGAAATCGGCGGCCGGTGTCAGCTTGGGTGTGTTCTTGCGCGGTGATGAGTCGAACCTGGGTAAGAACATCAGCGATACAGCGCCCAAGTCGTTCCAGCGGGTACCCAATGGGACGGGCGACTGGAAGTTAGCCGATCCGACCAACGGGAGCAAGAACCCGGATAAGGGCGATCCCATTCCTCAAGAATAATCGCAAGGTCGCCTTTTTCATTGAGGGGAGGCCGGGCATTGTGACCCGACAGGGTGTATTAAGCCCGGTCTCCCGTTCGACTTTTCGAACAGGCTGGACGGTAGGGGCATCGAAAGTATTGGTGCAACATGGTGGTGTTTTGATGTAACGCATATTGGCATGACGCTCTTGTGCGTAACCTTCTTTAGCGTCATACAACACTACTTGTACGTAACGTGCTGTTCTGTTGCCGAAAAGCGATAAGGTAGAAATCTAAAACAATAGCAGTTTATATGAGTAAAGAGAAAATGGAAATCGGCCAAATATCGAAACCCAGGTTCGAGTTTCGCTCGTTTGGGCGTTGTTTTCGTGATGCGGCAGAGAGGATGGCACGTCTTTCCGTTCCCGTCCCGGAAGTGGTATGGGAGCGGTGCAGCAGCGAGATCTACATCGTGAGTCGAACCAACGACGTGAACAACACCAAGATACGCGATGGCAAGATGGATATCAAGACGTACGTGCAGACGGTGGATGGTCTTGAGCAGTGGAACCCGCTGATGAAGGGCGACTTCCCCATGGCGTCAAGCAAGCTCAGTGAAGAGGTCTTCCCCGCTTTCATGGTGGATAACCTACCCAAGTTAACCCAGGAGCGTTACACCTTGGAGGAGTTCCTGGAGATGGTGGAGCAGCATCCCGACCTGCAGGCCGTGACCGTAGAAAAGGTGCGGTACGGCTACATGGTTAACGATACTATCTGCGAAACGGGGGAGGTCTACATCAACGGGGCTATGGTGAAAACTATCAACTCCGAGTCGACCGTGGTTGAGGATGTGCTAAAGACCATCAGGGAGGTGGGACTCGAAGGGGTTGAGAACATCAACTACCTGCAAGCGATCAAACGGGTGATAGGAATGATCAACAAACCACTGGCAAATTAATAGGTTATGGCATTAGAGATTGAGAGAAAATTTCTGGTTAACTCCCAGAGTTTTAAGCAGGAGGCGGCCGGGCAAACGCGTATCGTACAGGGGTACCTGTCATCGGTGCCGGAGCGTACCGTTAGGGTGCGGGTGAAAGACGACAAAGGGTTCCTCACCATAAAGGGGATGGGGAGCGCGAGCGGAGCGTCGCGCTACGAGTGGGAGAAAGAGATTCCCTTGTCCGAGGCAGAGGATCTGTTGGCGATCTGCGAGCCGGGCGTAATCGATAAAACCCGTTATGAGGTTGAATCGGGTCCCTTTATCTTTGAAGTGGACGAGTTTTATGGTGACAACGCGGGGTTGGTACTCGCCGAAATAGAGTTGCCGAGTGAGGATGCACAATTCGACAGACCCGAATGGTTGGGGTGCGAGGTGACCGGTGATCCCCGTTACTACAACTCGATGTTGATGAAACATCCGTACAGCCAATGGGAACACACCAAATGAACGAGATGAAGGGTGAGAAGCATTTCGATCCGCTCGATATGAATAATTACCGCATCGAGCGGTTGCCGACGTTAAAAAAGTCGACCTTCGAGCGATGGATGTCCATTATTGGTATCCCCCTCGCCATTTTTGCTTTCGTGTATATTTACTGGTTCGCCCAAATCCCTTTCCTCGACACGTTTGATGTTTCGCTATTGGGGAAGGAGTCGGCCAAACGGTTCACCGATTTGGGTGCGGAGGGTTTCTCTAGGATTAATTACGCGATGCTGGCCATCTTCGCTGCCTCCATTATCCTGTGGATTACCGAGCCCATCCCTAATTATCTAACCTCGCTCGTGTTGATCCTCGCGGTGGTGCTTACCGGTGTAACCACCGAACGGACAGCCTATGCGCAGTTAGGCCACCCGGTGATGTGGCTCAATATCCTCTCTTTCGTACTGGCGAGTATGCTGGTGAAAACGCAGGTTGCTAAACGGTTCGCCCTCTGGTTTGTAATTAAGTTCGGGAAAAATGCGACCATGATCATTTTTAGCTTCATGGTTATCAACATCGTCCTATCGGCGTTTATCTCGGCCACCACGGCTAAGGCCACTATCCTGCTTCCCATTTTCATGGTCATCGCGGCCATCTACGGGGCAACGGGAGGTGATAACCGCAACAATTTCGGGCGTAACCTGGTTCTTCAAAACCTGTTCCAAATCAATATCGGCGCATCGGGTTTCATCACCGGGTCGGGTGCCAATTTGCTGGCTGGTGCGTTAATTGCCGGGGCGATGGGGTGGGGTGTCTTTAGCTACCAGGACTGGTTCGTGGCTGCTTTCCCGTTGGCTATAATATTAATGGTAATCGGCTGGTTTGTAGGTACCAAGCTAATCTTCCCCCTGAAAAAGGGTGAGGATCGACCTCAGATTGAGGGAGGTATCGACCGGCTAAGGGAGGAGTTGGCCAAGCTGGGTAAGATGAAGCCGGAGGAGTTTAAGGCAATCGCCATCTTCGTGGCAGTTCTTGCGCTGTGGGCTACCGATAAGCAGCACGGCATTAGCCAGACTGCCGTTGCATTCTTGGGGGCCGTGGTGGCACTCCTACCCAAGATAGGTATTGTAAAGTGGAACGACGTGGATATCCCTTGGCACTTGCTGCTCTTTTCGGCGGGTGCATACACGCTGGGTGCCGGTTTGGATGCAACCAACCTGCCGGGCACGATGATCGATGCCCTTTTCACCCGCTTAGGGATTACCGTGGATACCCCCTACTGGGTGCTCTTCCTTATTCTCACTGGCACCATGCTATTCTCGGCGCTTATTTTCCAGAGCAAGACAATGCGGACGCTCATCTTCGTGCCGATAGCGATAGGGGTGGCCCAGCGTTTCAACCTACCGATACTGAGCCTTGCGTTTCCCGTGGCTCTGTTAATCGAACACGTGTACGTGTTGCCGTTTAACAGCAAGCCCGCAGCCCTGTTGTACGCTACTGACCATTACAGTTGGAGCGACACCTTTAAGTTCGGTATCACCATGATGCTGATCGGCTGGGTAATGATCATGGTATGGGGTGAGACGGTGCTCAAGTGGCTGGGATACACGAGTGGGGTCTTTTACTAAAGTAGTGTCTATAGTAACTGTTTTTCCACTTACGCTTTTCCCGGTTCATGGTTTTCGGTTCGTTGAACACCGTTGAACCGGAAACTGAATGTCGTGTGTTGGACGGCGTGTACCGAAAAACAGATGGGTTTTATTGTCTCTACTCCTCTCCCTCCTCCTCGTCGTACGTTTGGTATAGGAAGTCGTTGTAAGGGAAGCGGGTGATATGGATCTCTTTTACCTTCTCGTAGAGCATCTCTTTGAGGGCATCGATATTCTCCCTTTCTAGGGCTGATATGAAGACGCTCTCCTCCCTCATTTTGGCAGGCCACGATTGCTTAAGCTCTTCAATGGAGTAGTTCTCCCTTCGTTTCGGGGAGAGGTCGTCCTCCTCTTTCTCCACGTGTGTGAAGGCGTCAATTTTGTTGAACACGAGGATGGTCGGCTTTTCTGTCTCGTCAATCTCGTGTAGCGTCTCTTCCACCACCTGGATCTGTTCTTCGAACGCGGGGTGCGAGATGTCTACCACGTGGAGAAGGATATCGGCCTCCCGTACCTCGTCGAGGGTCGATTTGAACGATTCCACCAGGTGGGTTGGCAGCTTCCGGATAAAGCCCACCGTGTCGGTCAGCAGGAAGGGCAGGTTCTCGATGGTCACTTTCCTTACCGTGGTGTCGAGCGTGGCGAAGAGTTTGTCCTCCGCGAACACTTCGCTCTTGCTGAGCAGCGTCATTAAGGTAGATTTCCCCACGTTGGTATAGCCCACCAGGGCTACCCGCACCAGTTTTCCCCGGTTTTTTCGCTGGACGCTCTTCTGCTTATCGATCTTTTCCAGCTCTTTCTTGAGTCGTGAAATCTTGTCAAGGATTAGCCGGCGGTCGGTTTCCAGCTGCGTTTCACCTGGCCCGCGCATGATGGTGCCCCCACCACCTCGTTGTCTCTCAAGGTGTGTCCACATGCGGGTGAGCCTGGGTAGCAGGTACTGGTATTGAGCCAGCTCCACCTGCGCCTTCGCGTGGGAGGTCTTTGCCCGCATCGCGAAGATATCGAGGATCAGGCTGGTTCGATCCATGATGCGCACCTTAAGCTCCCTTTCAATGTTGCGCAATTGGCGGGCCGATAGTTCATCATCGAAGATGACCACCCCCACCTCGTTCTCTTCGTCCATCACGTGCTGCTCGATCTCCTCCAGCTTCCCTTTGCCCACGAACGTGGCGGTGTTGGGTGTATCGAGTCGCTGGATGAACCGTTCACAGGGGATTAGCCCGGCCGTCTCGGCCAGGAATGCCAGCTCGTCGAGGTATTCCTTCACGGTCTCCTCGCTCTGGTCGGGCGTAACAAGCCCCACGAGAACGGCGTTATCACTCTTTATGTCGTATTGTACAAAATCTTTCATCCGTTTTTTTCTCTTGTTTCATTGGCCTACTCGCGGTTTGTTTACCGGGTTTGACGAGTGTGCTGCCTTTCAGTATTTCTTCCCGTGTGATCCATTTTTGTTTTTTTACGTTGCACGGCTTGTTTTTTGTACGTGCACCATTTTTTTGTTTGCATGTGGAGCACTTGATCACGTCATTCTTTTGAACTTAAAACCAAAAACCGAACCCTGCCGTAAAAAGCAGTTGGGAGTGGTCACGAACAAACTGGTACTTTAGCTCGTAGTTCGCCCTTACCCGGTAGCCTATGTCGTGTTGCCACCCTAAACCGAGGTTGGCTCCCAGTCGCCGCTCCTTTTGCGCGGGCATGAGCTTTTGGTCTACCGTCGCTTCATCGTATAACCACTGGGAGTAGTTGAGGCCGGTGATCGGGTAGAGCGACAGCGCGACCGATACCGGCAGGATGTAGTGCGCATCGGTCTCTATCATCCACATGTCGGTGCCTTTCCGCTCGATAAAGCGGGTAAACGAGGGGGCAAACCGCAGCTCGTTGGTGTGGTAGTAGTGCAGGTGTATACTCCCGCCCACGCTTTTGATATCGCTACCGTAACCGGCCTGCACGCCAATCCCGAAGGTCCCCTCGAACTGCGCGAAGCCGCTGGAGAGGGAGAGGAGCCCGAAAAGGGCGGAAAGTGATATCCGGATTAAAAATCGTCTCATTCGCGAAATGTATTCAAGTCCTGTTTTACTCTTTTAGGCTGTTTCTATTTCTGCTTACAAGCTCGACTAACGCAAGTTGCGAGCAAAAGTGCAGCTGAACTGAAAAACTTACGAGGTCTTCGCATTGCAAGCAACAGCTCATACAATCACTCCACTGCCAATACATAAACGGGTGTCGTTATCGTACACCACCCCGAACTGCCCCGACGCGATGCCCTGCTGCGGCTCACTGGAGTGCAGCCGGTAGAGGTCGCCCACGCGGGAGAGCCTCCCCTTGGTGAACTCCGGTGTGTGCCTTATCTTGAAGGTGACCTCCTTCTCGCCGTCGAACTCCCCCCAGGGATCCATCGTGATGAAGTGGAACCCCTGTAGGTCAACTATTTCCCCGTATTGCTGCTTCGTGTCGTAGCCCCTGGAGACGTACACGATGTTGCGGTTCACATCTTTCTTGATCACGAACCAGGGCCCCCCGCTCAAGCCCAGCCCTTTCCTTTGGCCGATGGTGTGGAACCAGAACCCCTGGTGCTTCCCTAGGATGTTGCCGGTCTCAAGCTCCACGATCAGTCCTTCCTTTTTCCCTAAGTAGCGTTCGATGAAGTCGTTGTAGTTCACCTTCCCGAGGAAGCAGATGCCCTGGCTGTCTTTCCGTTGTGCCGAGGGGAGTTTTTCCCGCGCCGCGATGGCCCGTACCTCCGACTTAAGCAGGTGGCCGATAGGGAACATCAGCTTGGCTACCTGTACACGGTTCAGCTGCCCCAGGAAGTAGGTCTGGTCCTTCACCTTGTCCTTCGCGGTGGAGAGCCACGTACGGCCATCCTGCTCGGTGGTGGTGGCGTAGTGGCCGGTAGCGATCTTGTCGAATTGGTGGCCCCACCTCTCCTCGAACACCCCGAACTTGATCAGCTTGTTGCACATCATGTCGGGGTTGGGGGTCAAGCCCCGCTTTACCGATTCGATGGTGTACCGCACCACCGTATCCCAGTACTCCTCATGCAGCGATACCACTTCGAATGGGCACCCGTATCTCTTGGCGATGTAGGAGACCATCTCGATATCCTCTTCCGATGGGCAGTCGATGTAGCCCTCCTCATCCTCCATCCCGATCTGGATGTAAAAGATGACTGGGTCGTGGCCCATCTCCTTGAGTTGATGTACCACAACGGAGCTATCAACCCCTCCTGAAACCAATGCTGCTACGTTCATAATTGATTATTGAATAGACAAAGGTACGCGTTTGTCGCGACTTCCGAAAAAATGCAAATTTACAATCTATTTACACGATAAATGGTTGAAAACAAAAAAATAGTAGTATCTTTACAAATTGGAAGCGGTATATGGTGTCGCGTGGGTCGCCGCACATCCCCTGACGGGCTTTTTGTTCACCGCCTACCTATAAGGGCTTTCCCTCTCCCAGAAAGGGACGTGCCCCTCCCAATGCTTGTTATAGGGAGCTTCGAGAGAAAGAAAAAAAACGATATAAATGACGTACAGATGGAATTATTCAACCCTATCACCCGACCAAAAAGATAAAAAAGATGCATTAGCGAAAGAATTGAATTTAGATCCCGTATTAGCTGAACTGCTCTTGAACAAAGGGATAGAGACGGAAGAAGAGGCACGGAAGTTCCTATACCCAAGTCTGGAAGACCTGCATGACCCTTTCCTCTTACCCGATATGGACAAGGCGATTCGGCGAATCGAGAAGGCCCTTGGAAACAAGGAGCGGATACTCGTGTACGGAGATTACGATGTGGATGGTACGACCGCGGTCGCTTTAGTCTACAAGTTCTTTCGAAGGATAACGAACAACATCGATTATTATATCCCAGACCGGTACGATGAAGGGTATGGCATTTCGTTTCAAGGAATCGATTATGCCGTGGAGACGGGCGTTACGCTCATTATTTCTCTCGATTGTGGCATAAAGGCCGTCAGCAAGGTGGCCTACGCCAAAGAAAAAGGCATTGATTTTATTATTTGTGATCACCACATGCCCGACGACAAGCTACCCGATGCGGTGGCGGTGGTCGACGCGAAGCGTGTGGACTCGATCTACCCGTATAATGAGCTGTCGGGATGCGGCGTCGGCTTCAAGCTGGTGCAGGCCTTCTCTGAGCGCAACGGGTTTCCCTTTACCGATATCGAGCCACTGCTCGACCTGGTGGCGGTCAGCATCGCCTCCGACATCGTTCCCCTCATGGGTGAGAACCGGGTGATGATCCATTACGGGTTGAA
Organism: Bacteroidales bacterium; assembly: GCA_012838585.1. Lineage (GTDB taxonomy): Bacteria > Bacteroidota > Bacteroidia > Bacteroidales > Dysgonomonadaceae > Proteiniphilum. The sequence goes on from DUPB01000262.1 coordinate 13,887, forward strand.
GCAGCTCAACTCCAACCCCAGCTTCGGGTTAAGGGGGATTATCGAGATTTGCGGGTTGCAACGGAAGAAGATTACCGTGAGCGACATCGTCTTTAAGATTGGTCCTCGGATCAACGCCTCAGGCAGGATGATGAACGGGAAGGAGGCGGTGGACCTGATGTTGGCCAACGACATGGCCTCGGCCAGAGAGAAGAGTAAGAATATTGATAAGTACAACGAGGATCGCCGCGAACTCGATAAGAAGATTACCGAAGAGGCGATCGAGTATATTGATAACCACCTTGACATCGAAAACCAGAAGAGCGTGGTGCTTTACAACGAGACCTGGCACAAGGGTATCGTGGGGATTGTCGCCTCAAGGCTCACGGAAAGGTATTACCGGCCTGCCGTTGTGTTGACGAAATCGAACGGATTTATCTCCGGCTCGGCCCGCTCGGTTCCCGGGTTTGATGTCTACACGGCCATTGAATCGTGTCGCGATATCCTGGAAAACTTTGGTGGCCACACCTACGCTGCAGGGCTGACCCTTCGGGAGGAGAACCTGCAGGAGTTCCGCGAGCGGTTCAATTCCCTCTCCTTCGACATGGTGGAGAGTCGCATGATGTCGCCCCAAATAACGGTAGATGCCCATGTCTCTTTCGCCGAAATCACCCAGGAGCTGGTGGAGGGGCTTTCGCTCTTTAGCCCGTTCGGACCGGAAAACGAGAACCCGATTTTTCTCACCCGTGGGGTGTACGACGCGGGCGGCAGCAAGTTGGTGGGGAGGGGTAACCGCCACATCAAGCTGGAGCTGCTCGATGGAACCGTGACCACCCCCGTGCAGGGTATCGCCTTTTCTCAGAAAGATCATTTTGCCCGCCTCAAAGAGGGGCTTCCCGTGGATATCTGTTACTCGATCGAGCAAAACACGCGTGGAAACCGGACATTCACCCAGTTGATGGTAAAGGATATCCGCGTATAGCCCTGACAAGCGCTCGCCTATGCCATCGGGACTGTTCCATACGATACTGCAAGAGTACTGGGGCTACGACTCTTTTCGGCCCTTGCAGGAGGAGATTATACAGTCGGTATGGGAGGGGAGAGACACCCTTGGGTTGATGCCCACCGGAGGTGGAAAATCGCTTACGTTTCAGGTGCCGGTGATGGGCATGGAGGGGATATGTCTCGTGGTGACTCCCTTGATCGCGTTGATGAAGGACCAGGTGGACAACTTGCGGGAGCGGGGCATCAAGGCTGCTGCCGTTCATTCCGGGATGTCGCGTGACGAGATCGTGGCCACCCTCGAGAACTGTATCTTTGGTAACTACAAGTTCTTATACGTCTCTCCCGAGAGGCTCTCTTCCGATATTTTCCGTATCAAACTTCAAGCGATGAACGTCTGCCTGCTGGTGGTAGACGAATCGCACTGTATCTCTCAGTGGGGGTACGATTTTCGTCCTTCCTACTTGAAGATTGCCGAGATCCGCCAGCTGCTCGAGGGGGTGCCGCTGTTGGCCCTCACGGCCACCGCGACGGCCGGCGTGGTGGAGGATATCCAGGAGAAACTGCTCTTCAAGGAGCGAAACGTGTTTCGGATGAGCTTTGCCCGCGATAACCTCTCGTACGTGGTGCGGCAGGTGGAAAACAAGATGGGCGAGCTAATCCACATCCTTCAATCGGTCCCCGGTTCGGCCATCGTTTACGTGCGCAGCCGTCGCGAGACCAGGGAGGTGGCCCGCGGGCTAAACAGAGCGGGTATCTCGGCCGACTTCTTCCACGCGGGGCTTTCGCGGGAGGAGAAGGTGTTTAAGCAGAACGCGTGGCGCTTTAACGAGCGGCGGGTGATGGTGGCGACCAACGCGTTCGGGATGGGCATCGATAAACCGGATGTTCGCGTTGTTCTCCACCTGGATCTCCCCAATTCGCTGGAGGAGTACTTCCAGGAGGCTGGTCGTGCAGGCAGGGATGGTGAACGCTCTTACGCTGTCCTCCTTTATGCCAAGGCAGACAGTGGTAAGCTAAAGAAGCGTATCACCGACTCCTTTCCCAAGCGCGATTTTATCATCCGGGTGTACGAGGCGCTGGGCAACTACTACCAGGTGGCGGTGGGGGCCGGGTATAACGACGTGTACGATTTTAACCTTTATGATTTCTGCATGCCTTACCGTTTGCCAATGCTGCAGACACACCACGCGCTTAAGATACTGGAGCTGGCCGGCTACATCGAGTATACCGAGGAGATCGATACCCGCTCGCGCGTGAGGATGCTGGTTTACCGGGATGAACTCTACTCCCTTCACATGAACAGCGAGACGGAGGAACTGCTGCACGCGCTCCTTCGGACTTACACCGGCCTGTTCACGGACGACGTTTACATCGACGAGTCCATGCTGGCATCCCGGGTAGGGAAAGAGCGCCAGGAGGTGTGCGAGATATTGATCTCTCTGTCCCGGGCACGGTATATACGGTACATTCCCCAAAAGAAAACCCCCTATATTGTCTTTACCACCTCCCGCGAGGATACCCGCTTTGTCTCAATCCCCCGGTCCGTGTACGAGGAGCGGAAGCAACGGTTCGAGAAACGCATTCACGCGATGATCGATTACGCCGAGCGGAACGATGTTTGCCGCTCGCGGATGCTGCTGATCTACTTCGATGAGGAGGGTGCGAGCGATTGCGGCAGCTGCGATGTCTGCCTCGCCAAAAACGAAACGGGCCTCTCGAATTTCGAATTTGGCCAAATTAAGCGGGCAGTGAAAAAGGTGCTGTGTGAGAAGGGGCCCCTTCGCCTTCATGAGCTTATCGTCTGCTTAGAGATTACCGACAAGGTCGCTGAAGTAACTGATGATGAGGTTGGCGAAAAGGTTAGTACTGTGAATGGTGAAAAGGGTGTTGCTGTGAGAGTTGAGGTTAGTGAACCTGACTCCATTTCAAAAGAGGTAACCGGCAACAAGGAGGCCGAGAAGATCATCGATGTCATCCGTTTCCTCGTTGATACTGGGGAGTTGGCCCTGGAAGACGATGTGATTTCGCTGATACAATTTGCTCCTTAAATTTCTAAAACGCACATCTTGTTGAGCAATATTTTGGAATATTGCTTGTTTTGCTGTGCGATTTGAGCTTATTTGCAAAGAATTCAATAATATTACCAAGCAACTATGATAAAAGAGAAAGAGTATCCCGCCACACACTCGATGTCAA
>DUPB01000263.1 GCA_012838585.1 Bacteroidales bacterium
CACTACGCCTGCAAGGCAGACGGGATAAAGCTAATAAAAAGGAACGTGAGCGGAACAGTTCTTCCCCGTCAAATTTTCATTCTCAAGGGTGTATTAATTAGTCATGAGGGTTTCATACGATTAATTTATTATTTACATTTTGGTGTATGGAACTCGCTTTAATCATTGTCATGGGTGTAAATGATTTACATGCTCGTTTCATACGATTTTTTATCTTTATATTTCGGCGAAAGATACGGAAAAAAGGGCGTATTTTGTTAAATTTGCAACCAAACATGAAAAGTATGGAACTCGATATCTGTTTTTCTCCCGCGCTGTACCCCTTTTATCGGAAAGAAAACGATACGGTGATTGTCGTGGATGTTTTCCGAGCGTCGGCAACCCTATGCGCCATGTTGGCAAACGGGGCATCGGCGGTTATCACCGTAGCAGACATTGAAGAAGCCAAACAATATAAATCGCGTGGATACTTGGTGGGCGCGGAGCGAAACGCCCGACAATGCGATTTTGCCGATTTTGGAAACTCGCCTTACGATTACACGCGAGAAAAGGTGGCGGGTAAAGAAGTGGTGTTTACTACAACCAACGGCACCCGGGCTATCGATGCCGCGAAAAATGCGAAGCAGCTGTTCGTGGGAACGTTTTCAAACCTCGAAGCCTTACTGCAAAAAATCGTGGAGGTGGGCGAAAGGGTGGTTATTCTTTGCGCGGGGTGGAACAACCGGGCAAACGTGGAAGACACCCTGTTTGGAGGACGTTTCGCTGAAAAGTTGTCAGAAAAAACCACGGTGGCTCTAAAATCAGATGCGGTTAAAATGGCGTTGGAACTGTGGCAATCGGCTAAAGAGAACCCGTTGGAGTACTTGAAAAACAGCGAACATTACCACCGATTAATCGCGAACGGGGTGGAAAGCGATGCCGAATATTGTTTGAAAGAGAACAGCGTATCTATTGTTCCCGTGTACGATAAAAGATCGAACAAGTTAATCGTGTCGCGCTAAGCCTATTCACCCCAATCAAAGTCATCAACATCAAACGACCGGGTGAACTGTTCCAAATCGCGGCGCTCCTTCTTGGTGGGCCGTCCCGTTCCCCGTTGCCGATCGACAAACCCGCTGATCTTGTTTAGCTCCAGCAGCTCGTACTGCTCCGGGGGTGTTACATTTTCCATGAACTGGGGAACAAGCTTGGCACCCATCCGCTTATCGGCCAAAGCCAGTACCTTGAACGAAAAGGTAATGGGTGCCTTGCGCACCTCGATGACATCGCCCACCCGTATATTCCGCGAAGGCTTCACGGTTACCCCGTCAATCATCACCCTCCCTTTCTTACAGGCATCGGCGGCAATGGTACGCGTCTTAAAGATACGCACTGCCCACAACCATTTATCTACCCGTACCTCCTCCATCTACTTGTTCTCACGTGGGTTCACGGTGAATGAAGAATCGTCCCCTTCCTTAGACGGCTCTTGACATCTCCAACTCGCCCGTTTGTTATACAGGTTCATCGTCTCATCGATGCCCGCGAGGCAGAAGCTACGAATCATCTCTCCCGCGATGTTAATTCGCTCCGGGAGGACGGCTTTCTCCTCATCCGTGAACTCGTCCAGCACGTAGTTTACCTGAGCCCCTCTTGGGAAATCACTCCCGATACCGAAGCGCAGGCGGGGGTAGTTCGTGCCAATCAAGTCCTGGATATGCTTTAGCCCGTTATGGCCGGCGTCACTCCCCTTCGCTTTCATGCGCAGCGTTCCAAAAGGCAACGCCAGGTCATCCACCACCACCAACAGGTTCCTGTTTTCGATCTTCTCTTTCTGTAGCCAGTAACGGATGGCGTTGCCACTCAGGTTCATAAAGGTGGAGGGCTTAAGCAGCACAAGCGACCTGTTCTTGAGGCGGGTGGTTGCCACGAAGCCGTACCTCCTATCCTCAAAAACAGCATTGGACGCCTTCGCGAAAGCGTCCAACACCATAAATCCGATATTGTGGCGGGTTTGGTCGTAATCGGGTCCGATATTCCCCAAACCCGCGATCAGGTATTTCATCCGTTATCTGCTTTGCTATTCCTCCTCTCCGGTATCTTCAACCTTGGCCGCGGCACCGCGAGCGGCACGCGTAAGTTGTACACGGCAAACCACCACGTTTTTAGCGTCAAGCAACTCCAGCCCCTCGAAGCTCAAATCGCCCACCTGAATGGATTTACCAAGCTCCAACTGGGTCACATCTACCACCAGTCTCTCAGGCAGGTCGGCCGGAAGTGCCTTCACCTTCAATTTTCGCTTATCAAGCGAGAGCTTACCACCCGATTTCACACCAACTGCAAGACCTTGCAGCTGAACCGGCACTTCAATCACCGTCGGTTTATCCTCATAGACATACAAGAAGTCGATATGCAGCACGTCGTCCGTTACAGGGTGAAATTGCGCATCCTTCATCATCGACATCACCTTCTTCTCCCCCAAATCGAGGTTAACCAAGTAGACCTCAGGGGTGTAAATCAGGTTTCTCACGTCGCCCTGCTTTACCACGAAGTTCACGTTTTCCTCATCATGGCCACCATACACCACGCATGGCACGAGCCCCTCGCGGCGGTAAGCCCGGGCCGCTTTCTTGCCGAAACCATCTCTGATCTCGCCTTTCAGTTCAAATGTCTTCATCGTTGAATTTTGTTTGTGTTACTCAAAATAAAGTGATCTCTTTATTTCCCATCACACGGGAGCTTCCTAAAAAAGCGGCGCGAAGATAGTGATTTTCTTGTTATAACGCAACCGAAGAAGCCTGATCTTTTGCACGGAATCGCTATTTTTCAAGATTTTATAGGCAGAATACCGAAAAAATAGCTACTTTTGCAGTTCAAAAATAGTTCTCTAACATTATTAGACTATTTCTCGCCACGGCATACTACAAGTGAACTTGTCATCTGCTCGTTTGGCTTATCGAAATAGTTCATTTAAATTTGATTTTCGCCGGCCACCGGGATTCAATCAAGAAGACCACACGTGTGTGGCACCGTGCGAATGGTGTGCTATAACGATGATAAATAGAAATTTAATTCGTATTAGGGTTGTCCAAATCATCTACTCGTGGTACCAAAACAGGAACAAGAATTTACGCGAAGTCGAGAAAGAGTTGATGTTCGGACTACAAAAATCATACGATCTTTACTATTACATGCTGCTCCTGATGGTGGAGCTAACCCGGGTACATGAGCGGCGAATAGAGGCGAAAAAGAACAAGTTCTTGCCGACCGAAGAGGATTTGAACCCGAACCTGAACTTGGTAGAGAACAAGTTCATCCGCCAGCTAGAGGAAAACCGCCAGTTCAACAAGCAGTTGAATGAACGCCCCATGTCGTGGGAAGAGCATGATGCCTTTGTCAAGAACCTGCTCGACAAGATATTGGATTCGGACATCTACATAGAGTACACCCAGATAGAGTCGCCCACCTACGATGAAGACAAGGAGTTCTGGAGAAAAACCTTTAAGAACTTCATCTACACCAATGAGGAGCTGGACGACCTGCTGGAGGATGAGTGCATCTACTGGAACGATGACGTGGAGATCGTTCAATCGTTCGTGCTGAAGAGCATCCGCCAATTTTCCGAGAAAGATGGAGTCGACCAACCCCTCCTCCCCATGTTCCGGGATGAAGAAGATAAGCAGTACGCCCTAAAGTTGCTTCACGACACCATCCTCAACGAGAAAAAGTACAGGAGCCTTATCGAGAAACATACCGAGAAGTGGGATTTTGACCGCATCGCCTTCATGGATATGATCATCATGCAGGTGGCCTTGTCTGAGATCTTCTCCTTCGAATCGATTCCCACGAGCGTATCATTGAATGAGTACATAGAACTAGCCAAAGGGTATAGTACCCCGAAGAGCGGCACCTTTATCAACGGGGTTCTCGATGCCATCGTGCAGGAGTCGAAAGAGAACAATCAAATTTTCAAACATTAGTAAACCATAAACATCATTAAGTATGAGTATTTTATTGCAAGCAGCCACCGGAGCCGGTGGAAGTGGTATGGGCAGTATGCTGTTCATGCTGATCGCGATTTTCGCTATCTTCTATTTCTTCATGATTCGCCCGCAACAGAAAAAACAGAAAGAGTTGCAAAAGAGTCGCGAAGCCATGAAGAGTGGCGACAAGGTAGTTACCGCAGGAGGCATCCACGGAAGGATTCGAGAGGTGGGGGACACCTGGTTTCTCGTAGAGATATCCGATGGGGTGAAGATTAAAATCGAGAAATCCTCTGTTTACGCTTCCACGGCGGATGCCGCGACCAACTAACCCGTATCACGTCTTCTGACAATGGATTTGAAAGCTTCCTTCCGGGAATGGCGGACCAAGTTAAAGGGGTTTTTCTCCACTGGAATGTGGAGAAACATGCTCTTTTTCATGCTTTTCATGATACTGGCCTTCATTTTTTGGTTGATGCTTTTTTTTCAGAAGGAGAACGTGGAGGGTACCTACCGTGTCCCCTTGAAGTACACCAATGTGCCTGAGGACGTGGTTTTCGACAACGAGCTACCCGAGTTCATCGAGGTAACCGTCGCTGATAAAGGTTCTGAAATCTTTAAGCTGGACGTTATTCGTAGGGACTCGCTGGAGATTGATGTGGCCACGCTCACCGAGGGAGGGACCACAGTACTTCAGGGTGACCAGTACCGGCAACTGATTCTATCGAGGCTCTCACCAAGCAGTGCCATTCGTGGGTATTACCCGATGAACATCTCGCTGGCTACCTCCAAGCTAAAGAGCAAGCAGTTGATGGTGATATTCGACGGAGAGATTACCACCAGCCGGGCCAACCTGGTGGTCGACAGCGTACTATTCATACCGGAAACAATAACGGCCTATGGATCAAAAGAGTCGCTCGACCAGTTGAAGAACGCGGTGACCGAGTACACGATCTTCAAGAACTTGAAGAGCACCTCGCAGCTCCCCATACGAATCAACCCCGTTGAGGGAGTGAAATTTTCACCCGACCAGGTAGAAGCATTCATCCCTATTGAGGAGTACACGGAACGGGGGTTCGAAGTACCTATCGTGGCCACGCATCTCCCAAAGGATCTGGACGTGAAATTCTTCCCGTCGAAGGTCAACGTCACGTTCTCCGTCACGCTCGAAGAGTACAAGAAAATTGATCCGGAAGATTTTGAGATCACCCTCGATTACCGTAAGTTCCATGACAACGAGGATGGGCGGGTAGAGATCGAGCTCACCAAGAGTCCATCGACCGTAGTCAACCCGCGTCTCTCCCCCACGTCAGTGGAGTTTCTTTTCGAGAGCAAGCTTCCCTGATGATCGCAAGGGCAAATAATGGAACTTTGTGAAATGGAGAAGAACGATGGAGGGTGAGGCATGGTAAGAATAGGGGTCACCGGGGGGATGGGAAGCGGCAAGTCGGTGGTTTGTGAGCTGCTACGGCTGCACGGTATCCCCGTGTTCGATGCCGACCTTGAGGCGAAGCGCCTTAATGACAGCTCCGCGGAGGTAAGGGAGGCGCTGATCCACCATTTCGGGGAAGATATCTACGAAGGAGGCAAGCTCGATCGACAACGGTTCGCGAAGCTTATTTTCAATGATAAGCAGAACCTAGCGGTAGCGAACGGTCTCATCCACCCCGCGTTGGCCGAACGGTTTAGCGACTGGTGCTCTAACCAGAGCCGTTTCACACACGTGGCGATCGACGCTCCCGTGCTATTCGAGGCCGGCTTTGATGCACACGTGGACACCGTGGTCGTGGTATACTCACCGAAAGAGCTTCGTGTGAAACGGGTGATGGAACGCGACCGGGTGGACCGGGAGAAAGTGGAAGCCCGGATGCAAAGTCAACTACCGGAGGAAGAGAAGCTAAAGCGGGCCAACCACGTGATTCATAACGACGGTCGCCATTCGCTCATTGCTCAAGTGACCGATTTGCTGGCCAAGTTATCTTTTTGCAACAATATTAACAATAGTATTAATCCAATAAAGAACTAAAAAAATGATTGAAGAATTTGGTATAAACGCTGGTATCGTCTGGTCCTTGTTAAACGAAACGGGTCGCCAGAACTTGAAAGATGTGAAGAAAGCCACGAAGTTTACCGATAAAAAACTCTACGCCGCCCTGGGGTGGTTAGCTAGAGAGGGTAAAATCAACATCGAAGAGGAAGAGAAAGAGATCTTCGTTTCGCTGAGCTAATTTTCGCTCCATTACAAATACCCTAACCCATGGTGGCATGCCTTCTAATTGAGGCGTGCTGCCAAGGGTTAATTATGCCCTTTCCTAACCTATTTCATCCGGTCGAACCCTTCGCCGTAAACCCCCACGACGTTGCTCTGTGAAATAAACGCGTGCTTATCAATCTGCTTCACGAGACGAAAGATGGAGGTCGATTCGCTTCGCTTGGCCAAAACCAACAGCACCTTTTGCGGTTGTTTGGTATACCACCCCATCCCGTCCAGCACCGTGCACCCACGATGGAGCTGCAGGTTAATCTGAGTGGCAATCTCCTCATACTGGCTGGAGAAGATAAAGAACTGAACCGACTGCCGGATACCGTTCAACACCCAATCGACCGAGGTGGACATCACCGCGATGATGATGATACCGAACAGGATGGTCTCCACGCTCTTGAACACGAAGAAAGAGGAGCCCACGATAATAAGGTCCACGATCAACATGGTACGCCCCGGGGTAATATGGCGATACTTGTTGATCACCAGCACGATAATATCCGTACCCCCGCTGCTCCCGTTCACCGACATAACAAGCCCTACCCCGGCACCGGCCACGATGGCACCGATAAGCCCGGCAATCAACGGCTCTCCCATCAGGATAGGCGGCAACTGCAACCGTTCAAACATACCGATGAAGAGGGTCAACGACCCAACGCCAACGATGGTCTTCACCAGGAACTCCGACCCCAACAGCCGAAAGGCCATCAACAGCAACAGCCCGTTCATAACGAACACCATGATGGATACCGGCAGCGAGAAAGCGTAGTTCAGCAGCACGGCCAGACCGGTAAGCCCGCCCATCACGAACTGATGAGGCATGATGAACTGCGTCACCCCCAAAGCGTACATGAAGGTGCCCAGGAAGATGATCATGTAATCCTTCCAGTAGAACTTCTTCAAACTGAATTCAGGTAAATTCCCCATAGTTATCGCCCCCTATTGCATCACCGTTTTATATCACCACGTTTACAATTTTCTTCGGCACCACGATTACCTTCTTCACCGGCTTGTCCCCTATCCATCGCTTTGAGTTCTCATGTTCCAGAACCGCTTTCTCGATCTCCTCTCGGGTCGCATCGGCCGGGAACTCCAAGACGAACCTCGACTTGCCGTTGAACGATATGGCGTAGGGGAAAGCGTCTTCCTTCAGGTAGGCTTCGTTCCACGCCGGCCACCGGGCATCACACACGGTGGTCCGGTTCCCCAGGGCGTGCCACAGCTCCTCCGAGATATGGGGAGCAAAAGGTGCCAGGCAGACCACCAGCTCGCTCAAGACCGACCGCTTGTGGCACTTCAACGCGGCAAGCTCGTTCACGCAGATCATGAACGCCGATACCGACGTGTTGAACGAGAAGTGCTCGATATCGTACGACACCTTCTTGATTAGCTTGTGCACCGCTTTCAGCTCCTCCTTGGTCGGCTCGTCATCAGAAACGAGGAGTTCTCCATCCTTGTAAAACAGGCTCCAAGTTTTCCTCAAGAAGCGGTACACCCCATCGATCCCGTTGGTGTCCCACGGCTTGGACTGCTCAAGCGGCCCGAGGAACATCTCGTAGAGGCGTAACGTGTCTGCCCCGTACCTGTCAATAATATCATCAGGGTTGACCACGTTGAACATCGATTTCGACATCTTCTCGATAGCCCACCCACAGATGTACTTGCCGTTTTCCAGGATGAACTCGGCGTCCTGATACTCGGGGTTCCAGTTGCGAAATGCCTCGATATCCAATACATCGTTATGCACGATATTCACATCCACGTGAATCGGCGTCACATCGTACCCCTCTTTCAAGTTATACGAGACGAAACAGTTAGTACCCTGAACGCGGAAAACAAAGTTGCTCCTCCCCTGTATCATCCCCTGATTCACCAGCTTCTTGAACGGCTCCTCTTCACACGAAACACCCAAGTCGTACAGGAACTTATTCCAAAAGCGGCTATAGATCAGATGGCCGGTCGCATGCTCCGTCCCACCGATGTAAAGATCCACGTCGCGCCAGTAGCCATTCGCCTCTTTTGATACAAGCGCCTCCTCGTTACGCGGGTCCATGTACCTTAGGTAATAGGCCGAAGAGCCGGCAAAGCCCGGCATGGTATTCAGTTCCAGCGGGTACCCCTCCTTGGTCGTCCAATTCTTGGCACGTCCCAGTGGCGGCTCACCGGTTTCGGTAGGCAGGTACTTGTCCACCTCCGGTAACTCAAGCGGCAGTTCGCTTTCGGGCAGGGTGTATGGCATCCCCTTCTTGTAGTAAACGGGGAACGGTTCACCCCAATAGCGCTGCCTCGAGAAGATGGCATCGCGCAGGCGGTAGTTCACCTTCCGGTACCCCACCTCCTGTTTTTCCACCTCGACAATCGCCGCGGGGATAGCCTGCTCCACCGTCATCCCGTCTAAGAAATGAGAGTTTACCATGACTCCCTCTTTCGCATCGAAGCTTTCCTCCGAAATATCGCACCCCTCGATTAACGGGATGATGGGTAGATCGAAATGCTTCGCGAACGCGTAGTCACGGCTATCGTGTGCCGGCACCGCCATAATGGCACCGGTTCCGTATCCCGCCAACACGTAGTCCGACACCCATATGGGTAGGGGCTCACCCGTGAAGGGGTGGGTGGCGTACGAGCCGGTGAATACACCGGATACCGACTTATCGGCCATCCTCTCTCGCTCCGTCTTCATCTTGCTCCGCTCGATATACTCCTGTACTACCTCCATCTGCTCATCGGTCGTCAGCTGCTCCACTAACTCGCTCTCCGGGGCTAACACCATGAAGGTGACACCGAAGATGGTATCAGCACGGGTAGTAAAAATATCAAACTCAACCTCTTCCGATGTGGCAAAGTGCATGACCGCCCCCTCGCTACGGCCAATCCAGTTGCGTTGCGTCTCCTTAAGGGAGTCGCTCCAATCGATCTCCTCCAGCCCATCAAGCAACCGCTGTGCGTAAGCCGACACCCGTAAGCACCACTGCTTCATCCTCTTCTGCACCACCGGGTATCCTCCCCGTATGGAAAGCCCCTCGCTTACCTCGTCGTTCGCGAGTACCGTCCCCAGCTCCGCGCACCAGTTCACCATGGTATCCCCCAGGTAGGCCAGGCGGTAGTTCATCAGCAACTCCTGCTTCTGCTTTTCGGACTTCCGGTTCCACTCATCGGCGGTGAACTCCAGCGATTCACTACTGGCCACATCGAGCCCCTCTGTCCCCTGTTTAGCGAAAGTCTCCTCCAACTCCTCTATCGGCCGCGCCTTTTTTGACCGGTTGCAGTAGTAGGAGTGGAACATCCGGACAAAGGCCCATTGCGTCCACTTGTAATACCCGGGATCACACGTGCGAACCTCCCGGCTCCAGTCATACGAAAACCCCATCTTGTCGAGCTGCTCCCGGTAACGCTGGATATTTTGCTCTGTAGTGATGGCCGGATGTTGCCCGGTCTGGATCGCGTACTGCTCAGCAGGCAGCCCATACGCGTCGTACCCCATGGGGTGCAACACGTTGAACCCCTGAAGCCGCTTGTACCGAGCGTAGATGTCAGAAGCGATGTAACCGAGGGGGTGCCCCACGTGTAATCCCGCACCCGAGGGGTAGGGGAACATATCCAGCACGTAATACTTGGGCTTCGAGTTATCTTCCGTTACCTTGTATGTCTGGTGGTCTATCCAGTACTGTTGCCACCGCTTTTCAATCTCCTTGAAGTTGTAATCCATCGCTTCCTTACTTTTTAAACGTTGCAAAGATAATGATTTTACTCAAATAAATCCGTTTCAGCCTACAGGCAGTGGAATGTCTAACGCCAGAAAATTGCTAATTGAATCAAACGTATAGCTGCTCGATAACGTTCGCGTACCGCTCCAGAATAACCTTCCGCCGCAATTTCAACGTATTGGTCAACTCACCTTTCTCCATCTTAAAAGGCTCTGGCAATAGGGCGAACCGCTTGATCTTCTCGTAGTTGGTAAACCTCGACTGCAACAACTCAATCCTCCCGAAGATGAAGTCGTGCACAAGCCGGTTCTCGACCAACTCTTCTGTGCTGTTGAAATGAATGCCCTGCTCGCGGGCATACGCCTCCAGCATGGGGAAGTTGGGCACGACGAGTGCGCTCACGAACTTACGCTGATCGCCTATCACCGCCACCTGGTCGATATACCTGTCCTCCTCGATCCGCGTTTCGATGGCCTGGGGTGCGATATACTTGCCGTTGGACGTTTTATACAGCTCCTTGATTCTCTCGGTTAGCACGATCTCGTTACCTTCCGTGAGGTGTCCCGCATCACCGGTCCTGAAAAAACCATCGTTGGTGAACGCCTCCCGGGTGACCTCAGGCTTATTGTAATAACCCCTCATCACGGTTGCCCCCCGCACCATGATCTCATTGTTCTCTCCGATCTTCACCTCTACCTCCGGCATCACCGTGCCCACGGTGCCAATGGTGAACCCAGGTTCGACAAAGCAGCTTACCGTAGCCGTCGTTTCAGTAAGCCCATATCCATAGACGATGGGGATGTCAATCGACTGCATAAACTCGTTGATGGTGTCCGACAGCGGCGCACCTGCCACCGGGAAGAAATTACCCCGCTCGATCCCCACCACCCGTTTCACCAGGTAAAACAGGGTGTGCCGGTACAAGAAATATTTCAACCGGTTACCCAAGGGGGCTCGTTTTCCCTGGTTCACGTAATCCAGGTTGTGGCGTTGCCCCGTCTTGACCGCATCCTGAAATAACCACCTCAGCGGCCTCGATGCACTCTCCATCGTCTCCTTCACACCTTCGTACACCTTCTCCCAGAACCGCGGCACGTTGCTCATCACGGTAGGCCGCACCTGTTTGATGGTCTCCCTTATCTCTTTGGGATCCCGGTTCACAGCCACCAGCGCCCCCTTGTATAAGCAGTAGTAACTCCACGCCTTCTCGAATATATGGGTCAGCGGGAGGAAGCACATCGAAACGTCCTTATCGGAAAAAAAAGTCAATCGCACGTCGTGAATCTTGAAGGCCGCGATGAAGTTAGCGTGCGTGAGCATCACCCCCTTGGGTTCCCCGGTGGTTCCCGAAGTGTAGATGATCGCCGCCAAATCATCCATTTTCAACTGCTTGAGGCGTGCATTCACCAGGGCAAGCGACCTCGAATTCTCGCCGGTAGCGATAAAGTCATCGAAGTAAACAGAAGTAGTGTCATCCGACTGGAAAACCACCTGCCGATCAAACACGATGAGCTTATGTAGAGCCCCAGGCTCCTGTTGCACCATGTAAGCGTTGTTATACTGGAACTGCTCTCCTACAAAAAGCACTTTTATACCGGCATCGTTCACGATGTAACTCACCTGTTCCGGCGAAGCAGTGGCGTACATCGGCACCACCACCGCCCGATTCGCGAACGCCGCGAAATCGGTTACCAGATACTGCTCCATGTTTTGGGAGTAAACACCCACGTTATCGTTCGGCCTCACCCCCATTTCGGCCAACGCACGAGCCGCTTTCATGATCCGCTCAGAAAAGAGAGACCATGCCATGGTCACCCACATCCCTTGCTCGTCCTGGTATTTCAATGCCGTCCGGCTCCCGTACTTTTTGGCCTGCTCGTGAATGAGTTCCCCTAAATGATAATATGCCATTACTTCGCGTTTTTTACCTCGCGAAAGTACATCTATTTGCCGTCAATCGCCCCACGTTTCCGTTTTTTTATCTTAACATTCTAACAACAGGAAAGTTAATTAACGAGACTTAACGAGATTTCCTTTCCCTTTTCGTGAGCGAGCGATTATCTTTGTAGCGTTATGAAAAGACGTATTCACATAATCTTTACCCTACTCACGACCCTTTTACCCATTTTGGTAAAAGCGCAAGGGTATTATGCCTCGAATGTGAATCCGGGTAGTAGCAGCACTTACTCCACATTTTACCTTAAACCAAGCGTATCGGCCATTATCGCCGCGGACGGTGATACCATTGCCAGCATGTGGTTCACCGATTTCATCAAATACCAACCCCTTACTTTTCGCGATACCAAGGAGAGGATGGCGTACAACAAGTTGGTTCGCGACGTGAAACGCACCCTACCCTACGCTAAGGAGATCGCGCGTATCATCACCGAAACCTACGAGTACATGGAGACTCTGCCGGATGATAGGGCCCGGCAGCGGCACTTGAATAAGATGGAGAAGTACCTCTTGGAGGAGTACACCCCGAAGATGAAGAAGCTAACCCGCTCGCAAGGGCAACTGCTCATCAAGCTAGTAGACCGCGAAACCAGCTCCTCCTCCTACCACATCATTGATGCCTTCATGGGAAGCCTGAAAGCCTGGAGCTACAACCTGTTCGCCGGCATTTTCGGGAACAGCCTCAAGGAGAGGTATAACCCGTACGGGGAAGATCGCCTCACCGAGCGGGTGTGCGTCCTCGTTGAGCAGGGGTCATTTTAAAGGTATACCCAATCCCGATTAACTGGATTTGTCCATCCTCCCATATCGCGGTCATTCATATCGCGGTCATTCAAGTAAAAGTATCACGAAATCCGACCTGCAAAAAATTGATTATCTGAATAAAAACAGATACATTTGTTGGCAACCTAACATGGATGCTTAACGAGCATAAACAAACCTCAATAATAACATAGTCGTATGGAACCTATCGGCTCCATACACCAAACAATAAAATACAAAAGTCATATGAAACACTTCAACCTGCTGTTGGTAGCACTAATTTTCGCGGTGAGTGGTTGCACACAGGCTACTGGGCAGATACAGAATCCGGAACCCCCGCGTGAAAAAGGACAAGAAAGCGTACTGCAGTTAGCCGTTGATCCAATCCCTACGGTTCGCGTAGGCTTTATAGGATTAGGGAACCGGGGAACCGGGGCGGTAACAAGGTATACCTATATCGAAGGGGTAGAAATAAAGGCCCTGTGCGACTTGGATGCCGAGAAGGTGAAAAAATCGCAAGGCACGTTGGAAAAAAGAGGACTTGAGCCGGCAGATGAACATGTGGGTGAGGGTGCGTGGAAGGAGCTGTGTGAGCGAAGCGACATCGACCTGGTCTATATTTGCACCGACTGGCTGAAACATACCCCCATGGCCGTGTACGCCATGCAGCAGGGGAAACATGTCGCCGTTGAAGTGCCGGCAGCAACCACCATTGAAGAGTGTTGGCAACTGGTCAACACGGCCGAAAAAACACGCCGCCACTGCATGATGCTGGAAAATACCTGTTACGACTTCTTCGAGCTAACCACGTTGAATATGGCTCAGCAAGGACTCTTCGGGAAGATCGTTCACGGGGAGGGTGCCTATATTCACGACTTAAGGGCAAGCAACTTCCGTCCCGGCGCATACAGGGACATGTGGAGGTTGAAGTTCAACACGGCACACACAGGCAACCCCTACCCCACGCATGGGCTCGGTCCCATCTGCCAGGTGATGAACATGCACCGTGGGGATAAAATGAATTACCTGGTCTCGGTCTCTTCCGATCAGCTCGGTATGACAGAGTACGCCAAAGAGACATTCGGGGAAGATTCGCCGCAAGCACAGCAGGAATATAAGCTGGGCGATATGAATACAACCATCATCAAAACCGAAAGGGGACGAACGATCATGATACAGCACGATGTAACAAGTCCCCGCCCCTACAGCAGGCTACACACCATCAGTGGCACGAAAGGCTTTTTTCAAAAATACCCATCTGAGCTCATCGCGCTGGAGCCAAACGCCCATAACTTCCTATCGGAAACGGAAATTGACTCGTTGATGACCCAATACGAGCACCCCTTTATCAAGGAGATCGGCGAGTTCGCCAAAAAAGTGGGGGGTCACGGTGGCATGGACTTCATCATGGATTACCGGTTAATCTACTGCTTAAGAAACGGGCTGCCCCTCGATCAGGATGTGTATGACGCGGCAGAATGGTCTTGCCTGGTCGAGTTAAGCGAACAATCGGTACTGAACGGGGGCATGCCGGTAAAGATCCCCGATTTCACCCGTGGGGACTGGAACAAGTTAAACGGATTGACATTCGCACCTTGATCACTCTACAAACATACCCTCTGAAGATATAGAACCCGTTAGAATAACGACCCAACTCTCGCCTGCCTGACGAAAACAGCAATGCGCGTAAACACTGCCTCTGACAACTGGTATACACCAATGTGTTGACCTCCATCGCCCCGCAGGGAGAAAAAGCATACAAGCGGGTGCGCTAAATTTTAAAAAAATGATGAAAGTATTATTTCTATCGGTATTCGTTGTTATGGCCTCCCTGGCCGTTTCACGAGAAGCACCTAAAGTCGATCCCAACCACCTGCAAACCGGCGGGTACGGGTACCTGATCCATGAGAGCCGGGACTGTTCCGTCTGGTGGGCGGAAGGTGCGTACAAGGTGATGAGAGATGCTCCGACACCAACGGCCAAGGATGGCAAAGTAAAGATGTGGTCGGCGAAAAACGAGTACGAGTCGTTTATACTGGTGGTGAAACCAACATCGCGGATGGAGAGATTCCGGGTAGCCGCGTCGACCCTGGAAGACGACCGGGGTAACGTGATCGGTAACGCCAACATCACGATCAGGAAAGTGGAATACGTGCGGGTGCGGAAGCCGACTGACTCGTACGCTTTCGCCGGGTGGTGGCCCGATCCCCTCCCCCTGTACGAGCAGCCCGAAACCCTGTTCCCCGCCGAAAACCAGGCTTTTTGGGTTACCGTGAAAGTACCCGCCGACGCGAAGGCGGGTGATTACTCGGGAAACCTACACCTCAACTCCGACGAATGGAACCTCACCGTGCCCGTCCGTTTACACGTGTGGGACTTCACGTTGCCCCACACTCCCTCCATTCGATCAGGATTTGGCTTTAACCTCAGCGAGGTGAGAAATTACGACAACCTGCAAACCCCCGAAGAGGAGAAAGAGGCGTTCGATTATTACATGCAGGCCTTCCGGGATTATAAAATCTCGCCCTATAACCCCTTTCAACTTAACCCCATCCGCGAAGAGATAACGGGGGTGGCCTGGCAGGGCGGTTATTTTGACAACCAGATCAAACAAGAAGGCAACTATGCTTACCGGATCGAGGACAACTCGTTCACGTACAACGCGGAAGGCTCAAGCGTGGAGCTTATCCCGGTCAACAGCGACGACCCGTACACGTTATGTTGGAGCTCCTGCTCGCGGGAAGAGGGACAAAACTACCTCGTGGGCGTGGAGTGCTACAACGCGGAAAAGAGGCTTATCACCTTCGAGAATCGTTTTGAAAATTTCACGACAGGACGAGAGTGGAAACGCGACGAGCTGAACCTTAGTACCCTCGATCATGAAGTCAAATTTTTGAAGATACGCTTGTTCCCCACCCTTCGAACTGCGTCGGGTGAAAAAACCGGTACCGTTTGGTTCGATGATGTAAGGCTCGTGAACAACCGTTCCGGCGAGAACGAGTTCCCTGCCGGGAACTTCGAGGTGAACCTGAACGACATCGACCTCAAGATGGACTTCACCGATTTCAATCGTGCCGGCAAACGTTACTTCGACGATTTCGGCTTCACGGGGTACAGGCTTTCCCTGAGGGGTCTCGGGGGAGGCACCTTTCACAGCAGGTCAGCCGGCGTGTTCGCGGGATTCAACCAGGGGAGCGACGAATATAACCTGCTGATGGAGCGTTATCTCGCCCAGATTCAAGACAACCTTGAACGGGGTGGCTGGTTGGGTAAAGAGTATATATACTGGTTCGACGAGCCCAGCGTGCCAGACTACCCGTTCGTGAAGGAGACCAACGAGCTTATAAAGAGGTACGCGCCTAAGCTCACCACGTTCCTTACTGAACACATTGACGGTCCAGACCTCTCGGATGTTACCGACATCAGTTGCACCATATGGCATAAGTTGAAGCATGAAAGGATTAAACAGATGAACGAGAGAGGACTGGAATGCTGGTCCTACCTCTGCACCGGTCCCAAATCTCCCTGGATCACGTTATTCATCGATCACGATGCCATCAACATGCGGATGTGGCTGTGGGGGTCATACAAGCATAAGCTGAAAGGCATATTGGTTTGGGCAACCAACTACTGGAACTCGGGTGCGGCCTCTCCTCCAGGGTACCTCCAAAACCCGTGGGAAGAGGCGATGTCTTACACGACTGGCTACGATACCCCCCTTGGCGTGCAAAGGAATTGGGGAAACGGCGATGGGCGCTTCTTCTACCCGCTGAATCGGGACCCGAATAACGATGGAAAAACGTACATCGGTTACCCCGTGCCTTCACTACGCCTGGAACTTCTTCGCGATGGAATAGAGGACTACGAGTACCTTACCATGCTCGAACAACTTGTGAACAGCAGGAAAGGGGTGAAGAACAAAGTACTGGAAGAGGCAAGGCAACTGCTTGATATCCCCGAACAGATATATACCAACGAGCAGACCTACTCGAAAAATCCACGCGACATCCTTGAATACAGGCAAAAGGTCGCGGAAAGCATCTTAAAGTTAAAATGAATCAGGTAATAAAAGGTTGTGCTTGTCCTGTTGTCGGCAAAAATACTGCTTAGTTCCTGCATGCCTTTTTTGTTATTTTTGCTTTCAACGTGAAAAGTAAACAGATAAACTTCTAAATAATGAACAACGAAACAACATTGTCTTACCGTACCTTTCTATCCCTCGTGGCGGTAGCGTTAACCCTATTGGTGACTACCAATCCCGTCGCGGCTCAACCCCATGTGCTATTTTCCGACGGGGAGACCGACTATGCCATCTTCTTATCTTCAGAAGCCTCCGAGTCGGAGGTGTGGGCAGCCAAGGAGCTGCAGCACTGGCTCAAGGAGATCAGCGGGGCGACGTTTGCCTTGAACTACTACCAGCCTACTGAGGCCTTACCGAAGCAGGCACCGCGCATTTACGTGGGCTTCTCGCCTGCCTTGCAATCCAAAATAGGCGAAGAGGAACCGAAGTGGACGGATGAATCGTTCCGCTACTTCAACCGCGGGCCGGAGCTCTATATCTACGGAGGTAAGGAACGGGGTAGCATGTACGGGGTCTTCTCGTTCCTGGAAAACGAGTTCGGCTGCCGGTGGTACGCTCCCGGTGCAGATTGCATCCCGACCCGGTGCATAAGCCAGTTTGAAACCCTTGACCGTCATGATTCGCCGGGACTAAAGGTGCGTAACGATTTCTTCTATACCGCCTTCGATCCCGTGTGGATGGCCAGGAACAAGCTCAACGGAAGGATGTCGTCAAACCCCGCGGAACAACCGGGAGGGTGTGAAAGCTACTGGGGCGTACACACGTTCTACCGGTTCATTTCCCCCTCCGAGTTTTACGACAAGCACCCGGAATACTTCAGCCTGATAGACGGGAAACGGGTGGCCGACCCGGACAACGCCGACTGGGGCAAACGGGCGCAACTCTGCTTGAGTAACCCCAACGTGCTGAAAATCATGACACGCCGGGTGAAAGATTTTATCCGCGAACACCCGGAACACGCGATCTACTCCGTTTCTCAAAACGACTGGGGGAACCCCTGCCAATGCACGAAGTGCCAAGCCCTGGTGAAAAAATACGGGGGCAAGGAGTCGGGCATCCTCATCTGGTTCGTGAACCAAGTGGCTGAGGCGGTAGAGAAAGAGTTCCCTGATAAACAGATCGGCACGCTGGCCTATCAGTATACCCGTTCGGCACCCCAAAATATTCAACCCCGACATAACGTGGTGGTACGCCTCTGCCCCATCGAAGCGTGCGTGGCCCATCCACTGGAGAGCTGCGAGAAAAACCAATCGTTCATGGACGACCTGCGCGATTGGGCAGCCATCTCCCCGCAGCTTTACATTTGGGACTACGTCGTTAACTTCCAGCGGTACATCATGCCCTACCCCAACTTCGCCGTACTGCAGCCCAACATCAAAACGTTCATCAACAACAAGGCGATAGGTGTCATGGAGCAGGGCTCATACCAGGAGCGGGGAGCCGAGTTCCAGGAGTTGAAAGCCTACCTGATCGCCAAGCTGATGTGGAATCCCGGTCTTGATGTCGACCAGGTGATCAACGATTTCATGTTGGGCTATTACGGTCGGTCGGGACAGTACATCCGCGACTACTTCGATCGCCTGCAACAGAGCGTTACTCCGGAGACGCACTTCGGGATTGGCCTGGACGCTTGGGATCCCCTCTTCACCGATGAGCTGGTAAACGAGTCGATACACCTTTTCGCCAAAGCCAAAAAAGTGGCGGACAACGAGGAGATACTGCGAAGGGTGAACCTGGCCGAACTGCCCATACTCTACCTAAAATGCAAGCGCGAGCCCGTGAAGTCGAGGGAAGATGGCACGTTCCAACAATTTATCCGCACGCTGGAGAAAGAGGGAATCGAGCTGATCGCCGAGTATAGGGATAATCTGGAGGATTTCAAGAAACAGGTACTTTCAGCAAAAGAGTAACCGTATGAACCGAACGAATTCTGACACAGCACTTTAAACACCTTCTATCGCCAGCTATGATTATATTTGCAAGCAACAACACGAGGATGAAAAGTTTTCTACTCTGTATGAGCGTTCTGCTGCTCCTGTTTTCTTGCAGGCCGGGGAACAAAATAAAATCTGAACTCCTTTCAACATCGGGTATAGTCGCCTTCTGGGATTTTTCAGCCGGGGAGAACCAACTCGTATCGAAGGGAGATGTAGAGTTGCAGCTACTGAACAACCAAGAAGAGAGTCCAGCATCTATCCCCGACGGTCCCCTCTCAGGCCATTCCCTTTCGTTTAACGGTAACCAGTACCTCTATATCCCGTACGAAGAGACACGGGGGTTGAACATCGAAACCAACGAGGTTACCGTCATCGCGTGGGTAAAATGGGTGGGGGAACAGGGTTTCGTGGCCGGCATGTGGAACGAATACGAAGAGGGAGGCAAACGCCAATACGGGCTGTTCGTCTCGCTGCCTCATTACAACGGGAGAAACCAGGTCTGTGGACACATCTCGAAAATAGGAGGTCCCACCCCGCCATTTCCCTACTCTATTGATTACTCGGCAAGCAAGCAGGAGGTAACCCCGAACAGATGGGAATGCATCGCGTTTACATACGACGGGGAATTCATTCGTTCCTACCTGAATGGCATGTTTGAGGAGAGGGAACCAGAGTTAATCGACAATACCCGGGGGTTTGAAGGGTACCCGGAAGGGTTAACCCAGTCGAAAAATCCCTACTACTACCCCGATGGAATGGGCAATAACGGTTCCGACTTCACCGTGGGCGCCGTGCGATTAGAAAACGGGATGGGGAATTTCTTTAAGGGGCAAATAGGTGGGATAGCTATCTTTAACCGGGCGCTTACCAATAATGAGATTCTAAACATTCACCAGCTTACTGCAAAATAACAAAAAACAGGTAAGCCCGCTGTGTCAAGGTAAAACACACGACCAACAACGGCTAACCGTTCATCAACGAACTGGAGGTGTAGTAAAGGACAACGAATAAAAGATAAAACGATACTTCAATGAAACGGATAAACAATTTTCTTACCGGACTATTCTTACTGTCGCTCACAGTGCTACCGTGTGGATGCTCACTGCTGAACACGAAAAGTAGCGGGGTCGTCATCCCGGAAACGGACGACATCGTGATTGAAAACGGGCAGTTCCGACTCGTGGTAGGCAACAACGCCATCACCAAGAGCCTAATACTTAAAACGTCAGGCGAAGAGTGCCTGATGCCGGGCGAGCCACTCGCGCTCTTCAGCGTCACGCAAGAACGTCCCTACCACAACGAGATTAAGCTGGGACACCCCAACAAACGCACCACCTTCCAGGCAGACAGCCTCTACATGGAGGGGGAGCGACTGATCGTGGGATTCGAGCTGATTCCCTACCGGGCAGTAATAGGGGTAGAAGTGACACCCGCCTACATCACTTTCACCCTGGAGGGTTTCCTCACGGACAACATCTACCCAAGCTACCTGAAGATAACGCCCCCGCCCGCTACAGAATTCACCCTGCTACAACTGCCGGTGAAGGATCAGCGCTGTTTCGGTGAGTGGCTGAACGTCAGCTGGGACGATGAGGTCGCAGTGAACGTGCTGGCGACCGACCCGTTCGCGTACATCGATTTCGAACGGCGAAACGGCTATAAGATTCTGAAGGCAAGCGCCCTGAAAGAGATCAAATGGGAAGGAACAAGCGCCGCGCTAATCGTTTCGCCACCAGGGGAGCTGCTGAACAACATCGCGCAACTGGAAGAGGATTACGGACTACCCAAAGGGGTGGAGAGCAGGCGCAACAAACTGATAAACGCCTC
>DUPB01000028.1 GCA_012838585.1 Bacteroidales bacterium
GACATCTTTTGGAATGTTGATGCCCACCTGGCGTTTTGTTCTACCTCTTCAACGCTGGTCATACCCACCATGGCGGAGGCGATGGGGAGGCTCCAGGCGTAACGCATGAGCGATTGGGCATCGGCTTTGTCAGGAGAGGAGCCTAACAGATGTCCATATCCCAATGTTTTCATCGCGATGATTCCCATATTCTTTTTTCGCGCGGCAGGTACCGTCACGGCTTCAAAGCTGGGATTCGAGACTTCAGGGGCGAGGCGCCAGCCTGGCTCGGTAACCCCCACCATCGCCGCGTTTAATGCCATTTGAACACAATCAAAATCGTAGCGCTCGATAAAGCGCTTCATCTCAAGCGGTTGGTCGTGCGACGAGACACCAATGAAGTGCGCCACTTTCTGCTCACGCAGCTTGTAGAAAGTTTCAACGCTATAACCTTTTTGCCCGAGAGTGTCGGCCTCATCTGCTTTAAGCCAATGGATAAGCAGCAAGTCAACGTGATCTGTCTGGAGACGTTCCAGCGAGATATCAATTTGGCGCATAATGTCGTCGTAGGTACGGTCGTGGATTTTCGTGGTAACGAAGACCTCCTTACGGCGTGTTTTGAGCACCTGTCCCACCATTTTTTCAGCCCAACCGTCTTTGCCGTATATGTGCGCGGTTTCTAACCAGTTGATGCCAAGATCAACCGCGTGATGAAGTAGCTGGACGGCTTCGTCTTCGCGGCCGGCGTGGGCGCTTTGAAATTTGCTCCCGGTACCAAAGCCGATAATAGGCACCTCTACCCCTGTCTTTCCCAACACCCGTGTTGGGATAAGCGACTTTTTCTTTCGCGTGGCATCGAGATTACGGGTAGTGCCACAACCTAAACTACTGCCAAGAGTGGCAGCGGCAGCAACTGCAGCCGTCAGTGAAAGATATTCACGACGTGTCATTTTATTCTTCATCATCATGTGTTATTAGCGAGTTTCGAATTTAGCCAGGGGATGTTCCCGATCTTTTAGTGGAAAGTAGACCGGGCTCTGCGACAGGTGTGACGCGTATACACCGTATATCATTTCCAAAGCCGTTCGGGCATCGTAGATATTCGTTATCGGTTGGCGGTTCTCTTGAATCGCCTGCATCAGGTCCCAAACCGCGAAGCGGCCCGCTTCAATAAAGATGGGACCGAGAGGAACATCATCCGTTCCCAATAGCGAGTAATCCAGTGGTTGAGCGCCCGGAATCACACGGCCTTCCTGTAATGCTATAATTTCATTTACAGACTCATTCGTCGGTGCACAGGGCGCGTTGCTGAAGCGAAGGGGTTGCTCATCGCGATAAGCATCGGAAAAACGGAGTGACAACATCCCCTTGCTCCCGGTGACACAAACCCCCATACGATTGTCACTGGTATAGAGATTCCGCCGGCTTTCGAAAGTACCCCTCACCCCGTTGGGAAATCGGAAGGTCGCGAACAGTTCATCACCCGCCGTCGGTCCGATTGGCTCTGCTGTTTTGGTCAATTCCGGGCCAACGAACGGCTTCCCGTTCACCCGCACGTCGGCGGACACATATTCCGGATTCCCGAACAGGAAAATCATCAAATCGAAGATATGTGTTCCCAGTGTCATCATGTCCTCGCCACCACCGCGGTAATCGCTTTTGCCCCAACCTTGAACCGTAAGCGGAACACCAATCTTACCCGACTCGATCAGTCGCTTCATGGTAATGTATCCCTGCCCGTTTCGACATGGATGGGCCATGGCGATTTTGATATTGTTTTTCTCCGCGATCTCGATGATTTCATCCGCTTCATGCAGGAAAGCGGTTAACGGCTTTTCGCAGTATATATGACAACCATGTTCGGCAAAAAAACGTATCTGCTCCAGGTGGTCGCCAGGTAAACGAGAGGTCAACACGACGATGTCGGGTTGCTCTTTTTCCATCAACGCTTCGCAGCTAAGGTAATGGCACGCGGCTTCCACATGTGCCAACTTAGCATCGATATTGTCTGTACTACCATCCACGAGCCCAACTACCTTAACGTTAGGAAGACCCCGAAATGCCACATGCATCCCGTGTAAGCCAAACATCTCTTTTGACTTGTCTTTCACGATGGCAACCTTCCACAGTTTTGGGTCGTGGGTAAACATGTTGTTGCCATAGGCAAAGGGGGTAATTAACGCCGTTCCCGCGAGAGCGCCGGAGGTTTTAATAAATCCCCGTCGCGTCATCCTTTTATCTCGTTCCATCATTTTTTGAATTCTTACAACCATCCTCTGTGACAGCGCATTGACAACAACTACCCCTTCTAAAACGAAGCATCAATCACTACGGGGAAGTGATCGGAGGGGAATCGCCCGTGCTGCATGTCGTTAAGCACACCGTACCGCTCTACCGTGATGCCGGGGGTAACCCATATGTAGTCGATCCGGTTTTTCATAGGCGCCTCGAGACTAAAGGAGTTGAAGGTACCCACGGTACCGTAGGGCGGTTCAAGGGTCACCAGGTACGAATCGTTCAGCTTGCCTGAATCGTATATAAGCTGTATGGGCTCAGCCTCAGGTACCGCATTGAAATCGCCAGTCGCAAACAACGGGTACCCGCCCGCGATTTTTTCCATCCGCTCCAAAAGCAACAGCGAGGAGTTGTACCTGGCCACCTTACCCTCGTGATCGTAATGCGCGTTAAACACGAAAAATTCCGCTCCGGTCTCTACCTCCTTGAACTTGGCCCAAGAGCAAATGCGGTTACAACAGGTGGCATCCCACCCCTTGCCAGGCACTTCGGGGGTTTCCGAGAACCAGAAATCCCCGTTATCGAGAAGGGTTAACCTCCGGGTATTGAACAGGATGGCCGAATGCTCCCCCGCGTCTTTCCCATCGTCTCGCCCCGCTCCCACGTAGTCGTAACCCCCAATTTCAAGGATATCCTCCAGTTGGTGCTTAAACCCCTCTTGGGTCCCCACGATATCGAGCTGATGAAAACGAATCAACCCCTTCACCATCTCCTTCCTGTTAGACCAGGCGTTCTCACCGTCGCGCGGGGTGTCCATTCTCAGGTTAAAAGTGGCAACCCGAAGTTCGGTTTGCGCGGAAATATTCACACTGATTGCCATAGCCAGGCAGAAAGATGCGATTACAACTCTCATTTTATACTGCATTTTTATTGGGACAATGCCCAAAAGTACCCATTTTTTACTAAACGGGCAAGCTGTTACAGGTATAGCATCTTGGCTCCACACTTAAAGCATTCTCTTTATTCAGCTAAAATATGTCTCGCGGCATTATAGTGGTACAGGTCGTAAAACTGGAATAGGTTACTCAAACGTGAGCGAAACGACTCGAAATCTTTTGCTTCTGGATCTGACCATTGCACTTCACTTATTGCCGCCAAGCGAGGCAGCAACATGTATTCGGCATGTTCGGGTGTGGAGATATACTCCGTCCAGAGATTTACCTGTGTACCGATGATCTTTTTGCCCTCCTCTTCAGTCAACTCTTTGGGGATAGGTTCAAAATGATACACCCTTTGTATCGGGATGTACCCACCTATGGCCAGTGGTTCATTTTCCCTGTCTTCTGATTGGTAATAGTCAAGATACACCGCTTCATGTGGAGCCATGATGACATCATAACCCCCTTGAGCAGCCTCTGCTCCACTGCCTTCCTTAAGCCAGGACATTACAATAGGATTATCGGCGATCCCCCCGTCCAGGATCTCTTCCCAGGCAATGACACGACGATTTTTCCCTTTAAGGAACTTTTCGACCTCCAGCATCGCGTAGCTTTGCAATTTTTGCTCTTTCGTACGCCCACCATCACTTTTCAGGCCTAACTTCTTTATCATTGCCTGACAATGAGGGCAAACTTCCCAACGTACTTTAGGACATTCATCCCCACCAATATGTATGTATTCCGAGGGAAATAACTCCGTGATTTCAGTAAATACATCTTCTAAAAATTGGTAGGTGGTCTCTTTACCCATGCAAAGCACATCTTCAAAGATTCCCCATTTAGTGGCTACTTCATAAGGTCCCCCCGTGCATCCCAACTCAGGATAGGAGGCCAGAGCTGAAAGCATATGTCCTGGTAAATCTATTTCGGGAATAATGGTTATGTACCTCTCCTGTGCATATTTTACAATATCCTTTATCTCCTCTTGTGTATAGAACCCCCAATGTGGTGTGTTATCAAATTGCTGAGGTTTTCTTTGCAAATGCCCCACGAGGGTCTCTTTTCTTACGCTCCCTATTTCCGTTAACTTGGGATACTTTTTTATCTCTACACGCCATCCCTGATCTTCCGTAAGATGCCAATGAAAGTAGTTCACATTGTGTAACGCCAATATGTCAATAAATCTTTTAATGAAGTCGGTGGGAAAGTAGTGTCTCCCCACATCAAACAAGGCAGCTCGATAGCCAAACCTCGGGTAGTCGGTAATGGATCCAGCAGGGAAATGAATTGTTTTGCCTTTAAGCGAAGGAGGGAGTGATTTCCTTAAAGTTTGCACACCGTAGAAAACACCTTTCTCGGAAACGCCCTTTATCACGATTCCTTTCTCGGAAACAGCTATATGGTAAGCCTCTTCATTATCGTGTGATAATCCGGTCTCTAACATTATGGTATTGTCACCACTCCCCGATTCTCTTACTGTCAATTTTTCTCCTGTGGTTTCGAGTATATATCCCGATAAAAACTCCGCGCTTTCTTTTAATTTATCGTTCCCCTTCGGGTAACCGATAGCGGTTGACCTTTTCAATACAAACGGCTTATTTTCATTTGTACTTATTTCTCGCGGAAGAGGTATCACGTCATAATGAACAGTGACCGTATCTTGAACAGTGACCGTATCTTGAACAGTGACCGTCTCTTTTTGTACGCATGAAACAAACATCAATAAAAAGCCCCATAGACAAATTGTTCTGATTTTTCTCATTTTATATCATTATTTACCAAGTAACACACATATAACAGATAACACTTTAATTGCATGTAAGTAATATAGAGCCTCATCGACGTATCCCTTCTATCCACCGTTTGTAGTTGAACCCTCTACCCTTTACCTTGAATTCTCTATTCACGGCCTCGAACATGGCCTCGGTGTTACCCTGACTCCTTGCCTGGTTGAATTTTTGCCAGAAGCTTTCACTGCCAGCCCCTGATTTTTTCAATTTCGCGATTTGCCTGTCTTGCAGCAGCGATAAATAATAGAGTACGGATTCATCGCTATGAATTAGCCGATGGGCGTATTGGGTATAAATACCGGCGTTCTCAAATTTACCGGTAAGCAGGTGATATACCGGATCATCACCCCACCCTTTGTTTATGGACTCAAGTGCCGCGGCAAGGGAGCGCGTCAACAGGTACTTGCGCTCCGGCTCACGTGCAATGATAGGAGCGTACACCTCATTCATGCTGAAAAAATCCCATGGCATCTCACTGATATTGGAAACATCAACATCCCACCTGTCATCCACCTCACCATCACCATCCACATCCAGTTCTATCACGTCGATGATACCATCCTTATCTGTATCGATCCCTTTGTAATACATATCCCTTTGTCGATCCCCATCAAAATCGACATCCAGCCACGCCAAATCGCTGTTCTTAATGCCTATTTTTTGTTCCGCCGGATTATAGTAGTATTCATTGGGTTTCTCGGGATGAAGGATCAACGCGTATCGTTTGTTAAAGGGACCGCATGCGGGGCCTCCCACTTGCGGCATAAAAACATCCTCATCCTTATAGCTTTCGGTAATAATCCCTTCCCAACGGGAGATCGTGTCATTGACGTTTTTCCAAGCCACGTTCAGGTCTATCTCATCCCACACGAATAGCACCCTGGCCCAAGTGATTGAGGAGAGATACTCTTTGGCCATAGAGCGTTTCAATATTTTGCCCGCGGGGATTCCCTCTATGAGGCACGACTCTGTCACATCATCCTCTAATATCAAATCATAGGTGCTGTTCCAATGAGCTTCCGGCGTCCATCCCGGGGCACATGCCGTTATGCTTACATCGTAGTTTCGGGGGTTCGCGGTGTCGGGGAGAAGATTGAAACTCCACCGAAGGAAAGCCACCGCTTCACTTTCCCCTTCGATGCGGATGGTCTCTTCCGCTACACCATCACCGTTTACATCGAAAAACAGAAACGGGTTTTCCCAAAAAGGGACCCACCGCGGCATGGATGGGAAGTATTTTCCCTTATCCAAGTAGTACAAGGTAAACGAGTCATCACCCCCGAAGTGGGAATAGTTCTGGCAGGGTACCTGGTAGTACGTGTAGTCTATATCGTACATCATCACGTTATTCTCATCCCCATCACCGCTGTTCCAAAAAACGCAAAGTCCATATAACCGGTGGTGAAAGAATATCCCCTGATGATTGGCCACATCATCGTGGTCTGTGTCTTCATAACTAATAACGGCATCCACTGTACCATCGGCATTCCAGTCAGCCAGCCAAAGATCGCTATCCTTGTCAGGCTCGCCCCCCATCTGGAGGTCGTTGTCCCTGTCAATCACCCTTACCAACAGAGGCCGCTTGTCAGCTTTATGGCGAGGATCCAGATCGATGAACCACACCTCTTCGGGCTTGCCATCCCCATCACGATCCACGTAGTGCCGTTTCCCATGCTCTTCCGAAAGCACCTTCTCGACCATCGCCTGATCGAATCGAGCGTAGTCGCCAAAGACCAACTCGAAATCAGCATGTTTGCTGTTTTCGGCTACCAAGCCAACACTCGCGAGAGAGAATAAAAGAAATACGATAAATACCCTTTTCATCATGTTATAGATATTTTTTTGCTTCCCGAATACTTAAGCCGCTTAACTCACCTTTATATCTATCCAGGAAGCTTATTACCCAATCGGGATCGGTTTTAGAGTAATCTCTCAAGCTCCACCCGATGGCCTTGTTAATAAAAAACTCGCTACTGCCGAAATTGTTGACGATCACCTGTTCCAACAGTTCCGCGTTGGTCTTGTTTTTTCGATGAAGTTGATGGATGATAGCTACGCGGCGCACCCAAAAATCGTCATTCACCGACCATTGAAGCATCAGTTCAATACCCCGTTCATCATTGGCTACAATATGCCCAACCACGGCGCTAAGCATGTCGATGGTATCCCACCACTGTTTGGATGTGATAAACGGCCATATCTTATCAAAATCGTCGTAAGTTAAATATTTCTTCATACCGATAAGGTAATCAACGACGAAATAGTGGAACTCCCTATGTTCATCTTGCCAACAGGAGGCGAGAAGAGACCAATCGACCCTACCTGTTTTTTTTGTCTCTTTTAAAAAGGGTTTGTAGACAGCCCTCCTGGGGAGGGTTTTGATCCCGTAAAAAAGGAACTTGTTGCGCATGTAGGCGCTCATCATGGCGGCATTCTCCCGGTTGGACAACTCCTCGAAACTACGCCTCAAATATTCATACATACTGATTGGTTTATTGAAACGGTCTTCTAACCTCGAAAGCAACCCTTAACTGCTCATACATAACATTAATAATCAAAGGATTGAAAAGAACACAAACAAGGGTGAACAGGGTACTTTCTAAAAGGCAATCATTGCTTTAGCCGATTGGTGATATTTCCACGATGAACTGTAATTGGGGAAACCGGGGGGGGGATGAAACAAGCAAAAGAAATGGAAGTTTCATTTCCACGATTGGTGGCAATGGAGCGGCAAACGAGACTCGAACTCGCGACCCTCAGCTTGGGAAGCTGATGCTCTACCGACTGAGCTATTGCCGCATGACTTAAATGGAATACAAAAATAGTCGTTTTTTTTGATTCCACGCATCTTTTCCCTGCTTTTTTTCAACCACTCCTTCTTTTCAATTACACCTTGGCGTTTCCCCTCTTCACCCGTTTTATAGTTGGGAATCGTAAAGAACAAAAGATTTTCCCCTCTTTTCTGCCCGATATGAATAAAAAATAGTACCTTTGCACCCACATATTAATCGGGATGTAGCACAGTTGGCTAGCGCGCCACGTTCGGGACGTGGAGGTCGGAAGTTCGAGTCTTCTCATCCCGACAGAAAAAAATCACCATCACCAAAAACGCTTGCCGATATCACGACAAGCGTTTTTTGATGGCTTTTCTAACATCTTCCTTGAACCTATAATCCACAGAGATTATATCAGTCACAAGAAACCCTCATGTGAAGAGCAGCTCGATAGTGATAGCATCGCTTACCTTACGCGTTGCTACTCGAGATAGGAATCTCCCGTTTCACGCTCTGGCTTAGGGAGATCATGGTTTCCGTGGCAACTACGCCCGGTATTTCCTGTATCTGGTCGTTTAATAACTCCATTAGGTGCTCATTGTCACGGGCATAAATCTTGATAATCATCGTGTAGGCACCCGTGGTAAAGTGGCACTCGGTCACCTCCGGTATCTTCTCGAACTCCGGTACCACGTTCCTGTACATCGAGCCCTTTTCTAACTTTACACCAATGTAGGCGCTGGACGCATACCCCAGCACCTTGGGGTTAACGTGATAGCCCGAACCGGTTATCACCTCGTTCTCGATCATCCGCTGCACGCGTTGATGAATGGCCGCACGCGACACCCCGCACCTCTCGGCTACGTCCCTAAACGGCATCCGCGCGTTTCGGGTAATAATTTCCAATATTTGCCTGTCAAGCTTATCAATCTTCTCCATGGGATATAAAATTAATTTAATAATCCAAAAGTAATAATTTTCTATGATATTATGACAAATTGGAACATTAATTTTAAGAAAAAGGGTGTTTTTGAAACAAACGAAAGGGCAAAACGGGTTTTTTATCGTTTTATCTATCCAGTTTGATACGGATTTCGCGTGCTTTCACGGTTATTATTCATTCACGGTTCACTTTTCTTTCACGGTTCACTTTTCTTTCACGGTTCGCTTTTCTTTCACGGTTCGCTTACGGCGCATTTACCGGTGCAACTTACCGGTACAGTCCACAAGAGCAGTTTACCGAGGTACCTTTTTTTGTAAAGCGGCAAGCCGATACTCCGCCACCGCCAAGTCGAAAGCGGTCGTGATCTTCACGTTCGCCTCCTCACCCTCTACCAACCGGACGGTTATTCCACTTTGTTCCGCCACCGAAGCGTCATCCGTGAAGGCAGGGTCATACTCCACATCATATGCTCTCTTTAACGCCGTGGCAGGAAAAACCTGGGGGGTCTGCACGATCTTCAACCGGGTGCGATCCACCATCCGGCTGCCCGTTTCGGTCAGTACCCGTACAGTGTTTACCTCATCCACCACCGGAATTACCCCTACCCCCTGTTCAAAGGAGGTATCGAAGCAGCGACCGATTAGCGAAGACGTGACAAAAGGCCGGGCTCCATCGTGAATCCCCACCGTCTCCACGTCCGATACTTCCTGCAGACCGTTTCGCACCGAATGGAACCGCGTTTCACCACCATGAACCACGGTATGCGGTACCGCAAAACGACACTCGTCGCACAGTCTCTTCCACAGGGGGCAATATCCCTCCGGAATCACCAATACTATCCTCATCCGGTAATCATACGCGTAAAAGGCACGTAGGGTGTGCATCAGCATCGGCTCCCCAGCAATCCGTTGGAACTGTTTGGGCAATGTGCCCCCGGCACGAAGGCCTTGCCCCCCCGCGACTACCACCACGCTATATCTCCTTTCGGGAATCACGCCATCTCCTCCAGTAATTTTTGGAGCTCCTCATCGGTCGTCGTCAGCTTCTCCTTACAGAAGGTGATTAACTCGGATGCCCTCTTCACTTTCGCGGTCAGCAGGTCCACGTCCAGTTCGCCGGCCTCAATCGATTTCACGATCGCCTCCAGCTCCTTTTTCGCTTCTGAATAACTCATTTTCGCCATAATTGTACGATTTACTTGAATAATCGGTAATACATTCTAACCTTCCTCAGCAAAGCCTTTCGACGCTAGGATAAACGTGGTGAAGTTCTCCATCTATAGTTCTTTCCTATCCCCGTGGGTGATGATCCTGTCGACTGAACGACCGAGGTCACACCACCATCCCTAAAACGGGTCTCGATAAGTTCACCCTCATGCAGCTCCTTCGATGAGGTGATGATCTTACCATCCTTTAGCGTGAGGGTATAACCCCTTTTCAAAACGTTCGCCGGCGACACCATACGTATAAACTGCTCCACGTTTTCCAGGAAGTTACGCTCATCACGTAGTTCCTCGCGTGAAGAGTGGAGCAGGGTGCGCTTCGCCTGCATCAACCGGTGCCCCTCCCCGTCAAGCAGCCGCCTGCTCAGGTGCCGTGAGGTGATTATCGCTTGTTGAAGATTGGTAAACTCCTTTTGCAACACCTGTCGGAAAGAGTGACGTGCCCCCGTGGCGAGCTGCTGAATGGCGGCAGTCTCCCTTTGCAGGTAAAGCGACGAGTGATGCACCAGCCGATTCGACAAAGAGAGCAAATCCGACCGCTCCTCCACAAGCAGCCCTTGGGTTCGTGAAACGAGCCGTTCTTGCAGCACATCTAACTCCGTGGCGGTCTTCGTCAAGTGAGCTATGAATATCTCCGCCACCGCCGTCGGCGTTTTTCCCCGGGTATGGGCCACGACATCCAGCACCGTCACATCCCGCTCATGCCCGATACCGCTTACCACCGGGAGCGGGAACTGCGCCACGTTAGCAGCCAGGTTGTAGGAGTCGAAGCAACTGAGGTCAGACGTTGCACCACCTCCCCGGATGATGGCCACCGCGTGAAAAAAATCGCCATGTTGAAAGATCGCTTCTAACGCCGCGATAATCGACTCTTCGCTCCGTTCGCCTTGCATCACCGCGGGGAACAGCTTAGTATAAAAGACAAACCCCGCGGGGTTGTTTTCCATCTGATCCCTGAAATCCTCGTACCCGGCCGCGGTGGGCGACGAGATGACGGCGATACGGTTAGTCAGCTCGGGCAGCTCCAACTCCCGGTTAAGCGTCAGCACCCCCTCCTCCTCCAGTCGCTTCAGTACCCTTTGTCGGTTGCGGGCAATCTCCCCCAAGGTGAACGATGGATCGATATCCACCACCGTGAGCGAGAAACCGTACAGCTCATGGAAGTCGACCGTCACCTGCACCAGCACGTTCAGCCCCGACGTGAACGGCTGCCCCGTCTCCTGTTCAAAAAAGGGCGAGAGCAGCCGATAGGTGTTGCCCCAAATTACCCCCCTCGCCTTGGCGATGATGGCGTGACCCAGCTCATCTTTCTCCACGAACTCCAGGTAGCAGTGCCCGTTTCGGTTCACGCGGACATCGCTCGTCTCGGCCCGCAGCCAGTAAGCCTCGGGCAGCGCATCCCGAACCGCGTTCTTAACCTGCCGGTTCAGTTCCGATAGGGAAAAAGAGGGTTCCACCATAGTTCAAATACGTTCTTGCCGGTCTTCCTTTTTACCGTTCTTTTCGTTGTATCGTTGTATCGTTGTATCGTTCTTGCCGATTTTGCCGTTCCCTACATATTGTTCCGATTAGCGCAACCCTATTCGGTAAGTAGATTGTTTAAACGGCTCTTCAACCATGAAATAGAGACAATGACTACTTTCCCACGCATGCCGGGGGATAGGAACGAGAGCCTCATCTGCCTCGCCCATAGGGTGTTCCGAAAGCAGCGCCCCCGATTCATCCAATAACCGCACCCAATAGGCATCGCCCGAGAAGGCACGATCAAGCAGCTTCACCAAGAAAGCACCTTCGGAGTTAGAACTTGCTCCAAAATCGGTGTCATGAACAGGGTTAATCCCGGAACCGGGCAAAGACTCAGTTTTAGATGCGTAGTTGAGGGCCGAAGTATTTTCTGAAGCAGAAGCAGAATCTGCTGCGGAAGCAGGGATAGAACCTGAACCGGTAGCAGGTTCAATCAACCAGCGGCCGTCCGCTACTCGCCCAGGATATTCGGGAAGCGTCTTCAACACATCGACCATTGCCTTTTGGAAATCGGGGATACCGTGCCCGTAAATCGTGTCGGGCGAGGCATACCGGTCAGATGACCGGGCAACGATATCCAGCAGTTCGGCTCGATGCAGCTCGGGGTGAATCGACCAGAGCGAAGCGATCAACCCCGCCAGGAAGGGCGATGAAAGCGAAGTCCCGTTCGTGTTCCCGATTAAGCCATTTTGCCCGATGGTCACGGTGTTCCTCCCAACTGAAACGAGGTTGGGTTTTACCCTTCCATCGGCCATCATCCCTCTTGAACTAAACAACGCGATCACGCTATCGGTCCCTACCGCACCCACGGCCACCACCTCCTTCGCGTCGCCCGGGGGGGTCGACTTCCCCCACGCCTTGTTACCCTCGTTACCTGCGCTCACCACCACGATTATCCCCTTTTGGAACGCCAGGTCGGCTGCCTTTGACATCACCGAAATTCGTCCCGTGAGGTCGTGATGCGAGTAGTTCAGCGAAGAGTCATTAAAAAGGTTATACCCCAGTGACGTGTTAACCAGGTCGACCCCCACGCTGTCAGCATACTCGATGGCCTGCACCCAGTAATCCTCCTCCACGGGGAACTCGCTGACCACGTCCTCCGAGCGAAAGAGCCAGTATGCCGCCTCGGGGGCAGAGCCCATCATCTTGCCGGGTCGATTGATAACCATGGTGGAGAGCACCTTAGTGCCGTGATCGCTCGCGGAAAACATCTCGCCGCCCGGCACGAAGTCTTTAAATCCCCGCAGGTCCATGGTGTCGAACCAAGGAATCACATCAACATTGGTGAAGCCGGCATCAATTACCCCCACCACGATTCCCTTTCCGCGATAACCGGCATCGCCCATCATCCTCGCGTTATGCAACTTGAACTGACCTTCGGTAGCTCCGTACAGTGGAGCTTCACCCGGGGGAGCGGTTAGTGAATTGGTATCAGATGAAAGAGCACCAAGCCAGGAAGCAGTCAGGTGGAGCAGCTCCGGTTCTGCCAACCTGGGGCGAAGTCCTCCTCGATAAGGGTTGTCAACACCACGCCAAACATATTTCACGGAATCCACGAAGGGCAGTGCCTCAATCTGCACGATACCCAGGCTGTCCCTCGTTTCCACCACGAGGGTACTCAACCACTTGCTGGAAGCCACCACCTTACCGCCGGCCATCTCTACCAACGCGATGTAATCCCTTGCGATGGGCAAGTCCAGCTCATCCAACGCTACCCCTTGTCGCTCCCTCCTTTCAATGGCTTGGCGCGACAAAAAGCGGGACGGATCATCCAGTGAATAACCCGTTTTTCCCTTGTCACTCAGGTAAACCCGAAACTTGTATCGCAACGAAGCACCCGTTTCAAGAGAGGAGATATCCTCCCCCGATACGGGCTGCTCGGACAAGATTAGGGATTTCGTCAAGGCTGAAGCCTTGACCCCCACTTTATCGGAATCGAAGATGACCGTTGAAGCCGATACAGAAACCGGCACCAGAACCGCGGGAGCGGCTAAAAGCAACAGAAAAGAAACAAAGGGGGCAAGAACCCTTAAGCTATTCATCATGGTTTAACTCAGCCGCGACAACACCTCTACCAGATACTCATAAGATGATCCCACGCTATCTATTTTTACCGCTTCGTCGGGAGAGTGCGCACCCCGGATGGTCGGCCCAAACGAAACGATATCGAGCTGCTGCTCCAGCTTCGACTGGATGATACCGCACTCCAGCCCCGCGTGGATCACCACCACCTTGGGGCGATCGTTATACTTCTCGAAGTAGACCCGCTCCATCGTTCCCAGCAGCTCGGAGTGCGCGTTTGGTTGCCACCCCGAATAGTCACCGGAGAACTCCACCTTCGCCCCGGCCAACTGGAACAGGCTTTCAAGTGATGAGCAGATCCAATCCTTCCGGCTTTCGGAGGAGCTCCTCACCAGCAACTTCACCTCGATGCGCTCCTCCCGCGTGTCCACCAACGCCAGGTTGAACGAGCTCTCCACCACCCCCGGGAAATCGGCCAGGTAGCTGACCACCCCATCGTGACACGCTTCAATAGCGTTGATCAGATCATCCTGCACCTCCACGGGAAGGAGCCACTTGGGTAGCTCGGTACGCTCGGCTTTAAAAGATATTGATTCCTCCACACCCGCGTAATCCTCACGGAATAACGATTCGTACTCTGCCACCAGGTCGATCAGGTCATCCGATAACTCCTCAGGGATCGTGAGTACCACGAACGACTCCCTCGGTATCGCGTTCCTTAGCGAACCACCGTTAACATTCGCGATACGGGCTTCATAGTCGCTCACCACCTCCTTCAGGAAGCGGTTCATCAACTTGTTCGCGTTGGCCCGCCCGAGATGTATCTGCACGCCTGAATGGCCACCTTTTAACCCTCTCAAGCTCACCTTATACGCCACGTCGTCCTCCTCTATCTCCTCCACGGGTTGAAACCGGAAAGAGACATTCACATCCCTTCCACCGGCACAACCGATACAAA
>DUPB01000264.1 GCA_012838585.1 Bacteroidales bacterium
CGGGCATTTGTCCAAAAGACGAGTGTTGTCTTTTGTTTTGTCTGAACTGAAATACACTTGTGAGCAGAATTATTGTAATTGACAGAATATTAATTAGATAACTATAATATAAATTTTCGTATGAAACTGACAGACTACCATATTATCCTCGCTTCCAATTCGCCTCGCCGAAAAGAGCTGCTTTCGGGAATTGATGTCGATTACACCATAAAAACGCTCCGGGACGTGGATGAGTCTTATCCCGACTCTATGCCGAAGGAGGAGATTGCCGAGTTTATCGCGCGAAGGAAAGCATCGGTTTACCTGCCGGAGTTGAAAGAAAATGAGTTGCTTATTACTGCCGACACCGTGGTGCTCCTGGATAACACTATTTTAGGGAAACCCGCGAATAAAGCCGAAGCTGGACGAATGTTGCACATGCTTTCGGGAAAAACGCACCGGGTTATTACCGGGGTGTGCATGGCGACACGAAATAAAGAGGTGAGCTTTTCCGACACCACTTTTGTCACATTCGGCAAACTAACCGACGCGGAGATAGACTATTACGTGGAAAAGTACCTCCCGATCGATAAAGCCGGTGCTTACGGTATCCAAGAATGGATAGGGTACGCGTCGGTGGAGCGCGTTGAAGGCTCTTACTTTAACGTGATGGGGTTGCCTATTTACAAGGTGTATCGTACACTGGTCGAGCATTTCGGGGTGCCGGTAATAGAATAGAATATTACCTCGGAACTCAATACTACTCTCTTAAAGACCCAATAGGCACAACCAATACACCGTCAGATGGTCTTTTGTAGGCATAATCTCCGATTCCTGTAAGAACCATGAGAAAAGAGGGTTTTTTCATCCTGCCTACATCTATTTTATCCGCCAGTGTTTTAAGTGTTTCCGCTCCGGTATTAATAGGTCCTTCTCCTCCTAATTTAATTTCAATAAGGCCATAAGAGCCATTATTCAAATGAATAACTGCATCACATTCAAGATTACTGCTATCTCTGTAGTGATAAACCGCACCTTCGATTGCATCCGCATATACACGAAGATCACGAACACAGAGAGCTTCGAATATTAAACCAAAAGTTTCCAAATCATTTATTAAATCATTTGGTCCAAGACCTAAAGCCGCTGTTGCAATTGATGGGTCAGAAAAGTATCGCGTATCACTTGTGCGAATTGCCGTTTTGCTTCTTAAATTGGGATTCCAAGCTAACGAGTCTTCAATTACGAATATTTTTTTTAAGGCTTTTATGTAATTATAAATAGTATTCTCGCTGAGCTCTTCGCTTTCATTGCTTCTGATATCATCAAGTATGGTTTTAGCACTTGCTCGTGTCCCTTGATGCCTTGCATAAGAACGCATGAGCCTTTTAGCTAATTCGGGGTCTCGTTGCACATTATCTACTCTTGAAATATCAAATCTTGTAACTGCTTCATAATATTCTTTAGCTTGGATCAGGGCAGCTTTTTCAGATTCATTTAAGGTAGCTTTTGGCCATCCTCCCCGACAAACAAGAAAAGCTAGCTTGTCCAAATCTATATTACTGCCTCCATCTATATGATCTGATGACTTAAAAAGTGACTTTAAACTAACATCTCCTGTTGAATCTCCCGATTCCCAAAGAGTCATAGTACGCAGTCTCAACCAGCCCATGCGTCCTGTGCCGGAATGGAATATATCGCCGGTGTTTGGAGGCACAGCAGAACCTGTTAGTATAAACTGCCCATCTTTTCTTCTCTTATCCACTTCATTTCTTACCGCATCCCAAAACTGAGGTGCAATTTGCCATTCGTCAATGAGGCGCGGAGTTTCACCCACAAGTAAACGCTTTATGTTTGTAGCTGCCATAGCAAGATTCTGGTCTTTTGTGTCCGGATCCGCCATAGACAACACACTTTTTGCCTGTTGTATAGCCATAGTAGTCTTACCACAGTACTTAGGGCCCTCTATAATAACAGCACCCATTGCCTCTAGTTTGTCGGCAAGAATATTATCTGCTATTCTAACTTTATAGTCCATATTCTAAATGCTTAAGGACACAAATATAGAAACTCTTTTCACAATAATGAAGAAATTTTAGGTCAAATGTGACAGTTGTAGGGTTTTCGATGTGACACTTGGGGCTTTTTCGATGTGACACTTGGGGTTTTTTTGATGTGACACTTGAGGCTTTTTCGATGTGACAGTTGTACCAGCTCCAAAAAGTGGACACTAAAATTTTTTTAAGATGTTAATAGTTTACCAAAGTAGACATTGGTGATAATTTCCCGTTGTCGGTTTTTACAAAAGTAGACATTTTCAGTTATTTTACCTCCTTTTCTTTTTCAAAAGTGGACACGATATCTTCAACTTTACTATCTCTTTGATTTTTAAACCGTTTCCTTCTCTCCTTCACGAACTTTGGCTCGGGTGAAAGCTCTCTTGACTTGAAAGTTTTTTCACATAGTGTTCTTCATTAATGTAAAATATTATTTGCCATGATATGTTGATTTTTTTAATCGCTAATATTAACTCTTTGCTAATTACAAATAGTTTTCAAATTACCATAAATACATGAATAGCTGTTTTTTTACAAATTCACTCTCAAATCGTAAAAATCAGGTAATACGACTAATTAATTTCCCGGGGTAAACAAACGAACAGTATATTTGCTGGTCTTCGTGTAGCCAGGGTAAGAGATCGCGCCTTTACTTGCGAAGCCCATGCACCAAGTTAAGCTACTACTGCCTACCGTAGAGGACCGAAAGTAGCCCCCCTTGCCTAAGTTGCTGTTTGTGTTGTAGCCACTAGCGGGGAAATAACAAACAATGTCGTTCTCATTGCCGGTAGTCCAGTATGTTGGGTTGGTGGCGATATTATCAATGATTTCGGAAGATGTTACAATACGAGAAGTAATCTTCATATGGCATGTATTGGTGTTATAGTGAAAAAGCTCGTACTTCCAGGCAGAGACCATATCGGTACCTTTGTAACGAAGAGCATAAGAGACATTGTTTCCAGGACGGCGAAAATCACTGGTCATAGTAATACTTTGACCCTGAACCACGACATTTTCAGTAACACCATTGGAAGGAGATGCAGAATTGAAGAGAACGTAATAAACATAGTCAGCATATAATGGAACGATACCTTGCCACTCTTCTATGCTCGGCAGGTGGTAACTGGGAACAGAGATGGCCTTTGCTTCATCCCAATTGAAGTAACCACTGCCTGTACAAGAAGTTAAATCCGTCACGAAGCCATCGCCGGCAGGATTTACATTTTTGATGATGCTGCTCTTATCATTCAAGGTAAAGGTCTGACTGATGGGCTTTGCTGTCTCGTCGAATAGGAGCAACTTGTTTTTGAGATGCCCCGTTGTATTGTTTCCGTTTTGTGTCTGTCCCCAGAAGTTAGCGGGAAGTTGCACCTCGCCGGTAGTCTCATCCAACGTTATGACATCTCCGGGATAGTATGCCTTGTAGGTGGTGGCATCCGGTACCGTCGTTCCCGTAAAGGTGTTGCCTGTTTGCCAGGTAAAGGCAGAACTCCCTTTATACGTTGTGCCGTTATATCCTGCTAGCAGGAGCTGGTCGTTGTCCTGCCACGAGAGACTGAGATTCGCGTCATCATAGGCTACACGGGCCTCTTGCGGTATCGAGGCATTGATGGTAACCATCTCTCCCTCTTTTTCCGCTTTTGGCTCTTTTGTCGCGGGTTCGGGAATATCAATCTCGTCTGTGCAGCTTGCCACCAATAGGGCGAGGAGTGCGAAAATAAATAGTTTGGGCTTCATGCGATTATTTTTTTTATTCTTACCACGCCTCCTGTCCGTCTTCGAAGGTGGGTAAATCCGCACCACTCGTACCTACACTACGAGGAAGTTCTGTGTCAGTTCAATATCGATAACTTCAATGTCAGGTGCGGTGTATTGTCCCGTTACCGCGTGTAACTCGAAGCAACGCTCGGCGTTAGTCGAACTTGCCGCGCGTTCATTTGATTTAAATTCCTTGTTGTTTATTGTTATTTGATTTTAAAAATTAGACTTGATTCCTGCAGAGACACAGGACGTGCTTGCTTTAAACGTTAAAATAACCCGAAAGGATGATAATAACGCTCATAATTAATGAAATTCGTGTGTTAACCTGTAAAGTAATAAGTTTTGTTTTCCTTGCTCACGGCATAGCTCAATGCCGCATAGATGTCGGTTTCGTTTTATTCGTCAAAATCAGACTCGATTTCAGGAATGTCATTCCTGATACCAACCACATGATGTCTTCCACGGTAATCTGCATGCCTCTTATCGTGGGTTTTCTCTCACGTTTACCGGGTTCTATTGTTATTGTTTCTTTGTAAGAAACTATATCATGGCGTTTAATTCCTGCAATTTACACTGTTTTTTCCATACTGTATAAAAAATCCAACATTTACAGTCGCGTGTGAGAATTAACAATTAACTAACGGTTAAAAGCCAACAAACTAGCCAACGGCTAATGCCCAAAAGCAATCCAGGGGTTTCGCGTTTTTATTTATTCTTGAATGCAAAATCCGATATCGGCAATTTTTCTTTTTGCTTTATCAGTTCCTTGAATAAAAATGAGTAATAAAGAGGAATATTTAAAAGTCCTTCGTTATACTCTAAATTTTTGAGAGAAAAACGAACGCTTAGTTCAGGATTATATTTTTCACGAAATACCCTTAAACTTTGTGATTTTACCTGTTTTCCCGATTTCACTTCAATTGGATAAATGGCATTTCCGTCTGAAATAATAAAATCAAGCTCACTTTTGCCTTTTGGTTGATTGGGGATTTTGGCGTTGTTTACCCAATAGTAAGTTTCGGTAAACCCCAGAGAACGTAATTGTTGTAACACAAAGTTTTCGGCAAAAGCACCGCCAAAATTTGACCAAATATTATCATCGCCGATTACAACTGAGCTAGGCAAATTTGTCAACTGCCTCAGCATCCCAACATCCAGGGCATAAATTTTAAAATCCGACTCATCCGCGTAAAAAGAGAGAGGCAACCTATCACCGTGGGGGATAAGGTTTATTTTATAAATTAATCCTGCATCAATCAACCAGTCGAACGCGAAAGAATAGTCG
The DNA here is from genome assembly GCA_012838585.1 of Bacteroidales bacterium. Taxonomy (GTDB): domain Bacteria; phylum Bacteroidota; class Bacteroidia; order Bacteroidales; family Dysgonomonadaceae; genus Proteiniphilum. The sequence continues at coordinate 5,083 of DUPB01000264.1, forward strand.
CGCCCACGTGCAGAGGGTTCAATGGTCTTGTAAACGAACTTACGATTTTCCTTGGCAAATTGTCGTGGTACGCTTTGCCATAAATTGGCTATTCTACGAGATTCCGTGTTGGTTGTATGTTTGCTAAAGTCATCTTTATAGTCAGCGAGAATATTCTTTAGAATCATTTCTACAATATCAATATTTTTGCTTTCTATCCATGCAGATACTGCAGCAGGCATTCCACCTATTGCCAGGTATTGTTGAAAAAGATCTTTGAACCCGCTTGAAATGAGAGGTTTCTTTAATGATTTGATTGCATCATGAGCCTCCTCGGTATGCTTTTGCATATTGTTCGCCCAACAGAACTCCTCAAAGTCCATTGGGTACAAACGTAACCTGTTAACTTTCCCAACCGGAAATGATGTCCCGCTATGTAAAGCAACGCCAAGCAAACTTCCTGTGGCAACAACATGATATTCAGGTGCATCTTCTGCAAAATATTTCAATGAAGTTAACGCGCGAGGGACTTCTTGAATCTCATCAAATAGTATCAAGGTGTCGTCTTGATTTATAGCAGTGTTAAATTTCAAGGCCAAATAATCAATAACCCGTTGAGGTTGAATATTGCCTTCAAATAAATTGGTTAATTCCGAATCTGCCTTTTCAAAATTAACATGTACTACTTTCTCAAAATATTTTTCTCCAAAAAGTGTTTTCAGAAGATAACTCTTACCAACTTGTCGGGCTCCTTCTAAAAGAAGCGGCAAGCGGTTCTTACTCTTTTTCCACCCTAATAATTGTTCTAATAATTTCCGTTTCATAACTCTATAATGTTATTTCAATTACAAAGATATGTAAATATTTCACATTATTGGTGCTAAAAATATGTTTTTCCACACTTTTTTAGCACCAATGCCCCAATTTTGGCGCATTTGCGGGTGCTACGAGTTGCGAGTTACAGGTTGCAGGGTAGATTGACACTGACAAACTCAAACATCTTCCTACCGCGGAGGAGATGTTTATAGATCAGTACGGGGCAAAAGGCACTGCTTCGCGTGAAAATCCTCCTCGCCATTATGATGGGTGTCATTGGCGAGAGGGATTTTCTGTTATCGAGGGATGGCGTTACTTCCAATCATTCGGAATTTTGCCGCTATTGGTTACATTGGCACCGGTGAAACAATCGGTAATTGTCCACGATCCTCCACCTCTATTAAACAACCATAGTTTGGGAGCGGTACCCGGTGTAGCAGCGCTCTGCCCCACATTGTTAAAACAGTTTTTAAAATTCATGTTTTTACCTGTAAAAAAATCAGGAAAGGTAGCGGGATCGGGGAAAATATCCGCCCTTAATTTCAATTTTATGCAGCCGCTGAAGCAATTCTGAAAGTTTGTAGCTTGGGTATTAAATAGAAACAGTCCCGAAGGGAGAGAGCTTAATTTGTCGCAAATAGCGAAGCATTCCTTAAAAGTTGTTGCCTGGGTATTGAAACTGAACAGTCCGGCCGGAACAGAAGTTAATTCGCGACATAATATGAAGCAGGTGTTAAAATTTGTTGCTTGTGGATTGTACCTAAATAACTCTGCCGGAACAGAGGTTAAATTAGTACATAAGCAAAAGCAAGCAGTAAAATCTGTGGCTTCCATATTGGGGAATGGATCTAATATGGAGGTCAAGCATTGGTCCCCTGTATCTGTCATTGGGTCTGCAAACATGATTTGTGGTATCTGTTTATTTGCAGGGTCAGGTTGGTCGGAGTAGATTGTGATGGTATAATTGCGCGCACTGACATAGGTATGCGAAGCAATGGTTTTCTGTGTAAGTTCTTGGTCTTTCGCGATGGTTGTGTTCTCTGTTCCATCTCCCCAGTCAATCGTCAGATTGGCAGGGCTGATTGAAGAAGCATCCCTCTGCAAAATGTTGTATTCTTGGTATGTTTCTTTAGTTGTGATTTTATAACGGAATTGAGCCTGTGCATAATGCCAAGTTTCGTCAGGAATTTTTAAGGTTGCGGTATAGCGATTCCCTTTCGTGTAGGTCTTGCCATTGGTAACGGTTTTGCTCCATTCTTTACATTCATGATCACCAATCATTGTTATTTTTACCTTTCCGCCTTTAGCAATCTTCATCACGGTAGGGTCAAAAGCGAAGTAAAGGGTCGTTGTTGCGCCGGGGAAAACAAGGTCATAGCCTGTTACATTAAGAACCACCGATCGAGTTTCTCCGCCCTTCACGGTCTCTACTGTCCAAATCATTTTTTTGAAGCTTGTTGCAATCGGTATATCGATTACAAATTTCATGATGCTGCTCTGCGCGGTTAAGGTAAACGACTCTGTAATAGGGTTAGCTATTTTGTCGCTTAGCAGCAGCTTGTCGCGAAGATGCCCCGTCGGGTTGTTAGTGTTTTGTGTCTGTTACCAAAAGTTAGTACCGAATTGCACATTGCCGTTCCCATCCAGCGTGATAGCACTTGCCGGATAATAGGCTTTGTAGGTAGTGGCACCGGGCACCTTTGTTCCGTTAAATTGGTTACCGTTTCCGGTATAGGTAAAGGTAGAGTGTCCTTTATAGGTTGTGCCGTCAAACCCAACAAGCAGGAGCTGGTCGTTGGTTTGCCAAGAGAGTTTGCGCGTACCGTCGTTGTAGGCAACGCGGGTATCTTCTTGCGGTATCGTGGCGTTAATGGTAACCGTTTCTCCCGCTTTTTCCACTTCTTCCTCGGTTTCGGGAATGATAATCTCTTGTGTGCAGCTTGCCAACAGTAGGGCAAGAAGCGCGAAAATCGATAGTTTGAGTTTCATGTTTTTTATTCGTACTTGAATATATAAGGCTTTGTCGATTAATCTACTTTTTGGGGGCGGCACATGATTTCAAAACATCCGTAATTTTCATCGTTCACGAAAACTTCAATATCTTCTCGATAATTGTTCAAAACAGCAGCAATTTCCGGAGTTTTAAGATTTCCCGTACGAATCCAAATTGTTTTTGGGGGAAAGCCGTAAAGAGAATTTAAGTCGTTAAAATCAGAGTCTTGAGTTACAATTATAAAATCATTCTTTTTAGCGAAATTCCAAATCTCCAAGTCGGTAACATTCATTAGTTTCTCTTGCTTAAC
>DUPB01000265.1 GCA_012838585.1 Bacteroidales bacterium
CAAGGCTCAGAAGGGCTTTAGCAAGTACATCTTGGTGCTGCAAGGCGGGAAGATTAACGCCCGGGGAACCGCGGAGAAACCGATCAAAATGATTGGAGATAAGGAGAATGCCGGTGAAGGGTACTGGGGTGGACTTGTCATTAACGGGAGGGCACCACTGGCCGATCCCGCGGAGAAAGGAAGTACCGAGGTGAACTCAGCGTACACGTACGGTGGGAACAATCCTTCGGACAACTCGGGTGTGATTACCTACCTTATCTTGGGCAATACGGGTGCACGCTCAAGTGCCGACGTGGAGCATAACGGGCTTACGCTGAACGGTGTGGGTAACGGTACGAAGATCGAGAACCTCTATATTTACGATGGGGCGGACGATGGAATCGAGTTCTTTGGTGGTTCGGTCAACGTGAAGAACCTCCTGGTCGTCAATTCCGATGACGATATGTTCGACTTCACGCAGGGCTATAACGGCACCTTGGAGAACGCGTACGGTATATGGGAGGTAGGTTACGTGAGTTCCGAATCGGATCCCCGCGGTATCGAGGCGGACGGGAACCTCGACGGCAAATTCAAGGACCATCCCAATCAATCCAATTTCACGGTTAAGAACATGACCATCGAGCTTAAACTGGCTGCCGTGAACGATGCGGAGGCAGCGGCGAAAGCGGCCCCATACAAGTACATGCACGATGTGGTCAAGCTGCGCCGCGGGGCTAATGCAACCATTATCAACGCGCTGGTGAAAGGCGTGGGTACCGCGAAAGACTTGGTGGACGTGACCGATGGTAAGGGAGACGGTGATACCCGTGCGAAGATTAGCTTGACCAACGCGTTGACCAGCAACATCATCGGGAAAGAGATCAATACCCCCGAAGGTAGCAGCTACCCCGATGTCAAGATTGAAAAGGGCAATACCGGTTGCCCAACCAATATATTTGACTGGACAGGATACAAGTTTAAATAGGAGGGGGCTCCTTTATGACGAGCTCCTCCGATCGGTGGAAAGAAGTGCCTCGAATTGCATCGGGGTACTTCTTTGACGTTGATTAACCGGTCGCTTAATTTTTTTGCTATCGTATGGAAATTCATTGCAATCGGGAAAAGGTCAGGATCATCCCTTTCTTAGTCGCTTTCCTCTTCGCTATAGGCTTACTGGCTCAAAAGCCGGTGGAGAATGCAGGCGAACCACTGTATAAGGAAACACCCCAGCTGTTCCAGTCTGGTCGTCTCTACTATATTGACCGGGCGCAGACGCGGCTTTACACGGGAGATTACAGGGAGTATCACGACAATGGTACCCTTAAGTTAGAGATGCAGCTACGAAACGGCCAACCGGAAGGAACCTATATTGTCTACTATGAAAACCGGAAACCTAAAGAGGTACGCTCCTACAAAGAGGGGAAACTGCATGGTCTATGGAGAAGCTACGACCCATCGGGACAGCTTATTTCCGAGGCCGAGTACCGAAACGGGCTAAAGCACGGCACGTGGCGAATATGGGATGAGCTTGGTAACCTCCGTTACGAGATGAACTACCGTGACGGTAAGAAGGTGGGTAATTGGAGGATGTGGAATGAGCGGGGAGAGTTGGTGGATGAAAAGCAGTTTTGATTCAAGGTAAGTTCACAATAACTTAACAAAAACTTCATTAAAACGTAACCGGGAAATTCAGCGAGCACTCCTATCTTCGCATGTTAGTAAACCCTTTAAAAAAACAAGGATCATGCATCGTGTAAAATCTATATTCCTGATAGCGGCTACATTCTTGGTTTCTCTCTCACTGTTCGCGGACACCGAGAAGGGTAACGTACGGAAAGGTGCGGAGTCAAGCCGCGTGGTTGTTACCGAAAACGTGAAGGCTTTGCAACTGGTCGGAATTATCGTGGATGCTGAAAACAATGAGACGCTCGCAGGAGCTTCAATTATCGTGAACGGGGAGAAGTACTATTCCGACCTGGAGGGTAAATTTACTATCCCTCATATTAAGCCTGGTAAACAAGAACTGACCGTTGAGTTAATTTCTTATGAACCGGTGTCGATAGAGGTTGATGGCAGCAAGGATAAAACGATAACGATCAAGCTGTTGCAAAAGTAGATATTTCACGTATTTGCCTGTCCTGCGCGGTACATTTGGCCGCGCGGGAGTGGGATGACCTGCAAGCTTTTAATAGTTTGCGGGTTTGTCCTTTTTGGGCTACACCCTTTTTACCTGCTCGTACTGCACCTTAAAGTTCCGGTGCGATTTCATCAAGTTACCCGATTGCAGGGTGATAATTTTCGATTCATTCACGATATCTAGGAAGAGAATGCTACTTCGGGTGGTAGATTCGCCCGCTTTAACCCGCCTGATTTGCCGTTTGGTCATTTTTGGTATCAGGTCAAGGATGGTCTCCCGTAAGCTGGTCACCGTGCTGAACCCAGAGTAGTCACCCGCTTTTTCCATCGCGGCGTAACTGGTGTATACTTCCGACAACGTTTCATACGTGTTGGTTAGGTCATCAATCTGCTCTTTAGAGAAGGCAGTATGGTTGTTGTCGATGTACTCGTAGGTGGCCTCCGTCATGGCCTTTAGTGCTTTGCTGATCTCGTACGAGTAATCCACGAGCTGCACGTACTCCTGTTCCACATCAAGCGCGTTTAGCTGGATGTTTTCCAGCGTGGGAACCACTTCGTACTTTCGCTTATCCTTGAGGCGTTCATAGAGCTCGTTGGCCTCTTTCTGCGCCTTCCTCATCACCCTTCTGTCCTCATTTTTCAGGCCCTCTACGGTTCTTTGGTAAACCGACAATGTTTTTTCCATTACCCGGTGCAACTCTTTGTTGGTTTCAGTAATTAGCTCCGCTTCGGTTGACAAATACTGTTGTTGCCTTTCCTCTCTGTCCTTTAGCCGGGTATGTAGTCGG
>DUPB01000266.1 GCA_012838585.1 Bacteroidales bacterium
AGGGAGACGGTGATACCCGTGCGAAGATTAGCTTGACCAACGCGTTGACCAGCAACATCATCGGGAAAGAGATCAATACCCCCGAAGGTAGTAGCTACCCCGATGTTAAGATCGAAAAGGGCAATAGCGGTTGCCCAACCAATATATTTGACTGGACAGGATACAAGTTTAATTAGGAGGGGATTTCTACACGAGGAACTCCTCGCGATCGGTGGAAAGAAGTGCCTCGAATTGCATCGGGGTACTTCTTTGACGTTGATTAACCGGTCGCTTTAATTATTGCTATCGTATGAAAATAGATTTCAACCGGAAAAAATTCTGGATCTATCTTTTCTTTGCCGCTTTTCTTTTCGCCATTGGCCTCCTGGCGCAGCAACCGCCGGAGAATGACGGGAAGCTGAACAAGGGAACACCCCAACTGTTCCAGTCTGGGCGTCTCTACTATAGCGACCGGGCACAAACCCGGCTTTACACGGGAGATTACAGGGAGTATCACGACAATGGTACCCTTAAGCTGGAGATGCAGCTACGAAACGGCCAACCGGAAGGAACCTATATCGTCTACTATGAAAACCGGAAACCTAAAGAGATTCGCTCCTACAAAGAGGGGAAACTGCATGGTCTATGGAGGAGCTACGACCCATCGGGGCAGCTTATTTCCGAGGCCGAGTACCGAAACGGACTAAAGCACGGCACGTGGCGAATATGGGATGAGCTTGGTAACCTCCGTTACGAGATGAACTATCGTGACAGTAAAAAGGTGGGCAATTGGAGGATGTGGAACGAGCGGGGAGAGTTGGTGGATGAAAAGCAGTATTGATTCATGATAGCTTCACAGTAACTTAACAAAAACTTCACCAAAACGTAACCGGGAAATTTCTTCGCGTGTGTAACTTCGCGTGGTAGATATGTAATACTTAAAAAAAAGATGATGCATCGAGTAAAATCTATATGCCTGCTTGCGGCCACTTTATTGATTTCTCTTACGTTGTTTGCGGACACCGAGAAGGGTAACGTGCAAAAAGGTGCGGAGTCTAGCCCTGTAGTCGTTACCGAAAACGTGAAGGCTTTGCAACTGGTCGGAATTATCGTGGATGCTGAAAACAATGAGACGCTCGCCGGGGCTTCAATCATTGTGAACGATGAGAAGTACTATTCAGACCTGGAGGGTAAATTTACTATCCCTCATATTAAGCCTGGTAAACAAGAACTGACCGTTGAGTTAATTTCTTATGAACCGATGTCGATAGAGGTTGATGGCAGCAAGGATAAAACGATAACGATCAAGCTGTTGCAAAAGTAGATATTTCACGTATTTGCCTGTTCTGCGCGGTACAATTTAGTCGTGCGGGAGTGGGGTGACCTGCAAGCTTTTAATAGTTTGCGGGTTTTATCCTTTTTGGGCTACACCCTTTTTACCTGCTCGTACTGCACCTTAAAGTTCCGGTGCGATTTCATCAAGTTGCCCGATTGCAGGGTGATAATTTTCGATTCATTCACGATATCCAGGAAGAGAATGCTACTTCGGGTGGTAGATTCGCCCGCTTTAACCCGCCTGATTTGCCGTTTGGTCATTTTTGGTATCAGGTCGAGGATGGTCTCTCGCAAGCTGGTCACCGTGCTGAACCCTGAGTAGTCACCCGCTTTTTCCATCGCGGCGTAGCTGGTATACACTTCCGACAACGTTTCATACGTGTTGGTTAGGTCATCGATCTGCTCTTTAGAGAAGGCAGTGTGGTTGTTGTCGATGTACTCGTAGGTGGCCTCCGTCATGGCCTTTAGTGCCTTGCTGATCTCGTACGAGTAATCCACGAGCTGCACGTACTCCTGTTCCACGTCGAGCGCGTTTAGCTGGATGTTTTCTAACGTGGGAACCACTTCGTACTTTCGCTTATCCTTGAGCCGTTCATAGAGCTCGTTGGCCTCTTTCTGCGCCTTCCTCATGATCTTCCTGTCCTCATTCTTTAGACCCTCTACGGTTCTTTTGTAAACCGACAATGTTTTTTCCATTACCCGGTGCAACTCTTTGTTGGTTTCAGTAATTAGCTCCGCTTCGGTTGACAAATACTGTTGTTGCCTTTCCTCTCTGTCCTTTAGCCGGGTATGTAGTCGG
>DUPB01000267.1 GCA_012838585.1 Bacteroidales bacterium
AGAGTATTACCCCATGATGAAGCAGTGGACGGAACATGTGGGGTCGCTGGCGAAAGACAAGGAGCGCACGAAAAAGTATAGCTCCAAAACCTCCTCCATCGTTTACCAGGGGCTGGGCGACTGGTGCCCACCACGGTATGAGTCCGTCGATGATACCCCGATCGAGTTCACCTCCACCGTGTTCCACTACCTGGACACCCGCATCATGGAGCAGGTAGCCTCCCTGTTGGGGCACGAGGAGGATGCACAAACCTTTGCAACCAACGGCGAAGAGACAGCCCGGGAGCTGGTCGCCCTCTTCTACGACCCTGTAGAGAAGACGTTCGGCACGCAAACGGCCGATGCCATGGCCCTCGACCTGGGGCTGGTTCCCGCCGGGGATGAAGAGGCCGTCGCGGATGCCATCGTGCGGAACATGAACGAAAAGAGCGAGGGTTTCATGCATGCGGGGATCTTTGGTTTGTGCCGGATTGGGAGCATGCTGGCCCGCCACGGGAATGCCGAAGCTGCCTGGAACCTCTTTACCAAGAAAGGCGAGAATAGCTTCGAGTGGATGTGGGAAAAGGCCAAGGCCACTTCGCTCTGGGAGGTGCTTCCCATTAACGAGAAGACCCGCGAAGCTGCCGCCACCGCCTCCCACAACCACCCCATGCAGGCGGGGTACGACGTGACCTTCTTCGAGGATATCGCGGGGATACGTCCCGACCCGTCGGGCTACGGGTTCAAGGTCATCCGCTTTGAACCGCTGTTCCACCAGCAGCTCCCCTGGGCCAAGGCCACCGTTCATACCCCTTACGGTGAGGTGACGAGTAGCTGGAAAAGCGAAGAGGACAGGTTCGACTGGGAGATCACCATCCCCCCCAACTCAACGGGGCGGGTCACGCTCCCCTTCGAAGGGGAATTTACCATCAACGGGCAGGCGTGGGATCTCGAGCGGTTCCCGCGGGTAGAGACCACCACGGGAAAGGCGTGCTTCGCCTTCCCCTCCGGTCGTTTTCACATCCAAACCCAATAGTAATCCATGTAAAAGAACAAAACAGTTGAGAAATTCCACAATTTTTCAGCCGTTTTCACATTCAAAATCCATAGTCATCCATGCAAAAGAACAGAAACATGATAGGTAAGTTAATCATCACCGCGTGTCTCCTTTTCCTGTCAGGAATTAACCTGACAGCACGCGACAGCAACACCTTGCCGGTGGTTCCCAAGCCCCTGCACGCCGAGGTCACCGGTGATTACGCCCGCTTCGGGAACGAATGGGCAATACACGTGGACGAGAAGGCTGCCATCGACCGGGACTACATCGCATCGGTGCTCGAGGAGCAAGGCATCCGGTTACGCTTCACCAATACGAGGAGCGAGGCACTGCTCACGTTAAGGATCGACAAGAAGGTCTCGAAAAACCCGGAAGGGTACCGGTTGACGGTATCCCCCAAAAAGGGCGTTACCGCGTTGGCACCTACCGCTAATGGCCTGTTGCACGCCCTTCAGACTCTCCGGCAGATCGTTTCCCTCGAGGGGGATCAAGTGGTTATCCCCTCATGTACTGTCACAGACGAGCCCGCATTCCCGTGGCGTGCGTTCATGTTAGACGAGAGCCGCCATTTTCACGGGATGGAGACGGTGAAAAAGCTCCTGGACGAGATGGCCTACCTGAAGATGAACCGGTTTCACTGGCACCTGGTGGATGACCCGGGTTGGCGCATCGAGATCAAGAAGTACCCCGAACTGACGGCCATCGGATCGAAACGCGACTTCTCGCACCGCGACCTTTCGCCCGAGGAGTGGGACGAGCGCTTCCCCGGCAAAAAAATGTATTACACCCAGGAGGAGATCCGCGAGATCGTTCGTTACGCCAGCCAACGGGGTATCCAGGTGATGCCCGAGATTGAGGTGCCGGGCCACGCGTCGGCCTCCATCGCGGCGTACCCCTGGTTAGGCTCCACCAGCAGCCGGCAAGGCAGCGCGATTTGGGGCGACCTGTACAACGTGACCGACCCCAAGGTGGAGGCATTTATCCAGGACGTGCTGGATGAGGTGATCGAGCTATTCCCATCCAAGCTGCTCCATATCGGGGGGGATGAGGCCAACTACTCCCACTGGCAGAACCATCCCGGTATCGTGCGGTTCATGGAAGAGAACAACCTCCCCACCTTTTCCGACCTGCAGGTTTGGTCCATCAACCGGTTCTCCAACTACCTGGCATCGAAAGGGGTGAAGATGATGGGGTGGAACGAGATCACGGGCGACAACATCCGGGGTGAAGCACACATCGAGGCCAGCCAGACGGAACAGCTGGCCAAGGGCACGATCGTGCACTTCTGGGATGGCGATATCAGCCTCGTCAACAAGGCCATCGACAAGGGGTACGACGTGGTAAACTCGAACCGCCACTTCACCTACCTCGACTACCCCTACGAGGTGACCCCGCTCGAGAAAGCCTACTCGTTCAGCCCGATACCCGAGGGGCTGGAGAGGGAGAAAGTCCCCAAGGTGCTTGGCCTGGG
>DUPB01000268.1 GCA_012838585.1 Bacteroidales bacterium
ATCTGTTCCAGTGAATACTCCGGTGCCATGATCTCCCCGATGCCGATATCAAATATCGGTATACCGGTCACGGGATCTAATTTTAATGCCGGTCTAAGCGAAGTAATCACGTTAAAGAAATGGTCAACAAATCGTTTTCCCTTGGGTCGCAAAGTTTCAAATATCTCTTTACCAAGCATAAACACCAACTCGCTTAGGCTTCCCGTCGCGTAAATATCAATGAAAAAGTGGTAGAAGTTTTTTCTCACTTCTGGAAACTGGAGGCAGTGTTGTATCAACCCGGTTTTGCCCATACGCCTGGGCGATATGATAGCAGTGTTGCGATGATTTAACAGTGCGGATAGCAACTCTTTAGACTCCGTCTCCCGATCACAGAAGTATTCAGGGGAAACGTATCCCCCAATTACAAATGGATTTCGCACTTTCTGTTTCATAATATGCATTTTTTGGCAACAGATGATTTTATGCAAAGATAATTATTTACTTTTAAATAATCAAGATTTGAATAATTTAAATCAACTATTTCGTCAAGCCAAATGAGCAGAGGACAAATCCATTTGGACTATGCCATGGCGAGAAATAGTCTAATGTCAATGAACTATTTCGTCAAGCCAAACGAGCAGAGGACAAGTTTACTTGGACTATGCCATGGCAAGGCGGTTCCCATTGTGTTGTACAAGGGTAATCAAAAGTGGTAACCGATACTCAGGTAGGAATAAAACCGTCTGGAGAGGTGTGAATAACCCAGCTCGGCCCGCAGTGGTCCCACTATAGTGAGGTGCGAGTACCCGATATTACCGCTCCAAAAAGGTTCTCCCTTAAAGAAGCTGTCCATGGTTTCACTATGGATTGTAAAGTTAACATTCCCGTAGAGGTGATTTTTGGGCGTGAAGGCGTAATGCATCCCCAAATCGGCAGAGAGCACCAAGTTACCCAAAAGCTCCATCCCCTTAGAGCCTTGCACGGCAATTTGTTGAGGCAGGTAGTGGCCATCGATTCTCCCACCCACGAAGTTACGGTAGATATTGGGGGCGTTCTCGCTCATCACGTACCGTGCAGCAAGGCGTGGGGTGAAATACGCATTGCCAAACAGATTCGATGACTTAAACAGGTTCATTCGCAAAACACTAAGGGGGTGGCCGTTGTTCAGCTGCGCGAAGTTATCGGTGTGAAGGCAATATTGAAACGAGAAATAGTTCCCGGACGAGGGAAAGTAGGTATCGTTCAGGTTGTCGTATACCCCGTTAAACGTGTAGTTGATGTACAACTGATCCTCCGCTTCCGTCAGGGTGAGGTTCAGGGGATTGAGCAAAGGGCTGGAAAAGTGATAGTTATCGATGCCCGCCCCGAAATAAAGTTTCACATCCCCAAAGTAGAATTCGGAAAAATTGAGCGTCAGGGCATTCCTCACGACCCGCGCATTGTAAAATAGGTTTCCCCGGTGATAGACTGGCAGGTCGCTCCTACTCAGCGTGTAATTAACCCCTCCCTTATAAAAGAGACCGCTATTGATGGAGTAATCCACCATGAAGTAGGGGTCACGGCTTAGCCTCGTGGTGACATCGAACATCGATTGCAGCGATCTACCTAATCGAATGGTAGTATTAGCCAGAATCGCCGCCATATCCTCACTATTAAAGTAGAAGCCCAGGTTGAGGGTGTTTGTCACTTTTGGCTCCACGTTAAACACGAGATCGAAAGGCCCTTCTCCGTCCAGCCGATAATGAACGCTGGAGAAGAGCCCGGTGCCAAACACCCTCGCGGTCATGGCATCCAGCTGCCTTCGGGTCACCTTTTCGTCTTGCAAAGAAATCCAACGCAACACCTGCCTCTCCTCCCTAGGAGATACTCCTTCCACCCGAACATCTTTTATCAGCAATGTATCCACGTTGATATAGGGGTTAACGACCTTCCTCGCAAGTCCAGGGCTGTCTATCGAGTCAAGACCCAGCGAAAGCTTTAGGCTCATCAGTCCCTCCCACTCCCTCATGGCTGCCTCTTCACCTCGGACGATAATCGAGTCGATGGCCTGTTGCTGAAAGTCCATTGAACCGTATGGATGTAACACGGGCATAATCAAGATATCTGCGTCCTCAAGGTTCTGTGTTCTCTTTTCCGTCCCTATGAAATGCCAAATCTGCTCCGTGACCTCGCTAATACTCCCCTGACCTTTCTCTATCGCCTTTTCATCGGGTGGGAACGAGACGGCAATCACGATATCGGCACCCATCTTCCGCGCCACGTCCACCGGGGTGTTGTTGATTAGCCCCCCATCGATCAGCAGCATGCTATCCTGCTCAATCGGCGTGAACACGCCGGGGATGGCCATGCTCGCGCGCATGGCCATGGGCAAGACCCCCTCTCGGAGCACCACTTCTTGACCGGTACGTACATCGGCCGCCACACACGCGAACGGGATAGGCAAATCGTCAAAATCCATGGGGTGTTGAAAGCCAATGGTCATATTTAAAAAAAGACTGTAGATATTTTGTCCGGCAAACACACCCGGTGGAAGGCTCAACCTACCCTCTCCCCCTTTTATCTTCAATTGGTAGGGCAACGAAACCAGGTGTCTCTTACTGTCCTCTCGTCGCTTCGCGGGTAAATTTTCGCGATAGACCTGATCCCGCATCAGGTAATCCCAATCCTGGAGGTTGATAAGCGAATCAATCACATCGGCACCGTAACCAACCGAGTAGAGTCCCCCGACCACCGCCCCCATGCTCGTCCCGGCAATGCAATCAATCGGGATCCCGGCCCTCTCCAGCACCTTCAGCACGCCAACATGCGCGAACCCTTTGGCTGAGCCCCCGCTAAGCACCACCCCCACCTTTGGCCGCTCGTTTTCACGTGGCTTCTCTTGCCCCGTCACGGCCAAGACGGCGAAACTGGCAATCAACAATATGGAGAGTAATTTTTTCATAACCGACTTTCAGGTACTTTCATCTATAAATTCAGAGGTTTTTTCATCTACAAAAATAGTTGAAAAAAATGTTTTTTACAAGCGCTTATCACATGAAACCGACATGTTTAAAATAATCATTAACCATCCTTGAGAATGATTATTTTAAACATCAAAGGTTCACTAAAGTTAGACTATTCCTCGCCATGGCCTTGTCCAAGTAAACTTGTCCAATGCTCATTTGGCTTAATGGAATAGTTCCATACACCAAAATGTAAAAGATTAAACTAATCGTATGAAAACAGCGGGACAAGTCTGGCACATAATTTTTGGAAAAGTGTAGTTTCTACACTCAATTTATATTGGAAAAGTGTAATATTTTTATCAAATCAACTTGGAAAAGTGTAAATTATGGTCTATATTTGTCGTGAAAAAATGTATCAGGCATGTTAAGGAGAAAGATAGACACCTATATTCGTAACTACTACGCGGTTTCACGCAACGCCCTGCTTATTACGGGAGCCCGCCAAGTTGGAAAAACTTTTTCAATCCGAGAGTTCGGCAAGAGTTTTAAAAGTTTTATTGAAATAAACTTCGTGGAAATGCCCGAAGCGGTTGAAGCCTTTAAGAAAACAATGAACAGCAAAGATATTTTGCTACGCCTTTCAGCGCTGACCAATCAATCGCTGATAAAGGGGGAGACCCTTATCTTCTTTGATGAGGTTCAGCTCTGTCCCGAAATTGTCACAGCCATCAAATTCCTCGTGGATGAGGGATCGTATCGTTATATTCTAAGTGGCTCTCTGTTAGGGGTAATCCTCAAGGATTTGCGCTCTGAACCGGTAGGCTACATGGGAGTTAAACAAATGTTCCCGCTCGACTTTGAAGAGTTTATAACCGCCGTGGGAGTTCAGCCTCAGGTAATTGAGGCTTTGCGAAAAGCATGGGAGGGAAGAGCCCCCGTTGACGATGTGTTGCATGCCAAGATGCTTGAACTATTCAGGTTATACTTGGTTGTTGGGGGGATGCCTGCTGCTGTTACCCAGTATTTGGAAAGCAACAACCTGCAAGAGGTCATGTTAATACAACGAGACATTATCCATCTTTACAAGCGGGATATAGCCCAATATGATCCTGGCGAGAAGCTGCATATTGAAGAGATATTCAACCTGATACCCTCCGAACTCAATGCCCAGAACAAGAGGTTTATACTCAAGAGCCTCAATGAGAAAGCACGATTTTCGCGCTACGAGAACAGCTTCCTCTGGCTCTCAAACGCCGGGGTAGCACTACCTGTATATAATATCGAAGAGCCAAAGCCACCTTTGTTGTTAGCTCGTTCCCGCAACCTCTTCAAGCTGTTTCAGAACGATGTGGGACTACTTGCCGCCCAATATGCCAACGGCATCCAACTTCGTATTATCTTGGGAGATGACAGCATCAACATGGGATCCATCTACGAAAACGCGATAGCACAGGAGCTGACGGCGCATGGTTACACTCCCTACTACTATAACAACAAGAAAAAGGGAGAGATCGATTTCATCATCGAGCAAGACGGAAAAGTTTTACCGATTGAAGTGAAATCCGGAAAAGAGTACCAAAGACACCATGGTCTTGTAAACGTGATGAATGTGCCGGAGTATGCCATCGATCAGGCTATCGTCTTTAGCCATAACAATGTACAACTTGATGGACGTATTCTCTACGCGCCCATATACATGGTGATGTTTATAACCAAAGAAAATGGCACACCCTCTATATACAAAGTAGACCTCTCTACCATTCAGTAAAGGAGCTGACACAACCACATCAAAAACGAACAACGCCATTGTTTTATCAAAACAATAAACGTAATTTTGTCGTGATTTTAAACAAACCCTAAACCGCTAACACTAATTTATCACGCTTGCGTCATTTAATAAAATGGTGTGTTGCGAAGCAAACAAAGCTGCATGAAACGTTTTTTAGAAAAAAATCTACTCCCCATAGCCATCGTTTTAGGCATCGTGTTTCACAAACAGCTATATGCCTTATCGTTTGCAACCCCCTATCTGTTATCGTTGATGCTTTTTATCACCTATTCCCGCATTTCGTGGAGTAGCATCAAAATCACCAGGTTTCACTATATTTTATTAGGCATTCAATATATTGGCAGTGCTTTGATTTACCTGGCCATTCACCCGTTTAACGAAGTGTTGGCTCAATCATGTATGATATGCGTTTTAGCATCGACAGCCACATCTGCACCCGTGGTCACAGGTCTTTTGGGTGGGAGTATCTCTACCGTGGCAGCCTATTCGGTTATCAGCAATTTGTCCATTGCATTTATCGCGCCGCTATTCTTTTCAATTATTGGCGAAACAGGCAAAACACTCTCTTTTGGGGCATCTTTCGGGTATATTTTCCTAAAGGTGATGCCTATTCTGATTTTGCCGTTCCTTGCATCGCTCTTAGTTCAAAAAACCGCTCCCAAACTGCATCGAAAAATAGCATCGGCACAAATCGTCTCCTTCTACTTATGGGCAGTAGCATTAACCATTGTTCTTGGCAGCGTTACCCGATTCGTCGTAAGTCACAGCAGTAGCAATTTCTTGTTGGAAACAACAATTGGTATTAGCTCACTTTTGATTTGCCTGTTGCAGTTCGGTTTCGGCAGGAAAATCGGCAGGAAATTTTCCTTCGTTGTCGCCGGGGGACAAAGTCTTGGACAAAAAAACACCATCCTGGCTATCTGGCTCACTCAAACATACCTGAACCCCATTGCATCACTCGGGCCCGGGTTGTATGTTTTGTGGCAAAACCTCATAAACTCGTGGCAAATTTGGCACAAGAATAGATACGAAGAGAAAAGCAAAACCTCATAAGATACTCACAATGACTTATTACCCTACTATTAGACAGACATTTGGATTATTTGGATTTTTAATTCTAATGACACTGTTGTTTTCATTTTCTCTAAAACTAATAGATAATCTATTATTTGACATAAATGATTCCCTGATGAATTTCTTATCCTATTCACTTCCAACAATCATCACGAGCCACAGGTATTTGAAAAAAAGAAGAAAGCTAAATGCCGATAACTATACCATCAAAATAAGTAATACTAGTTGGTTGATTTATGTTCAGATTATCATTTTGACAATCATGATGATTATAATCATTGACCCAATAACTGTACTGATCCCAGTTCCAGATTGGCT
This sequence comes from Bacteroidales bacterium, assembly GCA_012838585.1. Classification (GTDB taxonomy): domain Bacteria; phylum Bacteroidota; class Bacteroidia; order Bacteroidales; family Dysgonomonadaceae; genus Proteiniphilum. The sequence continues at coordinate 6,109 of DUPB01000268.1, forward strand.
TGATGAGTTGATGAGTAAAATGGTATCGAAAGATATTTATTCATTTATGACAATTGTACTGTTTGCTCCATTTTTTGAAGAATTGATTTTCAGGGGAATTATACTTGATGGTTTTTTAAAGGTTTATTCACCAAGAAAATCAATTATTTGCTCAAGCCTTCTCTTTGCCTTGATTCACTTAAATCCGTGGCAAGCGATTGATGCATTTCTGATAGGATTGTTTATTGGTTGGGTTTATTATAAAACCCAGTCGATTATACCCTGCATATTGATACATTTCACGAATAATGTAATAGCATTCCTAATATTCATGTTTTCTGCCAGCGATGCTTCGTCAATCAGCGATCTGATTGCTAATAAAGTGATATTCATATCGTTAATTGCATCTTTAAGTGTACTGTTTTATTTTGGAATAAGATTTTTGAATAGACAGTTGAATAAAAGCTATACACAACACACAATATAGCCAATAAGCAACGTAAAGGTGTTACAATGTATATGTGGAAGGCAAATATGGAAATGGGAACAAGAGATTCTAAGAATTATGTTATTTTTATTGAACGTGAAACATTCGTAAACACCTACTGAATCGGGTATGTTTTACGAACTTTTTTTAATGATGGTTTATTACGTAAATAACACGTTGTAAGGCATTTTAAAAGACGTCAGAAAACAATAAAAGACAACCGTAAAATGACGAAATATTCGCTTGACGACATAAAGAAAAAGGTTGACGAGTTGGCTTTGAAAATCAACGCACCGACAAATTTACTGCCGAGTTACGGACAGCAAACTTGGGACGCTCATCCTTATATTGAAGTCGACAACTTGGGATTTATGTTTTACATCATCTCAGAACGTGGACAAGAATATGAACGGAAAATGACAGACAAAATAGACGATTTACTATATTGGGTTTTTGCAAGCGTGACTTTTTCTATGGCTTGTGACTTCGAACTAAAAAATAGAATTGAAGACAAGGATTGCAGACGAATAATGTTTGAAAAACAAGAAGAATTACTTGGACAACTTAACGAGAATTGGCGAGTAAAAGAAAATGCTGAACATCAAAGAATTTTAAAAAGTAGCCCATTCGACGACTTGGCTGGATTAAGAGCAACTTACTGCGGTCAACTAAGAAAACAAGGACTAACAGAAACAGAAACAGAAACAGAAATAGATAAATAGGCATATGCAAAATTTCCAGAGAACCGAAAGAAAAACGCACTAACCATAATTTTACAAAACGACACTGAATTACAAACAAACAAATGGACAAAATGAAAACAAGGCTACTTTCAATCGGATTGACATTAATTTTCTTATCACTAATGAGTTGTGGGCAATCGAGACAGGATAAAACCGAGACAATTATCAATATGTTGAATCTCGTAGAGACTCAAAAAACAAGCTATCAATTTCGGATTGAGTCTCTTAAATACCAAGCGACAGGAGAAGACAGTGTTAGAATCCTCGAATTGGAAAAAATGCTGTCAGATGAAGAGATAGTAAAACGTATAAGTGTATCATTTGATGAAATCCTAAGCGATAAAGAACTCAACGACATGTATAATTTCGTTCAATCCAGTGCTTATGAGAAATTATTTAAGTCGGGAGAATTATTTAAAGCAATATCTATTCAATTTAGCGATATAAACGACGAGATTGACAATATAACTAAGAACTTCAGCGAGCAGGTTGAAAGGCCGTCAAATAGATTCAAACCCATACCCATTGATAAGGAAAATGGATTTTACGCGACTGTTGATTACAATTATTCGATGGAAAGTTCAGATATAAAGTGGGAAGAAAAGCCTTCATTGACCTCTAAGGATATTTTAGAAGTAAAAAAAGTATGGGGTAGTTATGATGAACAATCGGAAATCAGTATCCTGTTTACAAAAGAGGGAGCTAAAAAATTCCAGATTTTGACAAAAGAGAATATCGGAAAACCTTTAGCCATTGTGGTCGCGAATCGTATTGTATCTATGCCGACGGTGAATTCAGAAATAATTGGCGGAAGAGCAAACATAAGCGGTGACTTTTCTGAAGAAGAAATTGATGAAATGATTAAAATATTGAAGAAAAAAAACTAAAACCGACTTACCAAATGCGGTAAATTTCAACCGGACAGATTTACTGATAGACAAGTTTTCATATCACCCACTGTTACTGCAAATTGTAAGAACAGATGCATTAATCTTAAATATGAATCCGGCGAGTGTGCTGCTGGAACGAATTTAAAAGGAGAAAAAACATGAAAAATAAAATAGAGATATTTAAGAGCAGCGACAATCAGATTGAATTAAAAGTTCAATTTGATGAAGATACCGTTTGGCTTAACCAAAGACAAATGGCTGAACTATTCGACAAAGATTCAGACACCATTGGGCTTCATTTAAAAAACATTTACAATGAATCTGAATTAGAGGAGATTTCAACTACCGAGTATTTCTCGGTAGTTCAAAAAGAAGGTAAACGCTTGGTAAAAAGGAAGATAAAATTCTATAATCTTGATGCAATCATTTCGGTTGGCTATCGGGTTAACTCCAAACGAGGTACCCAATTCCGCCAATGGGCAACCCAACGCCTTAAAGATTATCTGGTGCAGGGCTACGCCATTAACGAAAAACGTCTGGCACAAAAACAACAGGAAGTTGAATACCTTAAAACAGGTATCCGCATCCTCAACCGTGCTATGGATGAACAAACGACCGCCGAAGAGTTTGAAATGCTTAAAGTGTTTGCCAAAGGTCTTTCACTCCTCGACGATTACGACCACGAGTCGCTCGACAAAAAAGGGATAACGCGGCAAAAAACATTTTATCCGTCGGTTGAAGAATACCTGAAAATGATTCAAACCATGTATTCCGAAATTGAGTCGGAGCTGTTTGCAAAACCAAAGGATGAAAACTTTCATAGTTCGGTAAACCAGATAAAACAGAGCTTTGGAGATACTGAGCTTTATCCTACCATCGAGGAGAAAGCTGCCAACCTGTTGTATTTTATCACCAAAAACCATTCGTTTGTGGATGGCAACAAGCGTATTGCCGCCGCATGTTTCCTCTATTTTATGGAACAAAACAAGGCGTTATTAAAACCGGATGGCACACCCATCAAACAATGCAACACTCGCAGCCCTAACGCTGTTTATTGCCACCAGTAAGCCCGAAGAAGCAGATATAGTAAAACAGTTGACAATAAGTATTTTAAACAGGAATAAATAATTATGACAGATTCTGCAATTATATCAAAAATATGGAACCTTGCCAACAGGAAGAGTGGTCGCTGATGGGTGCCGATGTGAAAGGTAAAATATACGAGGGCTTGCTCGAAAGAACCACCGAAGATACCAAATCTGGATATTCCGGTGATATGCACCCAGTGATTCCGGCGATATGCACCCACGTGTTAAACTATCATTTTGACAAAGTTAGTTCTTTTTTCTCAAACTCTCCCCGTTTTTAAACTTAATCCTGTGAGAAGTGTGGATCATCCTGTCCATGAAAGCGTCCGCTATCGTTTCATCTGAAAAGAGGTCGAACCAGTTCGCGGGCGGGAGCTGGCTGCTTATGATGGTCGATTTCCGGGCGTGCCTGTCCTCGATGATCTCCAGGAAGTCCAACTGCTGCTGCCTGTCCATCGTCCCGATCC
>DUPB01000269.1 GCA_012838585.1 Bacteroidales bacterium
ACCTATTCTGAACAACACCCGAGGGGGTTCAAAACGATCAAAACAGTCAGAAATCTTCAGGGAAATGTCTTCAAAAGAGTTCAAGGACGCATCTTTCTCGATTAGCGTGAAAACAGGAAGGGACCTTGAAAATGCATTATTGGACGAAAGCAACAAAGCTCCATTTATGACTTCAGAACCTTGTCTTTTGATGAGGATATTATAAACTTGCTGAACTTCATCGATTACAGAAACAGGGTGAACGTAGGGACGGTTGTAATGTACAATATTCCAATATCTTTTGTCTTTTAGTAAAATAGGAAGATAGTAAAAATTCAGGCTTGATGAATTAAACAATTTCACCAGTTTCGAGTAATTCTTCCGGATAAATCGGTTTAATTCAGGTTGATATTCCGTTTCAACATAGAAAACAGAATTCACATGGTCAAATACAGGGGGCAGCGTTGATATTTCCATTAGTTATTATGCAATATAACCAATATCACGATTGATAAGAGGCTTTCACGATAGTTACGGTAAACGCTTTACACTTTCTTCTTTCCTGTGAGTAATCTTCAATGGTAAATCCCCGAAAAGGCTCGAAAATATCCAATCCACGGCTAAGCTGTATTTCCCATCCCGTGTTGGTTGTGATTTTCCTATCGTGAAAATCCTTGAACTCGTAACTGAATTGAATTCCGGTATCAGCGAGCGATTCTTTTATCTCTTCAAAGGCATCAATCGAATCCGACATACGATCTTCCATATTCCATGTTATCAGTTTTACCGTGATGATCTCTCCCTCTTCATTCGCTTTATCGATATAAGCTAAGAGCTCCAACAGGTTTCTAATCTGGTAAGGATATCGAATATAAGGGTCTTCAATGACGATATCTGTGGCACCTATCAAATAATTCCCGAAAAGTTTTTTAAAGGAGACCCCTGTTTGATTTTCTCTAATAGAGATATTCTTGATTTTCGGAAGGCCAATCTTCTTTGTTATTCGTGTCCTGCTTTTGCGCTCCTCTTTCTCTTCCGTATCTTCCTCTGCTACTGTTTCGATTGAATCGGGCATATAATCGTCATCTGATTCTTCCAGATTCTCCAAAGTAAATACCCGTCTTTTTTGTCCATCCGATAGTGTCGTGTATTCAAATTTCGCCGGTTCCGCCAAAAAGGTTGGATCGATGATATAGAGTTGGTCTTTTACTCGTTTACGCCCCTCGGTTGCAAAGTCGATAATTTCCAAAACCTCTTCTCGCGTCATTGCTAAATCGGGGTAGAGCAGTTTTACAAATCCGGAAAATGATTTGCGGATCGCGTTATGGTCTCTTTCCGAGAGTGAAGAGTCAAACTTCACGTAGTCATTAAGTAAGTGAGAATAATCCTGTTTCCGCAGCTGGTGCAGAATTTCCGCAAGGTAGTCTGTGATAAAGCCAAACTCATTGCTAAACGAGGATTTCTTTAACACCCTCACTTCCCATCCGGGGATATAGATATGAATGCGGTCCAAAAAAGCACCCTTTATAAAAGCTTCCGGTATAGATGCAAAGAGGTGCGAATTTTTCAGCATATAAGGCACAGTTTGCTTGGTGTTACCCACGAATGCCATGGAGGCGGTAGCTTCGTACGTACCTTTACCCCGGTTAAATGACTTATTTGCCAGGTAGTTCTGCATGGTGTCGATCATCACCGGATCTATTCGTTTTCCGGGTTGATGCTCATATTCATCCCATGCCACCACGTCCCAGTATCCAACCAACCCAAGTATCTCCCTATTGCCGGAATGCTTAAGGAACAGGCGCGCGGAAGTAACATCACCTCCCGACACCAGTACGCCATGTGGGGAGAGCTCTTGAAACACATGCGATTTCCCCGTACCTTTTGGCCCCAATTCAATGTAATTGTAATTATTCTCGATAAACGGGAGCAGGCGGGAAATCTGAATAAGTTTATCTCTACGGTTCAGGTTCTCGGGATTTATTCCGATAGAATGAACCAACAAATCCATCCACTCATCCGTGGTGAAATTGGTTCGCAACGAGATATATTCAGACGCGTCCACCGAGGCGATCTGAATGGGTTTTATATCTTCAATCACCCATCTAATAGTAGCCTCTTCAGAATGGTCGTACAGCAGGGTTAGAATGCTCCAGACCCCCGTTCCACTAAGCAATTTAGGGTTTCTGCGTACCGCCTCGTCAGCTATGGGAATATTTTTAATACCAAGATTGGCGAAATTCGCCTCGTATCGGTTTCCCGCACGGTCATTGAGTTCCACATTCACCTTATCGATAACCCGATAGCGACCATGCTCTCTAATCAAGCTTTTTATACGTTCCGCGTCAGCTCGATGCACGTAATTGTTGCGGATAATCTCTTTCACGCTCTCAACGCCTTCGGCTATCATCTCCTCGTCGTCTGAAGCGCAGTATTGAGCTAAAAGATACTCTACCACGTAGGTTGGGACAGGCAAATTGCCTCGTACAATCGTTGCGAGATCTTTTCTTACAACCCTTCCTTCAAAGTATTTATTCGTTTTTTCTTTTAAGTTCATATCAAAAATCCCTTCCTATTAATGTGCTGTTTTTAATATTCTCATCAATCAACGGGTTAAGCTCATCGCTTTTATCAAATATCTTTAACTTCAAAACTGCCTCGCTTGTTGAAACGGTAAGTGGAATAACAATTTGCTTGATGCGTTCACCCGGCTGTTCACCCACGAAATTCAACACCACCTCCTGCGTTTCAGAAACCTGTTCATTCCCGGCAAAAAGCTTAATGGTAATCACACGCTCTTTCTCCGTGGCAGAAATCGGATTATCTTGCAATAGTTGGAACTTAAGTACATTAGAGACAACACTTAAATTCCTTCCTAATAAAATGGGATTTACTTTATTAGATAGCGCTTCCTTCTTTCTCGTGCTTTCTATTACAGGCACTACCAACTCTTGCAAACTACCACCCCCGTGTACGAACTGGTAACGTGCTCCCGCCACCTTAAACCGATTGGTAGAATATGGAATAACAACATGGAAAGGCTCTTGAAACTTGGAGGTTTTAAACAGCGCTATTTTATAACCCGATTCAACATCTATATGGTCGGACGTTACGTAATGACGGGCGCTTTTTTCCGTGGTATTACACTCCACAATTTTGTTTTTATCCACCTCTTTAATTTCCGCCTCGGTATAGAGGAAACCGTGATCTGCTGTAATAATCAATCGGCTCACCCCCATTCCGCCAAGTATAAGTTTAACCATTATCGCCAGTTCTTCAATGGCACGTTGCGTGTCTAAAAATACGCTTTTCTCATCACCTCTATGCCCTGTCTTATCTATCACATCATGATAGATGTAAACAATTTCATTCCTAAACAGCTCACGGTTAACGGATTTTTCATTTTTCTCCACCGTGTCAAAGCTTACCGCTTTCGCGTTGCTGTTGTTTTTCTGTAAAATCAGTTCACGATCAGATGTGTCACTGCTCCGCATGCCTTCCACTTTTACCTCTCCCGTACTTCCATACATGTATTTCTCTCCCGGGAGCAGGTTGGCCATTCCCACGGATGTTACAGAAGGGATAGAGGCCAGTGAATAGCTCAATTTCGATACGTTTTTCTCATCCTTATGGAGTTCTGTAAGAAGCTCATTGGCCACTTCGTAGCGCAAAGCATCGCTGATAATCACAACCGTTTTTTGTTTCCGTGCCAACACCACTTTTTCAAAAAAATCGTACTGTTTAGGAGCGACAATTTGACGGAAATCAAAATCGACGGAAGCCAGGCAAGCCAGCCACTCACCGTTCAGTTCGCTGATAAACCGGTTATATGTTTGTTCGGCACTGTTTTTTATTTTTTTGAACTCATCATCGAATGGAGTAGCGGTAAGATCGATTTTTTTGAAATTATAGAGCGCTTTCCTATGGTGGAAATCAATTTGGTACAGCTCTTCGGTATATCTTTTCAAGTATTCCTCCGGGGTATCCCACTTTTTAGAACCCACCTGTTTTGTCAGCCGATAAAGAGCGGTAACATGCTTTAAAAAAGATAAGGTGAAGAACAATGAGCCCTCCTTATCGTGATGTGTCAGCAAATTATCAACGCGCTCTTCCACGCTCTCCGTTTCGAGCTGTAAAATGGGCAGCATCTTCTCTACTATTGCCCAAGTAAGCTTATCGGAATAATAGGCATAGCTTGCCGACATACCAAAATATTTCACTATTTCGGTTTCCTTAACGAGCGCCCCATGCAGTTCAAAAGCTTCATTAAAATCTTTAAGCTTAAAACCTGTTTCCCTCAAGCTGTTAAGGGTCGGCATACATTCGCTGTTCCTGATTCTCAGGTTTTGGTAAGGATCATTTTTATGATAACCTAAACCCTGTACAATAGAATTGTACTTCATCCTACGAATTAAGTCCGCGAGTGAAGCTTGTGTAAAATCATCCGGTGCGAAGTCAAAATACTGATGTATATACGTTTTTAGAACATCACTTAGCTTGTTCTCATTCACCTTTCTCAGAAACTTCTTTAGTTCCTCCTCTTTTGAAGGCAGAGAATAGGTGAGCAGTTTAGCTATAAGCAACTCTTTACTTTCGGGTTTTTTGAAATTCAGGAAAGTAGATAGCAGTCCATGCTGTACGTTAGCCTCTGTAAAATTGGCACCCAGTATATTTCCGGCTTTGAACAGCTCTTTTGTTTTCATCCATCCCAACTCGGTTTTGTATTTTTGTACCAAGCTTTTCTGATGAATTTGGAGCTGATAATCTTCCATGAGCATATCAACGTCATCCGGCAACAGTTCCCGATTAGCCCTCAGTAACCCAAGCAGCGGAAAATCATGATACGTTCCCTTTTCCGGCGATTTCCTATTCAGGTAAAGCAGTACCCGTTCGCCGGGTTTGGGGTGGTGATACTTATGCTGAATATATAGCCAGTTTTCCTCCACGAATTCCACTGTAAGTCCCGGGATATTCAGGTTTTCAACAGCGGTACGCTGATTTCCCGTTTCATCGAAATAGAACAGGATATGCAATCTCGGGTTGCGTTGAAATATTTTATTGATTGTTTCTTCTAACATAAAGTCTTACTTCTTTTTTGCGATGTAACAAGCACTCTATATCGATGTTATCAACCAGTATGCTATTTGTCCGAACTGGTGCCCCATCGGCTGGAACTGGTGCACTATCTCTTTGAACTGGTGCACTATCTCTTTGAACTGGTGCACTATCTGTCTGAATTAACCTCCTTTTTGCAGTATGCTTGTTCAGGATGATTATCCATTTCTTTATATAGGTATTCCAATTCCCCTTTTTTCATTAGAGGCTGAATATATTTTCTTAAAAGATATTTTGGACTTCTATTAATTAATTTGCTTATTTCCACCAGTTTAAACGGTCTTAAACTGCATAACTCTATTATTATATCCACTATTTCGGAGGGTTTCCCTCTTTTACTGATACGGTCTATTTTATCTATTATGTGCGTGGGGATTTCAACATCAACTTTTGGTGTACTATCGGCAGGAACTGGTGCACTATCGGCGGGAACTGGTGCACTATCGGCGGGAACTGGTGCACTATCGGCGGGAACTGGTGCACTATCGACTAACTTTTCATCAATCACTTTAAGCAGATTTGACCCGGCAATATAATATGTCGATCTACCTTTTCCCTTGGCTTCAAGCAGATTATCATCCCTCATTTTTCGCAAAT
>DUPB01000029.1 GCA_012838585.1 Bacteroidales bacterium
AATCCAAGGCCAATAGAATAGCCCAACCTGCCTGTCGCTTTTAAAGTTTGAAATCACCTTAAAGCTACGACCAAAGTGATCTACTCCAACAAGGTTGAAGTGGTTGTACTTGCTTGGCTGGTTGGTGTCGATCGTGTCATCCTCGGGTTCGTGATCGCCCTCTTCTTGCTGCTTCTGCTCATTATTTTCTAGGTGTTCCGGGCGTGGATTTGTACATCCAAGGCTGTGGCCGTTCAACAAGAGCAGCAAACATGTAAAAAATATAAGCCTTACTCTCATCGGATCCTGCTGTTAAATTGATAATTCCCCGAGCCAACTTTTAGCACCACGTACCCGTTTTCTGCTTTCAAGAATGAAATCTCATCAATGGAAGCTATTTTTTTCCCGTTTTCGGTAACGCTGTTAACGCTCCGTGCCGGGAGATACAGTAGCGCTGTAGAGTTGGCAGGTACGGTTACGTTCATAACCAATCGATTGCCTTGCCTTCGATACGAGACGGCAATGGTGCCTTTCACGGTTTCCAATTTGCCTTCAGCAAACGTCAGCTCTTTCAAGAGGTACGGTTTAATGGTAAACTGCTCGAACCCCGGATAATTAACGTTGGGAGCGATTCCCAGGACATATTTGTAAAACCATGTGCCTACGGATCCCATCATGGGGTGATTGTGGGAATTCATGGCATCGCCCGTGAGGTATTCCCATCGTTCCCACAGGGTGGTGGCACCATTGGCTAACATGAATCCCCAACTGGGATAAGTGGTTCGCGTGGCAATTTTGTAGGCCACCTCGGCGTACCCGTTTTCGGTTAATACTTCCAACAGGTACTTCGTGCAAAGATTCCCGGTGGTGAGGTGGTAATCATGTTGCTTCACATCTTCGACCAAATTGGCTACAACACGCGGGGCTTTATGCTCATCTGCTAAGCCCAGGTAGAGGGCAAATGAGTTACTCGCCTGGTTGTTCGACGCGTACCCGCCTACCTCTTCATTCCAGTATTCACGGTTAAATGCATCGTATATCTCCTCCGATAATCGGGTGTAATGGTCGGCTTCTTTTTCTAGATCAATAACTTTCGCCATGTCAGCCAATAGGAGGGTACAATAATATAAGTAACCTGTCGACATTAATCGACCGGGAGTATCCCTTGAAACACCCGAACCGTTTGGATCCATAAGGAAGTCACGCGGGGGACACCAGTCACCGTAGTAGCTGTAATCAACGATGCCATTATTGGTTCTCGAGTACAAGTAATCAACCCAGGCTTTCATGCCCTCGAAGTGATCAGCAATGATGCGCTTATTCCCGTAAAATTCGTAACATTTTTGGGCCAACAGCAAGTAACTCGCTGAAACGGGATCGGCAGGCCTAGCTCCAAACAAGAACGGGGCAACACATGTGATGGTGCCATGTTTATCCTGCGTGTCATGGATGTCATCCATGAACTTGGGATAGAAACGGGAAAAATCAAAATTGTAAATAGCCTGTTCTATCCTGGAGGTGAGGTCGTTGAGCCAGCCCATGCGTTCGTCCCTTTGGGGACAATCGGTCGGAACGCTATGCAGGTTGGCCGCTTCCGTGTTTACTACCATCTGATGAATGTCATTCAGGAGTGGGTTGCTGCAGTGGAACGATCCCGTTTTTTTCACGTCCGAACGAACCACCTTGATGGTTATATCCTCGGGTTTTGGGGGGTAGGGGAACCCCTCCACCTGCACGAACCTGAACCCGTGGTATGTAAACGAGGGTTCCCATGCCTCTTCGCCTTTCCCACTTAAGATATAACTGTCTTCTACTTTGGCATTCCGTAGGTTTTCCTGGTTGACGAAGCCATTGTCATACAACGTTTCCGCGAACCGGAGGGTGATTTTCGTTCCCGCTTCTCCCTTCACCTTGATGGCGGCCCACCCGGCAAGGTTCCGGCCAGCGTCAAACACGTATACACCGGGCGACGGGTTCTGTACCAACGTGGGGGTTATTTGCTCCACTACCCGAATCGGTTCTATTTTTTGCGTCACCATTTTCCCGACCGGATCATCGGTGTTATGCGCCCAGGCCCACTCCTTATTCATGAGACCGGGAGGAACCCCGGGTTCATGTATAGTTGGAATGTCCAGCCGGGCATCGTATTGTTCTCCGTCGAATATAGTCGAGTAGATGGTTGGACCCGCGGTCACGGAACGGAATCGATCCGATGTCAATACCTCACGGGTATTGTCTTGAAAATCTATCTCAACCTGAAGCCGCAGTCTAGCTGTTCCCAGCCATCCCGGGGCAACGGGGATGACGATGCTGTTGGGTTCGGGTCGGAGGTGATCGGTAATATCGTATGTAACGTAATAGACCCTTTTGCTGTAGTTGCTTTGAGCCGGATCCAGCACATGGTCGCCTACCTTTTCACGGTTTATGAATAGCTCGTAGTACCCAAGCCCCGCGATATAAGCCCTGGCTCGCTTGATGGGCTTGGGCGGTACGTACGTGCCCTTGAAGTATAAAATCCTACCGGGCATGCCTGGATTATACCCTATCCAATTGGATCGCCAATCATCCTCATCCAACAAGCCCATTTCAAAAAAAGCGGGATCGGACCATGCAGATGGGGTAGTCGTCGCCTGCCATACCCGTACCTTCCAGTAGTAACGCTCGCGGCTAACTAAGTTATCCCCGTCAAAAGGGATGCCAACCGACATGGGGGACTCGATTTTTCCACTGTCCCAGATGTCCCCGATATCGGACTGGAGCTTCTCTAACGAGGAGGAGACCATGACCTGGTAAGCGGTCTGTAGTACCCCCCGCTTATCGGACTCCAGCCGCCAGCTAAACCGTGGAGCCACATCTATACCTATCGGGTTGGTTTGGTACTCCGACTTCAGGTCACAGACCCTTATACTCTGGGATTTTTCCTCCCCCTGTAAGTTAGAGAAATTGAAGACAAGGAGCAAGAAGGCCAAGATGAAGGTACACTTTTTTGTTTTCATGCAATTCGTTTATTATTTTTAGATATTTAATCAATGGTATGCCTACAAATATAACATTTGTAAAGGCTGCATGTGTTGTAATATCTGTTCGTTTTTTTGCACTTACAGGTTTATTTTCACAGGCTCCGGTGATATTTACCTTTTTTTTGTATTAACTGTTCTTTGGTAAAATAATAGTTTGTATCTTAACGTTTGAAAATCTCACTGGTCTAACAAAAAGGATATAATTGATCGCTCGTACATGCGTCTTAGAGAAAGAGTAGTTATTGCAACCGTGATCTTCTATTCATTCGTCGCGGCCATTTTTGGGGTACAGATCCATGGGCAAACGGTTCATGCGCAAACGGTGCAAACGAGGAACCCTGTAACCCTTTCACCGGATATATCGCACTTGGATGTAAATGCTTTCGCTCAAGACTCTTTAGGGTACATGTGGATAGCCACGTTAGGTGGGTTAAACCAATACAATGGATACGAGTACCGCCATTTTTCACATGTTCCGACCGACAGCACATCTCTTGGTCATGATTTTGTTTTTTCTTTATTGATAGACTCCTCGCATACTTTTTGGGTAGGTACGGCTAACGGGGTGAATATTTTCGATTTCGAGAAAAGCCAATTTCGTTATTCAAGCATTATTGCGCCTGTCTACTCTTTTTTTGAAGACCATAATGGTGAAATTTGGTTGGCGACGCCTTTGGGGCCGGGCATAGCTGACAAAGAGAAACAAACCTTTTCTTTCCCGTGGGAGCCACAGTTCGTAAATCTTTTCTGGGAGGATGATATGCATCGCTTGTGGATGGGGTTAAGTGAACAGCAGGGATTGGCAGTTAGGGAAGATAGTCTCTTTTGGAAGTATTTCTCCTTGCCGGGTAGTAGAAGTGTAACGTGCATGTATTCAGATCCCCAAGGGATATGGTGGCTGGGGACGAACGCGGGAATCATCTTGTTCGACCCGAGCTCATACTCTTTTAAAAGTCCCGATTTCCCGGCAATACCTGAAAGCGCCAAGTTGAACCAGACACAAATAAACTTCATCAAAGAGGTGGAACCCTTAAAACTGTTAATTGGCACCGCGACAGAGGGTTTCTTCTATTATGATCTCTTATCCCAGAAATTGCAACAAAACTCACCGGCGCGGTTTAACCCTGATAATTCCGCTCAACTTCACACCTGTTATATTGATAAACAGGGGAACGCTTGGATAGGAACGTACGATAAAGGATATACCGTAGCTAACAAGCAGTCGGACTGTTTTAACGATGATCCTATATTGAGTAACCAATTTAAGGGTAAGTTTGTTACCCGCGTTATGGAGGACGAAGCCCATCATTTATGGATTGCAACCCGTTATGACGGGTTATACCGATATAGTCCATCCGGGGAATGGGTCAAGTATGAAAATCAGCGTTTACTCCCGGGTAAAAATGAATTCCTGGAAGCGATTTTCATTGATTCTCAGCAACGGGTATGGCTTGCCTTTGAAACACGGTTAATCGTTGTTCGGGTAACGGGAGAGGGACAACTTTCCATTATCCAGCGCTTAAATGTAGAAAATGTACGGGTTATAAAAGAAGATCAAGCGCAAAATATCTGGCTGGGTACTTGGGATGGCTTGTATAGGGTATCGGTAAGCGATGAAGGGGTGACGACTGATAAGGTCTATTCATCCAATGTTCCCGATATTTGTGTTTTACGTTCAGGCGATATCTTGTTTAGCGTGTTTGGAGAAGGTGTTTTCAGGATCCGGAACGGGGATTCGGTTCCTCAACTACTTGACTTCCCGGAGGGAATAAGCCAGGTGGCAAACCGTAGCGTGACTTTGTTTGAAGACTCGCGACACCGTGTGTGGATGGGGAGCTACGGGAACGGGGCCGCCTGGTACCTTGACGGCGCGTATGGCCATTTTTCTATAGATAACGGGTTGCCGAGTAACAACGTACTCTGTTTTCAAGAAGACCTGAATCGCGATATTTGGATGAGCACCTTACATGGAATATCCCGCTTAAAACTCACGGGAAAAGAGCCTGTCATCTCTAATTTTTTTAAAAATGACGGCACGTTGGGCGATCAATACCACGAAAAGGCGGGATGCAGGAGAGACGATGGGCAAATATTTTTCGCCGGCAATCACGGGCTTACTTTCTTTAAACCGTCGTCTATTCTACCCAATCAAACCCCCCCTCTTATTAACATCGAGGATCTGAAAATATTTAACCAAAGTGTTCAGCCGGCACCCAAAGGATCTGTTTTAACCAAAAACATTTCCCATACCACAGAGATAGTGCTTACTCATAAGCAAACAACCATTTCATTGGATTACGCGGGAATTGACTTCTCAGCACCCACTAAACTTACATACAAATACATGCTGGAGGGTTTCGACAAGCATTGGAACGAGGTGGGTGACTTCCGTCGAGCCACTTATTCTAACATTCCCCGAGGGAAGTACCTGTTTCTCGTTACCGCGATGAACGGTGATGGAATTGAAAGCATCTCTCCGGCAAGTTTGAAAATTACCGTCAAGCCCGCCCCATGGTTTTCCTGGCAAGCATGGACAGGTTATGCCATTTTACTCTTGGTCATTTTATCCGTGGTATTCCGGTTTTGGTATCATACCAAGATAAACAAGCAACTTGCCGAGATGGAGCATAATGAACGAATGCGGGAAAAAGAGGTATCCAAAATGAAAATCAATTTTTTCACCAATATCTCTCATGAACTACGTACTCCGCTAACGCTTATTTCTGCCCCGCTGGAAAAACTTTACACCTCAACGAGATGGGAAGGTCAAGAATTGAACTTGCTGAATACCGTTTATAGGAATGTTCATCGGATGTTGCATTTAATCAACCAACTCCTTGATTTTGAGAAAATCGAAAACGGGGCTTTAATGCTGAACGTTCAAGAAGCAGATATTATACGGGTACTACAAGGTATTTACGAATCATTTCTCTATCTTGCAGAAAGGAAAGGGGTAAAGCTCCTGTTTAATCCGCATGTTCCCGGTGAAACGCTATGGGTCGATACCGATAAGGTGGAAAAAACAGTGTATAATTTGCTTTCCAACGCCATCAAACATACCCCACGGAATGGGGCGGTAGAGTTGCTCACACGTATGGTGGAGAAGGATGAATGCATTCAACTGTATGGTGAAAACAAGTTCTCCGATTGTAGCTTATTTTTGGAGGTTACGGTTTCTGATACGGGGTCGGGAGTTCCTGAAGACAAACTCAAGGATCTATTTATCCGGTACAGGCAGATTAGTGGGGTCTCGGGACTTAATCGGGACTATAGCGGAAGCGGCATAGGTCTGCACTACACCAAAACGCTCGTGGAAAGTCATAAAGGGGGTATACGTGCCCATTTGAAGCCGGAAAAGGGGATGGAGTTTTCATTCGTTATTCCAGCGCGAGATGTTTATTCCGCTCTTGAGAAAGAGACCCCCCCACGAGATACCGTGGCGTTGGATATACCTAAAGCGTCAACCACGCGAAAGAGCACCAAACCATTGACAACTCAGAAACCACGCCATTCCGTGTTGATCGTTGAAGATAATATCGAGTTAATGGATTTCATCTCCAATCTTCTTTCCGAGGAGTATCATGTCATTGAAGCCATGGACGGCAACCAAGGTTGGGAGCTTGTACAAAATGAACCTCCCGATTTGGTGCTAAGTGACGTGCTTATGCCGGGGCTCTCCGGGTATGAACTCTGCGCGCGTGTCAAAAATAACCTCGAGTACTGCCATATCCCAGTTGTGTTGCTCACGGCGAAAACATCCATGCCCGAGCAGATAGAAGGGCTTGAACAGGGGGCGAACGCCTATATTTGCAAACCCTTTCATCCCGATTACCTTTTGCTAACAGTGAGCAACTTGCTCAAGAACAAAGAGACATTGCGAAATTATTTCTCCACCCCTCGGGAAAAGGAGCGTGAACTTATGCCGGTTACCTTGAACACGCGAGATAAACTGTTCATGGAAAAGCTGACATCACTGTTGGAAGAAAAAATGGCCGATCCCGGTCTGGACATTGACTACATCGCACGTGAGCTAGGATGTAGTCGCTCTGTCTTTTACCGAAAAATAAAGGGCCTCACGGATATTTCACCGAATGACTTCGTAAGGAGTTACCGGTTGAAGTCCGCCGCCGAAAAGATCATCAACGACCCCGTTTCGCTTTCTGAAGTGGCGGAACAAACGGGCTTTCGCTCCTATTCCTATTTTTCGAAAGCGTTTAAAAAGCATTTCGGCGTTTCCCCCAAGGAGTATCAATTAGATCCCACCCGTATTATTTCTTCCAAATGAATCGGTAGTTGAA
>DUPB01000270.1 GCA_012838585.1 Bacteroidales bacterium
CCATCTTTCACGATTTCTCCCTCCGTAACGAAGATTCGATGGACTTTCCCGGCCACTTCCGTGGCGATCTCGTTCTCCATCTTCATCGCCTCCAGGATCACGACATTATCCCCCTTCTTCACACTGTCGCCCACTTTCACGAGCACCTCCAGTATCGTGCCGTACATGGGACTCTTCACGCGGTGTCCCACCACTTCGTCCACCGGCTGAATATCGTTCGCTGCTCCTGCCGTTTCTGGTCGCACCTCTTCCGCGGCCAACGCTGCCTGTTGCGCTTCCCACTCCTCTTGCCGGAGCTTTCGCAGGAAACCGGTTGCCACCGCGGGGAAAAGCTCCATCAGGAGTTCCTCTTTCTCATCCTTGGCTAATCGTACCCCGCCGTACTCTTCGAGCGTCGGGTTATCCTGGCGCTTGTAGGTAGACGTATCGTACTCCACCTCCTCCCGGGTGCCTGCGATTTGGTACCGGAACTCGGGATCCACGGGTATGGGCGTCTTCCCATATTCACCCTTGACCAGCGCCACGAATTGGTTAGAGGGATTCGCGTACTTGGGGCGACCGTTCTTCTGGTTCAGAGCCGAGTTGACCGCTTGTGCCCCCACGATCTGGCTGGTGGGCGTCACCAGGGGTGGCAATCCGGCGTCACGCCGCACGCTGGGGATCAATTTCATCGCCTCGGGCAGGATCTCCAGGGCATTAAACTGTTTGAGCTGCGCCACCATGTTGGTGTACATGCCACCGGGTATCTCCGCGTTCTTCACCTGCTCATCCGGGGCCGGGAATCCAAAGTAGGCCTCAATCGCATGGCACGCCTGCAAGAGCACCTCTTCGTCTTCATTTTTCACGGCGGCGATTGCCCGGTCAAACTGTTGGTCCACCTCCGCGGGCAGCTTGTCGGTCAACGGGTTGAACGGGTTCGGGAACTGTTTCACCGCGTC
Organism: Bacteroidales bacterium; assembly: GCA_012838585.1. Lineage (GTDB taxonomy): Bacteria > Bacteroidota > Bacteroidia > Bacteroidales > Dysgonomonadaceae > Proteiniphilum. The sequence continues at coordinate 939 of DUPB01000270.1, forward strand.
GTACTTGTCCAGTTCTTGGCGAATGGTCAGCAACTCCTCGTTGATCTTGGCTACCGCCTCCATGTTGACGTCCAGCTCGACACCCAGCTTTTGGCAGAAGATGTAAATCAGCTCCAGTGCCGGTGCGGCCGGTCCCCCCGCGAAGTTCCAGATCACGGTATCCACCACGTCAACACCGTGCATGATGGCCGTGAGGACCGCGCCCAACCCGAAGCCGGGTGTACAGTGGGTATGAAAATCGATCGGCACGTCCAGCTCCCTCTTGAACAGGGGAATTAACTGGGCTACCCTTGAAGGCGGGATCAGTCCGCTCATATCCTTGATCGTGATCATGTCGGCACCCAGGGCACGCATCTCCTTAGCCTTGTTGAGGAAGTAGTCGTTGGTAAAGACCGGCTCGTAGGTCACACCGCTCACTACTGGCTTCTTCCTGCCAAACAGTCCAAAGAGTCCCCCTTTCTTAGGTTTCTGCTGAGCTGCCGTCTCCTCCGGTTTCGGATCCACGGTATAACATACCGCGCAATCGGCCATGCCCCCATATTTCTTGATATATTTCACGCTCGACTTCACGTTATTGACATCGTTGAGCGCATCAAAAATGCGCATGATGTTCAGCCCCGACGCCACCGCGTTTTTGAAGAAGCCGTCAATGATCTCATCCGGGTAGGGCGCGTAACCGTACAAGTTGCGCCCGCGCGAGAGTGCCGTTAACTTGGAAGCATCCCCCACAGCATGGTGAATCTTCTCCAGCCGATCCCACGGGTTCTCATTCAAAAAGCGCATCACGGAATCGGGCACGGCCCCACCCCACACCTCCATGGCGTAAAAGTTGGCCTCCTTGTAGAAAGGCAATACCCGGTCTACTTGCGACTGGTTCATCCGCGTGGCGAAAGCGGACTGCTGTCCATCCCTCAACGTGAGGTCTCTAATCAAAAGTTTTCGGTTCATACAATGGGTTTATGATTTAATATTTTACCTCCGGCTGCCACTCATCGCGATCATAATATAGTAGAAAAGCGTTGCCAAAGAGCTCAGGGCAGCGACCACGTAGGTATACCCTGCCCACCGGAGCGCGTCTTCCGCCTGGTTGTGGTTGCTCACGTCGGTAATCCCCGCGCTGCTCAACCACCGGATGGCCCGGTTGGTCGCGTTCTTCTCCACAGGGAGCGTGACAAAGCTGAAGAGGGTGGTGAGGGCAAACATCGCGATACCAATCCATAACAACATCGGAAAAACTTGTATCAGGAGAATACCGGCCAAAATGACCCACATCATCCACTTAGAGGTAGACGAGATTACCGGCACCAATGCCGACCGCATCTTTAACGGGGCGTAGCCCACCGCGTGCTGTATGGCGTGTCCCGTTTCGTGGGCCGCCACGGCCGCCGCGGCTACACTGTACGACCCATACACCGGCTCACTCAAGTTAATGGTCTTGTTCAGCGGGTTGTAGTGATCCGTGAGCTGTCCCTTAACGGAGATCACCTGCACATCATAAATGCCATTATCGTGCAGCATCTTCTCTGCCACCTCTTTGCCCGTCATACCATTGCGGAGCGGAATCTTGGAGTACTTCTTAAACCTACTCTGGAGCGTGCCTTGCACGATCCACCCCGCGATAGCGATCGCAAAAAATAAAATCCAGATTATTGCCATATTACGTTGTTGTTTAATACCTAATTAAAGTAACAAAAACTGTGCCGCTTCAGCGCTAATGGATGACAAACGAACAGCTGTCGTTGCCAGCCATTGGAGCGAAGCGTACGTTTTACCTGCCCTCTATTACGATCGAATAATCGTCTGCGACCTATCCGGTCCTACCGACACGATAACGATGGGAACGCCCAGTTCCTTCTCCAGGAAAGCCAGGAAGTGGTTGAACTCACTGGGGAACTCGTCCTCCGACTGCATCGCTGTCAAGTCCGTTTTCCATCCTGGCAGCTCCACGTAGACCGGTTCGAGGTTCGTTTCGAGGTCGAAGGGCAGTTCATCGGTCACCTTCCCGTCCACCCGATAGGAGACGCACGCCTTTACCCGTTCGAAGCTATCGAGCACATCGCTCTTCATCATCACCAGCTTGGTCACGCCGTTCAGCCGGATGGCGTAGTGCAGGGCCACCAGATCAATCCAGCCGCATCGGCGCGGGCGTCCCGTCACCGAGCCGTACTCGTTCCCCTGGTCCCTCATCCGCTGTCCATCTTCATCGAACAGCTCCGTCGGGAAAGGACCACTCCCCACCCGGGTACAGTAGGCTTTGAAAATGCCGAACACTTCGCCAATCTGGTTGGGTGCAACGCCCAGCCCGGTGCATGCCCCGGCGCAGGTGGTCGTGGAGGAGGTCACGAAGGGATACGAGCCGAAGTCGATGTCCAGCATGGTGCCTTGCGCCCCTTCTGCCAGCACCTTTCTCTCCTCGCGCAGGTAGCGCTGCACCAGGTGCTCGCTATCCACGATCCGGAACTCTCTCAATTTCTCCACCCCTTTGAACCACTGCTTTTCGAGTGCAGCGAGGTCATACTCCAGTTCACTTCGGTCCAGTATCTCTTTATGCCTTAGCACCGCGTTCCGGTACTTCATTTCAAAATCGTGGAAGAGGTCACCCACCCTCAACCCCTGGCGGCTGATCTTATCGGTGTAGGTCGGCCCGATGCCCCGTCCCGTGGTACCGATCTTGGCATCGCCCTTGGCCTTTTCCGCGGCGGCATCCAACAGCCGGTGGGTTGGCAGGATCAGGTGCGCTTTCTTGGATATGCAAAGCCTCTCCTGAAGCGGGTGGCCAGCTTCTTCTAATCCCTCCACCTCCTGCTTAAAAAGTGCGGGGTCAATAACCACGCCGTTGCCAATGACATTTAGCTTACCCTCTTGGAAGATACCGGAGGGAATCGACCTCAGCACGAACTTCTTCCCCTCGAACTCAAGCGTATGCCCCGCGTTGGGTCCCCCCTGAAAGCGTGCTACCATCTCGTAGTTTGGAGTAAGCACATCTACCACCTTCCCTTTTCCCTCATCGCCCCACTGGAGCCCTAAAATCACATCCACCTTCATATTCA
>DUPB01000271.1 GCA_012838585.1 Bacteroidales bacterium
ACTACGCCTGCAAGGCAGACGGGATAAAGCTAATAAAAAGGAACGTGAGCGGAACAGTTCTTCCCCGTCAAATTTTCATTCTCAAGGGTGTATTAATTAGTCATGAGGGTTTCATACGATTATTTTAATCAATTACAATTCGGTGTATGGAATCTTTGATGTTTAGTGATAATTTTAAACATGTCTGTTCCATACATAAACAATTTACATTACAACACCGAGGTTACTTTAAAAACCTAAAAATTACACCCTTTATAAATCACAAGCCGCAGAAAAACGCGCTACTTACAAAAATAATTATAATTAGCTTAAACAATGGCCTGGATGTGTTAATGTTTTAAAAATATTTAAAAACGAGAGTTTGGGATAATGCTCATCTCCCTGCCCGTTTTTGTCTTTCGGCTCTTCTAACATGCCATGGTATACTTTATTTGGGCTTAGGCTCAATGTTTTGTGTCTGTTGGGTATTCTTCAAACTATCGACTTCTACGAAAATACTTGAACTTTTTGTCAGAAAATTTCAAAATGGTTAAGTCCGATTGTTTTTCAAAACAAAACGGGACTATCTCAAAGTGAGTCAGCCCCGTTAGAAGTTTCTTGCTGCTTGGCCGCAAAATTAATGCCAATCAGAATAATATCCCATCCTTCTACTTCACCGCTTCGTTTAAAAACGCGTTGAACGGGTATTGCACCTTGAACAGCTCCATTAAGCGTTCGATCACGTTCTCCTGCATGAAAAACTCGTTGTCCAGCTCGCGATAAGTGATAAAGTGCCTGTTTTTTATCAGCTCGATCTCTTTGCACTCCTTCGAATATCCCCGTGGCGGGTTTTTGAGCTTATCTTCTTCCGATAGTTTCGGGAAAAGTTTTTTAAACGGCTTGTTATCCAGAATTGCCCGAATTTCATCGGGATGGTGGTAGATATAATTTCGTATGGACTCCAGCGTGGCGGGATCGGGCGCATAGATACCCCCTGAGATAAACGACTCGTCCGGTTTCAGGTGGATGTAGTATCCCGCCTGTCGTGTTTTCCGCCCTCCCTTGGCGATAAACGCCCCCATGTGTGTTTTATAGGGTGTTTTATCGGGTGAGAAGCGAATATCGCGGTAAATGCGGAATATGCATTCCGAGGCGGTCACCATGCCTATGCTTTCATCCAGCTCGATGAGTGGTGGGATAAGTGCATCGATCAATGTGGTAAACGTTTCCCGTGCCCGCTCGTACTCCCCTTTGTGTTCGTTGAACCAGTAGCGCTCGTTATAGATCTGCAAATGCGCCAGGAAGTTGAATAGTTGTTCGAAATCCATTTCCTTCACGTTTTATTATCTAAATTGGTTTTTTAACTCTTGCCCCAACTCTTGCCCTAACTCTTGCTCCGAGTCATAGTTTAGTTTGACAAATTGTACTTGAAAGGAGAGCCCTACCTCTTTCCAACGAAATTCAATTTGAGGATACTCTTTTAATTCATCAGCGATAAGCTTTAACCCATTTCCCCATTGGTCGATAATTCCCATACGTGTAATCGGCAACTTTAAATGTCCAATTTTTGGTAACGTTGACTTCCCATAACACGGAAAACGCTTTACTTGCTATGTAGAAATCGCTTTGCCAGAGCTCTCCGAACAGGCTCGTCATAGATTTTCAACAGGACATAAGCGAGAACGATATTCCCGACGAACAGTCCAACCCCCACCATCCAGGTTTGCGAGAAGGTGAACCCGTTCTTCCATACCCATGCGTAAAACAGGTACATAAAGGGGTAGTGTACCATGTACAGCGGGTAGGAGATATCGCCCAAAAACCGGCAAAGTTTTTCTGATGCCTTGCCATTTGTCTTCCCCGATGCCCCTAAGTAAACCAAGGCGGGAAATATCACGATGGTGCACACCGCGTCATACAGCCCGTTCATCCAGAGGGAGTCAGGACCCCCGATATAGGGAACCGAAAGCACCCCGATAATGACCAAGCTGCAGATCAGGAAGGCACCCCTGATTTTCACGGGCTTAAAGTTGCGCGACATCAACATTCCTATCGAAAAAGCGAACAGTAACCGCAGCATGCCGCCCAAGAAGTTGTTGTCGAGCAACGTCCACCCCACGCCCAAATGGCCGAAGCCCGAAAGGTTGAAGAGGGCGAACGATGCCAGTCCCGCGCCCGACAGGATGACGACCACCCGCAACGCTTGGGTAGAGAGTTTACGCAGCCAGAGCGCGTACAGTATGTTGCCGATATACTCGAAGAAAAGCGACCAGGTGGGACCGTTGAGGGGGAACATCTCGTTGTTGCCCCGCACATCCGCGCCCGTTCCCGGTAAGGCGGGTAACAGGAACAGGTGCAAAAGCATGGCCAACATCACGAACGAGAGCGACACTTTGGTGCCGTCCCACTGCACGCTGCCTTGGATCAGAAAGGTGATCACCCCCAGCACCGTTCCCATGATGATCATGGGGTGTAGGCGGATTAAGCGGCGTTTGAAAAAATCCTTTTTGCCCATTTTGCCCCATCGGTCATCGTAGGCGTACCCGATAACGAAACCCGATAAAACGAAGAAGAAGTCGACCGCCATATATCCGTGATTAAATCGCTGGTCGAAAGGGCTCGTGGCAAACGCTTCGAAAACGTGGTACCAGATGACCATGAGCGCCGCCACGCCGCGCAACCCGTTGAGGATTTTATAGTGTGGCTTGCTGTCGGCGAATGCCGAGGATGAACGTCGTTTCATTATCTTACCGTGAAGGCTGATGGTTTGTTAGTTCCCGAACTTAGAATGTGACAATTGAAACGCTTGAACAAGACTAATCGCTGTTAGTAGGCAAGGGTGTATATTTGCTCTTGGGAGCAGATTACTTAGCGCCTTTTCAACGTGTAAATATCCTTCCTCCTGTCTCGCAGGTTTCTCACGCTTCCGAACTGGTTTAGCTCGTTCAGCAAATCCAAGTCCACGTCGGCAATCAGAATCATCTCCGTGTTGGGCGTGGCCTCGGCTTTTACCCCGTTGGTTGGGAACGCGAAATCACACGGGGTGAAGACCATCGCCTGTCCATACTGTATGTCCATATTGTGCACTTTCGGCAGGTTGCCCACGCATCCGGCGATGGCTACGTAGCACTCGTTCTCGATGGCTCGTGCCTGCGCGCAGTGTCTTACACGCGAGTAGCCGTTTTGCGTGTCGGTGAGGAACGGGACGAAAAGAATTTGCATCCCCTCATCGGCCAGCAGGCGCGGAAGTTCCGGGAATTCCACGTCGTAGCAGATGAGCACCCCTATTTTCCCGCAGTCCGTGTCGAATGTTTTCACCACGTCACCACCCTGCATCCCCCATACGCGGGCCTCGTCGGGTGTAACGTGAAGCTTTTCGTACTTCTCCCGCGAGCCGTCACGGCGACAAAGATATCCCACGTTGTAGAGGTGGTTGTCGCGCATTTCGGGCATGCTGCCGGTCAAGATGTTGATGTTGTATGAAATAGCCAACTCCGACATGTTGTTGACTATTTCTTCGGTGTATTTGGCCAGTTCACGGATGGCATTGGGTTCAGAAAGGTGGTTGTACTGGGCCATCAGCGGGGCGTTAAAAAACTCGGGGAATAGCGCGAAGTCACAACGATACCCGGAAACGGCATCGATAAAAAACTCCGCCTGCTGCATCATATCGCCCAAGTTTTGGTATGAGCGCATCTGCCACTGGATAAGCCCTAATCGGACAATCTTTTTGGCGATGGTGGCTTCCTCGGTCGGCTCCTCGTAGTAGATATTGTCCCAGCGCATCAGCACGGCATACTCGTTGCTTTCTTCATCGCCAGGCAAGTATCCGCGGAGTACCCGAACAGGCTGAAAGTTGTTCGATATTTGGAAGTTGAGCACCGGGTCGTCCATCTCTTTCAGGCGCACGCTCCTGATATATTCGCGGGGCGAAAGCTTGTCGGCATACAGGTGATAGTTGGGCATCCGTCCACCAAAGATGATCGATTTCAGGTTAAGTCGTTCGCAAAGGTCTTTGCGGTAGTCATAAAGTCGCCTTCCCAGTCTAAGCCCACGGAACTCTTCACTAACAAATACCTCTATACCGTACAGCACGTCGCCTTTCGGGGTGTGTGCGCTGAAATTATCCCTGGTAATCTGTTTATAGGTGTGTTTGTCGCCCAGCTTCTTGTAGTCCACGATAATGGAAAGCGCGCAGGCGGCCAGCTTTCCGTTTACCTTGATCACTACCTGTCCCTCGGGAAAAATATTGATGAGTTTTTGAATCTGCTCTTTTCTCCAGTATCCACCTGGTTTATCGGAGTAGATTTCAATCATGATCTGCTTTAACTCCTCGTAGTCATCAATGCTCAGGTAACTTAGTTCAATGTTTTCAATGTTGCTTACATCCATACTTGTCTGTTTTTTAGAAACACAAAGTTACTAAAAATTACTCACAACCGTGGAGTGGTATTGTAACTACCAAGTCAAGCGTTTTTTAACGGAAATGGATAATTTCTATGATTTGATCAGGTAAATTGGGTGTTACGGGTGGGTATTTCTATAATATTAGGAACATTCCCTATTTCTTCGTACTGTTTTTCCCTTTGATGTGTATGATAATACAATTTTTTTAATTACCTTTGTTTAATGAAACGGGAAATTGTGTACTTTGGCAATTATTTCAACGATTTTTTCGCGACTTTGACAATTCAAGAGAAGCAAAAAGTACTGTATGTATTGGAGATGCTCATTACTCAGAATCGCATATCGTCTAAATTTATTACCCATATCAGAGAAGGTGTTTTTCAATTGCGTATCGAATATGGGAGTAATATTTACCGTATTTTTTTTGTTTTTGACCTTGGGAACATTGTTGTATTATTTAACGGTTTTCAAAAGAAAACGCAAAAAACGCCAAAGAACGAAATTGATAGAGCATTAAAAATTAAAAAAGAATACGATGAGTACAAACAACAAGTTGCACAGCGTAAATGATATGATTGATGAGCTTTACGGGAAAGAAGGCACGCCCGAACGTGAACAATTTCGTCAGGAAGCGTATGATTTTTGCGTAGGTCAAATCATATCCAAGGCCCGAAAGGAAGAAAAAATCACGCAGGCTCAACTTGCCAAAATGCTTAATGTGGATAGAGCCTATATTTCTCGTGTAGAGAGAGGCATTATTTCTCCCAGCGCTTCCACTTTTTTACGTATCATTGATGCATTGGGATTACAGTTTGAAATTTCAAAAACTGTTGCCGTTGCTTAATCTCTCCATGAATCACCCTTTACTTATCACCGCTTGGCCAGTAAACTCTCAATTTCCCGATCGTTTAGCACTTTTACGTTCGTGAAAAGGTACTTGGTGTCAAGAAAATTTCCGTACTGGTTACACTCGTGTACGGCGGCGTCGAGGATTGATTTGGCATCTTTGTCGAAGGTGAAAAGTAGCTGTATGGTGAAGTAGTTCTCCTTGGTGACGAATTTCTCGATGACCACGTCAGCTTGCTCCAGTTGAAAGGTGAACTCGCGGGTCACGATTTCCCGTTGTAGGTCGGTAAAGGGTTGCCGCTCGGTCGTGGTGAAGACGGTGAAGAAGCGGAGCTTCTTGCCGTGGCCACCCAAGCCGGAAGATATGTAGACCTGTTGCTGTCCAGAAAGGTAGGAGCTCAAGATGATGCGGCTGCTCACCAGGGCCATGGACGACCAGTGGGCTAACTCGGGCTCAAGCGGGCTGCTGTGGTACGTTTCGATGGAGCGGTACGCGCTCACGTCGGGGATAGAGGCCAGCAGGGTGAGGCTCCGCTTTTTACGTTCAATGGTAGCATCGGGGGAGAAGAGCAGGGCTACCTCCTCGTCGCGCATGAAAGGCTCGTTCTCCCGGCGCAATCGCTCGAAATAGCGGAAGTACTCCATCTGAACCTCGACCGGAACGAGGTCCTCCAGGATATGGAACGAGTCAATCCCCTGCTGTTCCAACGTTTCCCGCAGTTTCGATAACAAATCCTCTTGTCCACCCATATACGCGAAGATAAGATTTTTCCCGTTCAAATGAAACCGCTCCCCGTGAATTAACCGCCGTTGGGGGCAATCTTCGACGGCGTATCCGTGGGGCATCCTGATTTTCGTCCTGTGAATTGGTTGTTGTTGCGGAAAACTCGAAGTTGAACAGGGGCAACAGATCGTCAACGAACTTGTCCAGTGCGAATTTGGCTTCGTTAGCGGGGCGGTGGTGACTTAATTTTCCTGAATTCGACCGTTAATTCCCCGAAAATGTATACATTCGCACGATTAATAAGTTGGGACTTGGGTGATATGGGCGGTTTCGTGTGCAAGGGTGAGAATGCAAAGGCGAACGTGTGGAGGTAGGTGTGTGAAGGCGTGCGTGCGAAAGAGAATTCCTAATCAACGCGAGTTCCACTCGTTTTTGATGGAATGTGAAGGTTGTGAGGTTTGCGATAAGCGAAAGCAAGGACAAGATTTACCCTGACTATGTCGAATGGAGTAACTATTCGCTAAACGATGCTTAAGCGGAAATGTCAAAGTTGAGAAAGTTGAGTAAAGAGGAGAGACTTAAAATGAAAATTAAAATAGTAAATAGATCCCGGCACCCCCTGCCCGAGTACGCGACGTTGTTTGCCGCGGGTATGGACCTGCGGGCCAACCTGGAGGAGCCCATCACCTTGAAGCCGCTGGAGCGGTCGCTCGTGCCGACCGGCCTCTATATCCAGCTGCCCGAAGGGTACGAGGCGCAAATACGGCCTCGCAGCGGTTTGGCCATCAAGCACGGGATCAGTATCGTGAATGCCCCGGGGACGATCGATGCCGACTACCGCGGCGAGATAGGGGTGATCCTGGTGAACCTGTCAAACCAAGATTTCACCGTGAATGACGGGGAACGTATCTGCCAAATGGTGATCGCCCAACATGCGCGGGTGGAGTGGGAGCCAGTGGACGCCCTGGATGAAACCGAGCGGGGCGCCGGCGGGTTTGGTCATACCGGGAAGCAGTAAATGGAATCGTTATTCATGCGTTACGTGAACACCATACGGAGGGGCTTCTGGCTCGTCACCTTGTTTGCCATACCGGGGTTGTTTTCAGTTTCGGCGAAGGTTGGGTATGGCTTGGCCTCTACCGAGGTTGTGACGGCGATGATATATCCGGAACCGGTTTCACCCGAGGCGACGGCGGTTGGGGCACAACAAGACACTCCCCCAGAAGATATCATTCAAGGAAACGAGCAGCGGAAGTTCGATTACTATTTCTACGCGGCGCTGAACGCCAAGGCGTTGGGCAAGTACGACGAGGCGTTGGACCTCCTGTTGCATTGCCACGCGCTGGACTCGACCAACGCGAACGTCCTCGTCGAGCTGGGCACGTTCTATAACGTGTTGCAGGAGAAAAACAGGGCGCTCGATTTTTTCAGGAAGGCGGTGCAGTACGACGAGACCAACTACTACTACAACATGGTGCTGGCTGGCCTAAGTAAAGAGCTAGGCCTAAAACAGGAGGTGGTGGATATTTATGAGCGGATGCTGGCGCTGTACCCCGATAAGCAGGAACTCCATTTCGAGATGGCCAACGCGTACGCGGATAACGGGGAGCTGGAAAAGGCAGTAGCTTCGTTGAACGAGCTGGAGAAACGGACGGGTATCACGGAGATGTTGACCTTGAACAAGTTTCGGCTATACTCCATGATGGATAAGAAGGAGGAGGCTTACGGTGAAATCCAGCAGATCATCGATAAGAACCCGACCGACCCCAAGTACCTGGTGCTGATGGCCGAGCTCTGCATGGAGGATAACCGGAATGATGACGCTATCCGTTACTTAGAGCAGGCACGGGAGATTGACCCCGACTTCCCCCCGCTGACCATCGCCATGGTCAACTATTACGAGCGAACCAACAACCGGGTCGAAGCGCAAGCCGTGCTGACGAAGGCTATCACCTCCCCATCGATGGAGCTGGACGCTAAGCTGCAGCTGCTCACCCGATACCTGGCCATCCTGCAGCAGACGGAGCAAGAGCTCACCCAGGCTAATCCCCTTTTTGAATCGCTCTTCGAGCAACACCCCAATGCCTCCCGGCTAAATTTAATCTACGGGGGCGTCCTCCTGCTGCAGGAGAACCCGGAAGGGGCCATGGAGCAGTTCGAGATCTTCGCCCGCGAGAACCCCGAAGATCCCGCGGGGTACGATCAGATGCTGCGCATTGCCGTGCCCAACGAGGATTTAGACAAGGTGGTGGAGATCACCACGGAGGCGTTGAAGCACCTACCCGGGGAGCCTCAGTTCTACTTTTACTTAGGTGGAGCCTATTTCCAGCAGGAGAAGTACGAGGAGGCGCTGCGTGTTTTCGAGGAGGCGCTGGAGAAGGCCAGCTTTCCTAATTCCATCGTGGAGTCGAACTTCCACGGGCAAATCGGTGACCTGCATCACCTCCTGGGGGACACCGTCACGGCGTTCGAGAGTTACGAGCAGGCGTTGAAGCTCGATCCCCAAAACCTGCACGTGCTTAACAACTATAGCTACTTCCTCTCCCTGCAAAAACGGGAGCTCGATAAGGCGGAACAGATGAGCGGGATTACCGTCAAGCTGGAGCCGACGAATCCCACCTTCCTGGATACCTACGGATGGGTGCTGTTCGAGCAGGGGGCCTACGTGATGGCGAAAATATATTTAGAGAAGGCGATCGAGTACAGCAAAGAGGAGCCCTCGGCCGTGCTACATGAACATTACGGCGACGTGCTGTACAAGACGGGCGACACGGAAGGGGCAGCGAGGGAGTGGTTGAAGGCGAAAGAGTTGGGGGGTGACTCGGAGGCATTGAACCAAAAAATCAAGACAGGAGAATTATGAAATACAGGTTTATTATATTCCTTTTAATGGCATTGACCCTGGCAGGGTGCAAGGCGAAGAGACGGGTTGTCGACTTCACGACACCCGTGGCAGAGAAGAGGGATGACGCGCTCTTCAAGGATATCCTCGCGGAGAGCTTTCCCTACGAGACGCTGTCCGCACGACTGGATTTGAAACTGACGAACGGTACCCGTGCGCGCAGCTCAAAAGCCCAGATCCGCATCGTGAAAGATAACGCGTTGCAAATCTCCATACAGCCCCTCTTCGGGGTGGAGCTGTTTCGCCTGTACGTTGATCCTGACACGATCGCGCTACTCGATCGGATGGAGAAGCGGTACGTCAAAGAGGCGATCACCACGCTCAAGGGGCACTACCCGGTGGGGTTCGACTTCTACACCTTGCAGTCGCTATTCACCAACACGCTGTTCGTGGCCAATAAGGCGGAGGTCACACCGGCCGACTTCCGGCGCTTCTCCTATACCCGTACGCCCGACAGCAACTACTACCTCACGGCTAAAGACCCGAAGTCGGATATCGAGTACTCATTCACGGTAAACGGCGACAACCGCGTGACCTACACGCACTTGAAACAATCGGAAGAGGAGAACTCCCTGCAATGGAGCTACAGCCACTTCATCGCCCTAAACCAAAGTGCCTTCCCGCATACGATGAGGGCGTCCATCACCTCGGGCGATCGGGTATTCAACACGGAGTTCCTCTTTTCGGATGTTGTGATCAACGATGGTACGCGGCTCTCCCTACAGATACCCGCTTCGTACACCCAAACTTCCCTGGACGATATCCTAAAAATAATCGCGGATAGCCGATGAAGCGGGTGGTTACCATATTGCTCTTTACAGTGATCGGGCTGCATGCTGTCGCTCAGACCGCCGAAATCGAGGCGCTGCAGAAGCAGCGGCAAGCGTTGCAGGAGGATATCAGCAATACCAATCGCCTCTACCTGGACGTGAAGAAGCACACCACTACCATCTTAGACCGCATTAAGCTGATCAACAAGCAGATTGCTTCACGTAAAGAGTTGATCAACGTGCAACGAAGGGAAATTGAGGTGCTGCGAAAAGAGGAGCGTCGATTAGAGGGGGAGATTGAGCGTTTGAACCGGGAGTTGAAGCAGAAGCAGGATAATTATGCCAACGCGATCCAGGGGATGTTGAACCAGAAGTACAGCCAAAATAAACTGCTGTTTATCTTGTCCGGCCAGTCGATCGGCGAGTCGCTCCGAAGGATGCAGTACCTACGGGAGTACTCGAAATGGCAGAAGGAACAGGCCGCGGAGATCAAGCGCCAAAACGAGGAGATCACCAAGAAGAGGGAGGCGCTGATTCAAGCCAAGCTGGATAAAGAGAAGGCGCTGGCTTCGCTGC
>DUPB01000030.1 GCA_012838585.1 Bacteroidales bacterium
CCGCCGGTGGCACCCCGGCTATTCGTTTCGCGTTAGATTATCCGGATCGAGTTAAAGGTTTAGTACTCTATTGTTCTGCAATGCCGGTCAATGAAAAGCCGGATAAATATCTGGAATATCAGGCACCTCCGGAACCCCTTCTATCTAATTACGCCATGTATTTAATCAGTCCGCTTATGCCCCTGGTTATGGGCATGCCGGCATCAACGGTAAAAGATATTATGCCTATCGCGGAAAGAAAAGAGGGGGTAGTTATTGATGGGAAAGTAACCAATCCGGATATGGAAAGGAATTTTGATGAGTATCCTATTGAGGAATTAAAAGTACCGACTTTAATTGTTCATTCAGAAGATGATAATGTAGCAAGTTTTAAGAAGGTTGAAGCTGCCAAACATCGCTTTCCTAATCTCACATTAGTAACTTTTCCTGATGGGGGGCATATGATGAAGGGGCATAGTGAAGAGATAGATCAAACATTGGATGATTTTATAAATAAATATCATTAAAAGGAGGATTGTCAAATGAACGGAATATTTTATTTTTCATCAACGGGAAACAGTCTTTTTATCGCTGAGCAAATCAAGGCTGAATTAGGTGGCGAAATACGCTATATTCCCAAGTTTACAGGGGATGTGAACGTGTATGATAAGATTATCATTGTTTCGCCTATTCATAGTTATGGCTTACCCACGCTTGTTTACGATTTTATTGCTAACATGAAATCCGCCAAGCCACTGTACATTGTACTCAATTGTGGTGGATTGCAAGCCAATGCCCCATACTTTGCTTATCAACTTTGCAAAGACACCGGGCTTAACATTCGCTCCGTTCAGGTTGTCATGATGCCCGAAATCTATACCTTGACCTTTTCTCAGCCAAAGTTTGCCATAAAAAGCGCTCTCCGGAAGGCTCCCGAGAGTCTAATACCTGTTATTGCTGCCATCCGGGATGATAAAGAGATTATCATCCCAAAGCCCAAGAAAGATAGATGGACGTCAAAACATCTTGAAAACCGCGAAAAATGGCATATGCTGGCCACACATTTCAACATCACGGAGGATTGTACAGATTGCCAAAAGTGTATTAGAATATGTCCGGTCGGCAACATCAAGCGTGAAAACGAGCGCATCATATTTGGCGATCAATGTGTTGCCTGTTTGAGTTGCTACCACCGTTGTCCGGAAAAGGCGATAGTCTATAAAAACAGACGTAAAAAAGATAGGTATATCAACCCCCTTATCCAAGAAACAAATATTGGAGCCGATCAATTGTAACAACAGGTTTGAGAGCGGTTTTTAACTAAATATGAAAGGAACAAATAATGAAAAACAGTGAACGAATCATTTATGGAACGCTATTAACAATAATAGCGTTCGTATTAGCCACTTTAGCGGGTAGAATCATCAAGTTGAATGTTGACTTTCTTCCTTACTCGTTTGTAACGTACACGACCATGCTGGTGCTTTCCATTGCTTTGATTTGTAGTTTAAAAAAGCATGTGAAGTATAACATCGCATGGCCAAAGTTCAAAAAGACACTGAAGCCAATTCTGTTTGGCTTTTTGGCGGCGGTGATCGTCAATACCCTGATGGTAGCTCTGACGAAAGGCTTGGGAGGCGAGGTCGAGTCCCATTTTGCCTTTGATGTAATGTCCCCACTGCAATTTTTCTTCTTTATATTCATCTGTGCCAGCGTGGCAGAGGAGGTTTTGTTTAGGGGCTTTTTTCAGAACATATTAAATCCACTGAAAAGTAAGGGGATAAAATTATTCAAAAGGCATATTAGCGTCCCGGTAATGATTGCTGCTGTTGCATTTAGTTTGGCGCATTTAATCCTGATAACATCAGGTGCGAACGCTTTTTTCATCGTTAGAACGCTGGTATTCACTTTTGTTCTTGGATTGATTGCCGGTTATTATCAGGAAAAATATGATAACAACGCGTACGCGATCGTTGTCCACATGGGAGGTAACCTGATGGGTCTAATAACGGCATTAGTAACAGCATTAACGTCCTGATGTATGAAAACAAGAAATCTATTGGTTGCTCTTTTGCTGTTCCTTTCAGTTGGGGCTTTATTTGGTGGCGGAGCTTTCTTATTATTTCCTGAAGGATGGATGGGAATGACACCGGAGTTAATGCTGCAACATTCGCCATTTAAAAATTTTTTGATACCCGGGCTGATTTTATTCACTGTACTTGGATTGATGCCGATTTACGTTGTCTGGGGACTCATCAAGCGCAAGGATTGTAAAATAGCCCAGTTGGTAAATATATATCCCGATATGCATTGGTCCTGGTCCTGGTCAGTGTACACCGGTTTCGCGCTTGTTATTTGGATTTACATGGAGGTCTATTTCATGCGAGGATTTCATTGGCTACATTCATTTTATTTTTTCTACGGTGTGTTGCTGTTGGTGGTAGTGTTTTTAAAGCCCATGCGTCAGCACTATTCTTTAAGGCAAAAGGCAGATTAACGCTACCTTTTGGAATATCGATTTTCTAGTAATATGACATTGACAACAATGAGGAATTATTTTATCACAGCCATCCTTGTTTTGTTTTGCGCGCATGCATATTCTCAGGATTTCACCAATACCGTGAAAGGTGTGGTTAAAGATGCTTTCACGGGTGAAACATTGGTCAATGCCACGATCGAACTTACTGTGGACACGTTGACCTTATACACCACTTCCGATCTTGAGGGAAAGTTTAGTTTTGAAAAAGTAAAAGCGGGTAGGGTGAATTTGCAAACCAACCATGTGGGTTATGAGCCCTATTTCGCGAACAACCTGATACTGGCCAGTGGAAAAGCGCTTGAAGTCGAAATTAAAATGGAGCAATCCATTCAAAGCTTGGCGGAAGTAACCGTCGTGGCACGAAAACAGGGTGAAGTGAACAACGAGTTGGCTTACGTGAGTTCACGCTCTTTTAATGTGAAAGAGACGGAGCGATATGCCGGGACAAGCGGCGACCCCGCGAGGATGGCCTCTTATTTTGCCGGTGTGCAGGCAACAGGCGATTCTCGTAATGATATCATCATCAGGGGAAATTCACCGCTTGGATTACTCTATATGCTGGAAGGAATCCCCATTCCCAACCCAAACCATTTTGCCACCA
>DUPB01000272.1 GCA_012838585.1 Bacteroidales bacterium
GAGGGGGAGGCGTACTCGTTAAAGATCCACCCCCCGGGTGAGGCCAACGCCGAACGGTCGGCCAATACGCGGGCGGTGTCGCTCCCCACGCTATAGTAACGCAGGTCGTACTCCTTCTGCTCTACCTTGGAGGTATCGCCCGTGGCGAGGTAGATAAGCTGACTGCCGGGCTCATCGAACGCGAGCGACTTGTACTCTTTCTGGTCGCTCGAGATGGTTTTACGCGTATTGTTCACCAAATCGAAAAACTCCACGCGTCGTACATCAGTACTGTCTTTCTCGCCCGGTTGGATGATGGCAGCGAAGGCATTGCCCCACCGGTTGAAGATATGCTCTTTCACGTTGTACAGTGTGTCCTCGTGCTGACTCGCCAGGTCACGCAGGATGACCGCCTTTCTCTCTTTGCTCTCTTTCTGGGTGGTATCTTTGGGTAGGGTGAGGGAGTAAGCCACGTGGCGGCTCATCTCCCTCGCGGTCTTGTAGGAGGTGATATCGGGGATTTTATGGACGGCGAAGGTGCGGTTGTCCACGATCAGCAGCGAGTCCTTGGGTAGCTCCTCCTTTTTCTTCTTATCGATGCGGGCCTGGCGCCGTTCAGCTAACGGGGCTTTTACCAGGCCTACCGTCCACTGCCCGTCTGTGGAGAGGGTGAAGCGGGTAACGCGGTGAAGGGATGCCTTTTTCTCTTTGCTCTCGATCTGATGGATGAAAAGGACGGTATCCCCCTCTTGCGGGGCGATCAGGGCGGCCACCACCTTGCCGTCGTTGCTGATGGCGGTGGCCTGGAGGCTCTTCCAGCCATCGTACACGGAGTGATCCAGCGGCTTTTTCTGGGAGAAAGCGAGGGTGGTTGAAAGTAAGATGCTGATGGTTAGGCAGATAGGATTACGCATGTTGATTGGGTTTGGTGAAAGTTTAACCTTTCTTTTTGGGCTTGATGTTGAGTTGTACAGGCCGGATCATGTTTTCCGGAGCTAAGATGGTATCGAGCTCCTCCTTTGATAAGATATCGTGTTCCAGGATCAGCTCGTATACCCCACGACCGGTTTGCATCGCCTCCTTGGCAATGTTGGTGGAGTTCTTGTAGCCAATAATGGGGTTCAGGGCGGTAACGATACCGATGCTATTGTGAACATACTTTTTGCATACCTCCTCATTGGCCGTGATCCCGTCGATACAGCGTAGGCGCAGGGTGTCGAAGCCGTTCATCAACAGCTCGGCCGATTCGAAGCAGCATTGCGCCATAACCGGTTCCATAGCATTCAGCTCCAACTGGGCTGCTTCGCCACTCATGGTCACGCACAGATCGTTCCCGATCACCTTGTAGGCGATCTGGTTCATCACCTCGGGAATCACGGGGTTAACCTTCCCGGGCATGATGGACGAGCCGGGCTGCATGGGCGGGAGGTTGATCTCGTTGAATCCGCAGCGGGGTCCTGAGGAGAGCAGGCGGAGGTCGTTGCAGATAATGTTCATCTTGGCTGCTACGCGCTTCATGGCAGATGAGTAACCGATCATGGCGGAGGTGTCGGAGGTGGCGGCCACGAGGTCGGGCGACAACTTGAACTCAAAACCGGTTACCCTGGAGAGGGCATCCACGCACTTCTCGGCGTAACCGGGTACGGAGCATATCCCCGTCCCTATGGCGGTAGCCCCCATGTTGACCGTCAGGAGCTCTTTCGCCGCGAACTCGAGGTTGGCTATCTCGTCGTTTAGGATGCTGGCGAAACCGCCGAACGTTTGTCCCAGCGTCATCGGTACCGCATCTTGCATTTGCGTGCGCCCCATCTTGATGATCGAGGCGAACTCTTCCTCTTTTTTCCGAAAAGAGGCGATCAGCTCCTTGAGGTGTTTTAGCAGTTCCAGGTGGGTATAGTAAAGGCCAATCCGGATGGCGGTGGGGTACGCGTCGTTGGTCGACTGCGACAGGTTCACGTGATCGTTGGGCGAGCAATACTCGTATGCTCCCCGCGGGTGACCCATGATCTCCAGCGCACGGTTGGCAATCACCTCGTTGGCATTCATGTTGGTACTGGTGCCCGCGCCCCCCTGGATCATATCCACCGGGAACTCCCTGTCGTGTTTCCCTTCGATTACCTCGTCAC
>DUPB01000273.1 GCA_012838585.1 Bacteroidales bacterium
ACGTGGGCGCCCCCGTGTACGTTGGGAACGGTGCCACTCGAAACTTGCAAGTCGCTATAGGGTTCGTCGGCAACTACGCCCCGGGTGGACTTTCACCACAGATGTATGACATGCCCGTCATACTGAACAACAGCCTACAATCACTTGCAGGCTGAGCCACGTGGCATAGAATACAAAAGAGTGTTTGCCACTTTAATTAATGAGAGAATGAAAAATAATAGTGTTATTAACTATCCGGTGCAAAAGTAGGGAAAGGGGGGGAGACAAACCAACTATTCCGGTTAAGTTACAATGAAGTTTTTGTTACAAAATGATTACACTCCTGTTTTCTCCACAACCTTGCCCCGATGAATAGTCTCTTTATCAATAACACACAACGAAAATGGGGGTGTCGTATCATTCGGCACCCCCTAATTTGTTTACACGCTATACTTACAAGCTAAAAGCGTTATTTAACTTTACTTGGTTTCCCAACCCAATGCACTCGCCCCTAGCACGGCCGAGTCGCTCTCTTTCAGGCTAGAAAACAGCAACTTAATCTTGCCCTTGAAGATGGTCAACAGGTTCCTCTCCATGCTTTCGCGGATAGGATCCATGATAAGGTCGCCCGCCTTAGACAAACCGCCGAATAGGATGATAGCCTCAGGGCTAGAAAAAGCCACGAAGTCGGCAAAGGCCTCACCCAGCATCTCACCGGTAAACTTGAATATTTCTTTGGCCATTGCATCCCCGGCAATCGCGGCGTCAAAGACATCCTTTGAGGTGATATCCTCCGCGGGAATCTCACGCAGCTTGGTTTGCAGGTTGGGCTGCAGTTCAAGGTACTCTCTCGCGGTGCGTGCCATGCCCGTCGCGGAAGTGTACGCTTCAAGACAGCCATTTCTTCCACACCCACACAGCCTGCCATTATTCCGGCGCATGATCACGTGTCCCAGCTCACCGGCAAAGCCATCGTGCCCATACACCAGCTTGCCGTTAATCACTATACCACTTCCAACGCCGGTTCCCAAGGTAATCACGATGAAATCCTTCATCCCGCGTGCTGCACCATAGGCCATCTCACCTATCGCCGCCGCGTTGGCATCGTTGGTAAGGGTTACTGGTATACCTACCCGATCCTCAAGCATTTGAGCGAACGGGATAACCCCTTTCCAAGGCAAGTTGGGGGCAAATTCGATGCACCCGGTAAAATAGTTCCCATTGGGCGTTCCCGCGCCAATTCCCTTGATTTGATCTTTGGTGGTCGTTTTCCCGATGAGATCATCAAGCAAAACCGTAAGCTCATCCAAGTAATCTTCTACTTCCGAATGCGTGCCAGTCTTTATGCTCCCGCTTAAGATAATTTGCCCTCTCTTGTCTACGATGCCGGCTACCGTGTTGGTTCCGCCCACATCAATACCTATTGCATAGGGTTTGTCCATAAGATTTGTTTTATTAAAAGTTAGTCAATAGAGATTTGTTTTTACAAATATAGAAATTATTCACTTAAAACAGCGCTTATTCGTCAATTATTTCTTTTCTGATTCAGCAACGCTTCAGGTATTAAAAATGCACGATAAATTATCAACTTTAAGAAAACGCTTCGCTTTTTTGGATATTTATTATACCTTTGCGTTTCCGTTTCGCGGTTTTTGACTAATAATGGTGGCCATTTTCCGCGAAGAAAGGGCAACTAATAACAATAAGATACAAGCGTACGAAAACTCATGAACGAGATTAAATTTTACAGCGGGGAACAGATCCCGTTAGAGCTACACAAGGCAAGGGTGGTACAAAAGATTCACCTGGTTCCTATCGAGAGAAGGTTAGAGGCTTTGGAAGAGGCTGGGTTCAACACGTTCCGGCTAACCACCAAAGACGTGTTCCTTGACATGCTTACCGATAGCGGAACGAACGCGATGAGCGACCAGCAGTTGGCAGCCATGATGCAGGCCGACGATGCCTACGCCGGTTCACAAAGTTTCTTCCGACTGAAGCAAGCGGTGGAAGATGTGCTGGGTAAGAAGTATTACCTGCCTGCGCACCAAGGACGTGCCGCGGAGAACATCATTTCGCACGCTTACGTGAAAAAGGGTAGCCTGGTGCCGATGAACTACCACTTTACCACTTCATTGGCACATATCACGCAATACGGTGGCAAAATCGTGGAGTTATTGTACGACGAGGCGTACGTGATCGACTCCACGCACCCGTTCAAAGGGAACATGAATATAGAGAAACTGGAGGAGGTCATCCATATCAATGGAGCTAAGAACATTCCCTACATCCGCATGGAAGCTTCCACCAACCTGATTGGAGGGCAGCCGTTCTCCATTCAAAACCTTCGGGATGTACGGGCTATTGCCGATAAGTACGACATCCGCGTGGTATTAGATGCAAGTCTACTGGGTGAAAACGCCTACTTGATCATTCAACGGGAAGAGGAGTTCAAAGAGAGCACGATGGGCGAAGTGATTAAACTCATGACAAGCCTGGCCGATATCGTTTACTTCTCTGCCCGCAAGCTGAGTTCCTCCCGCGGGGGTGGCATCTGCACGAACTGCACCGATGTTTACAAAGAGCTGAGTCCATTGATCCCGTTATTTGAAGGTTTCCTCACCTACGGGGGCATCTCCGTGCGCGAAATCGAGTCGATGGCAGTGGGTCTATACGAAACGCTCGACGAGACAATGATTAGCCAAAGCCCCAGCTTTATCGCTTACCTGGTAAACGCCCTGGACGCGAACGGGGTACCCATGGTGAAACCACCAGGAGTGCTAGGTGCCCACGTGGATGCTATGGAGATTTGTAAACACATCCCGCAAAAAGAGTACCCGGCCGCTGCCCTCACCGCCGCGCTATTCCTGGTTTCAGGTATTCGGGGCATGGAAAGGGGTACCATGTCGAACCAACGGGACGAGTACGGCAACGAGACCTACGCCGATATGGAGCTGGTAAGACTGGCCGTCCCACGCCGCGTGTTCACCTTGTCGCAAATCAAGTACGTGGTTGACCGCATGACCTGGCTGTACGAGAACAGAGAACTGGTAGGCGGACTACGCTTCGTGGATGAACCGCCCGTACTCCGTTTCTTCATGGGCGGCATGGAGCCGGTGAGCGACTGGCCACAGAAGCTACTCGAGAAGTTCAGGGAAGATTTCGGGGATAGCCTGTAACCCTGTAACAAGGTTCAGTAACCATAAACAAATTATTCGCATGCTACCACATAACCCCTTCCGACTTCCAGGTAAAGGCCTTGCAGTACCGTCACGGGGACGGGTTCTGCTTGGCCTAAGCCTCCTTTTGGTAACTACCGCGATACAATCGCAAGAGATCATCGCGCACCGCGGTTATTGGAAGATCGATGGATCGGCGCAAAACTCCATCGATGCATTGATGAAAGCCGACTCGATAAAAGTGTACGGCTCGGAAGTGGACATCTGGCTATCATCAGATGGTATACCGGTGGTGAACCACGATGCTGACGTGACGCTCGATGGCGAGAAACTAATCGTGCAGGACACCCCCTTCGCGACATTGCGGAAGGTAACGCTGACGAACGGTGAACCGTTGCCCACCGTTGAAGAGTACCTTGACGCCTTTGCCAACTGTACCCACACGAAACTCATCATCGAGTTCAAGTCACACCGAACCAAGGAACAAGAGGATGAACTAGCGACAAAGGTGGTCGATATGGTCAACGCGAAAGGGTTGGCCGACAAGGTAGAATACATCTCGTTTAGCCGCAACTTAGTTCAACAGGTGAGAACGGTCGCAGCCAACGCACCGGTCTATTACTTGAATGGTGACCTTGCTCCAGAAGCCCTTTCCTCGATGAAGATGAGTGGCCCCGATTACAACCTCAACGTCTTCCTCAAGAACCCCACATGGGTAAAAGAGGCACACGAGTTGGGACAGAAAGTGAACGTGTGGACCGTGAACCGCCCGGAAGATATCCAAAAAATGATCGACCTAAAGGTGGATTACATCACTACCGATGAACCATTGCTCGTGAGGGAAATATTGGAAAAGCAATAAAGCCACCCGTGGCGGGTCTCTACATCCATATCCCGTTCTGCAAAAGCCGTTGCACCTACTGTGACTTCTTCTCTACTACCGATGAGACGAGGGTGAATGCCTTCGTAGAGGCTCTACGTTTGGAAGCGGAGTTAAGAAAAAGCGAAGTAGATGAGCCGGTGAAGACAGTATACTTTGGTGGGGGTACCCCGTCTCGCCTCCAGGCAAAGCACCTCGATACCCTCTTCGAGACGCTCTACCGTTGCTATCCCATTGAATCCACGGCCGAAGTAACCGTTGAAGCCAATCCTGACGACCTAACGGAAGGATACCTCTCGCTCCTTACCCAACAACCGGTAAACCGACTAAGCCTTGGCGTACAGAGCTTTAACGACAAGGAGTTGCGACTGCTGAGCCGCCGTCACACCGCCCAAGAAGCCACTGATGCCGTTAAACACGCTCAAGAACAGGGGTTTCACAACATCAGTATCGACCTGATTTACGGGCTCCCGAGACAAACCGAGGCGGTGTGGCAAGAGAACCTGAACCGGGCGACCGAACTGCAGGTACCACACCTATCGGCATACCACCTGATTTACGAAGAGAAGACCCCGATTTACGCGCTGTTACAGGCGGGAAAGGTAACGCCGGTAGACGAGGAGACCAGCAACGCCATGTTCGCGATGTTAATCGACTGGATGACCCAACATAACTTTATTCACTACGAACTGTCGGCGTTCGGGAAAGAGGGCTTCTTCTCCAGGCACAACTCCGCCTACTGGAAAGGCGAGAAGTACCTGGGACTGGGCCCCTCCGCGCACTCGTTCGATGGCAGCAGCCGTTCGTGGAACGTTGCCTCTATCACCGAGTACATCCACGGCGTAACCTCGGGTGAGCCTTACCAAGAAATGGAACGGCTAAGCCGAACGGAGCGGTACAACGAGTTTATCCTTACCGGGCTACGCACCACGTGGGGAGTGAACCTGCCGGAACTCAGATACCGTTTCGGAGAAGAGCTATACCGCTACTGTCTTGAAAACGCCCGAAAACATATCGACCGAAACCTGCTCGTGACCGAAAAAGAGGCACTTAAACTGACCCGTGATGGACTTTTCATCTCCGATGGTATCATGAGCGACCTGATGTGGGTAGGAAAGTCAACTATTAACAATAAGATACAAGCGTACGAAAACTCATGAACGAGATAAAATTTTACAGCGGGGAACAGATCCCGTTAGAGCTACACAAGGCAAGGGTAGTACAGAAAATCCAGCTGGTTCCTATCGAAAGAAGGTTAGAGGCTTTGGAAGAGGGCAAATTCAACACATACCGACTATCCTCCAAGGACGTGTTCATTGACATGCTTACCGACAGCGGAACGAACGCGATGAGTGACAAGCAGTTGGCAGCCATGATGCAGGCCGACGACGCCTACGCCGGTTCACAAAGTTTCTTCCGCCTGAAGCAAGCGGTGGAAGATGTCTTGGGAAAAAAATATTACCTTCCTGTACACCAAGGACGCGCCGCGGAGAACATCATTTCACACGCCTACGTGAAAAAGGGAAGCCTGGTACCGATGAACTACCACTTTAGCACTTCATTGGCGCATATCACGCGATACGGCGGTAAGATCATGAAACTGTTGTACGATGAGGCATACGTGATCGACTCCATGCACCCGTTCAAGGGGAACATGAATATCGAGAAGCTGGAGGAGGTCATCCATATCAATGGAGCTAAGAACATTCCCTACATCCGGATGGAGGCTTCCACCAACCTGATCGGAGGGCAGCCGTTCTCCATTCAAAACCTCCGGGATGTACGGGCTATTGCCGATAAGTACGACATCCGCGTGGTGTTAGACGCGAGCCTCTTGGGCGAAAACGCCTACCTGGTGATTCAACGGGAAGAGGATTTCAAAGAGAGCACGCTGGGCGAAGTGATACAAATCATGACGTGCTTGGCCGATATCGTCTACTTCTCTGCCCGCAAGCTAAGCTCCTCCCGCGGGGGCGGTATCTGTACGAACTGTCTCGAGATATACAAAGAGCTGAGTCCATTGATCCCGCTGTTCGAGGGGTTCCTTACCTACGGGGGTATGTCTGTGCGCGAGATGGAATCGATGGCGGTGGGTCTCTACGAAACGCTCGACGAGACGATGATCAGCCAAAGTCTAAGCTTTATCGCTTACCTGGTGAACGCCCTGGACGCGAACGGGGTACCCATGGTGAAGCCGCCAGGAGTGCTGGGGGCACACCTGAACGCGATGGAGATTTGCAAACACATCCCGCAAAAAGAGTACCCGGCCGCCGCCCTCGCTGCCGCGCTATTCTTGGTTTCAGGTATCCGGGGTATGGAGAGGGGAACCATGTCGAACCAACGAGACGAAGAGGGCAACGAGACCTACGCCGATATGGAGTTGGTACGACTGGCCGTGCCGCGCCGCGTGTTCACCTTGTCGCAGATCAAGTACGTGGTTGACCGCGTGACCTGGCTATACGAGAACAGAAAACTGGTAGGCGGGCTGCGCTTCGTGGAAGAGCCTCCAATATTTCGCTCCTTCATGGGAGGTCTGGAACCGGTAAGCGATTGGCCACAGAAGCTACTCGAAAAGTTCAGGGAAGATTTTAGGGATCAGTTGTAACAAATCTCAAAAGGCTTCGCCGCACCGTCACGATGACGCATCCTGTAAAGCCACTGGCGAATTAAGGGTAAAAGAGTCCATCGGGCACAGTTGAATTAAACGTCAACAAACGCCCGACGGACTCAGGTGGTTGAGCATCAACGAATACTAACTCAACCCTTCGACTTCACCGTTAACGATATCGATTCTTTTCGCTTGCGGATCAGCGGGAAGCCCCGGCATACGCATCATCTGCCCGGCGATGGCCACGATAAACTCCGATCCCTGGTTGATGACCAAGTCGTTGATTACAAATTGAAAATCTTTCGCCACCCCATACCAAGTCGGATCAGCAGAGAAGGAGAACTGCGTCTTGGCGATGCAGACCGGCAGTTTAGCCAGCGGCGTCCCCTCGATACGCTTCAACTTCCTTAGCGCTTGACTGCTCAACACCACCTCCTTGGCACCGTAGATACCGGTAGCCACCTTGTTGATCTTAGTCTCAATATCATCTTCATCGTCGTAGGTAAACTGCAAATCGGGAGATGGCCTGTTCTCGATAGCGTCGACCACAGCTTGAGCCAACTCGACAGCCCCCTCGCCCCCCTTCGCGAAGGCCTCGTTCACGGCGAAAGATACACCACGCTGTTCGCAGAACTGACGGACGACCTCAATCTCCGACGGGGTGTCGAAAGCATACTTGTTAAATGCCACGACCACCGTCTGCCCGAAGCCGGCCAGGTTGTCGAGGTGCTTACCCAAGTTCTCTAATCCCTTTTTCAGTCCCTCCATATCGGGTGCTTTGATCTCTTTCTCGGGGGTACCACCGTGCATCTTCAGCCCCTGGACGGTCGCCACAATCACCGTCAACTTGGGACGCAATCCGCTCTTCCGACATTTGATGTTGAAGAACTTCTCCGCGCCCAGGTCGGCCCCGAAGCCAGCCTCGGTAATCACGTAATCGCTGTACGACATAGCCATCTTGGTGGCCAATACCGAGTTGCAGCCATGAGCGATATTGGCGAAGGGACCCCCGTGTACAAACGCGGGTGTATTTTCGGTGGTTTGCACCAAATTGGGGTTAAGGGCATCCTTCATCAGGACGGTGATGGCCCCTCCTACCCCCAAATCCTTCACGGTAAAAGGCTCACCGTTTACACGATAACCCAGTAAGATATTATCGATCCGCCGGCGAAGGTCCTCCAGATCCGTCGCCAAGCAGAGGATGGCCATCAGCTCAGAGGCAGCCGTGATATCGAACCCCGCCTCTTGGGGGACGCCGTTACCGGGTCCCAACCCCGTTACGATGTATCGTAGGCTACGGTCGTTCACGTCCAACACCCGCTTCCAGAGCACCTCCTTGATGGCATCTCCCGTACCCCGTACCCTAAATATGTAGTTATCGAGCATCGCGGAGATGGTGTTATGCGCCGTGGTCACCGCGTGAAAGTCGCCGGTGAAATGGAGGTTGATGTTCTCCATCGGCAGTACCTGCGCGTACCCACCCCCGGCAGCACCGCCTTTCATACCGAAGACCGGACCCAGCGACGGCTCGCGCAATACGACAATCGCCTTTTTGCCAATCTTGTTTAAACCCTGCGATAGGCCGATGGAGACGGTAGTCTTCCCGATGCCCGCCTTGGTCGCCGTGATCGCGGTTACCAGGATCAGGTTGCTTTTACTCACCTGATCCTCCTTGATAAGGCTAATGGGGATTTTCGCCATGTGCTTTCCATAGCTGATGACCTCTTCCCGGTCCATCCCGATACTCCCTGCCACCTCTGTGATGGGCTTCAATGGTGTTTCCCTTGCAATTTGAATGTCTGATTTCATATAAAAAAAATTAAATTTGATATTGATGGTTGTTTTATGGTTGTCTTGTTATCTCCATGATGTAATCATTCTCTGAATTCGTCCAAGGAGCTGCCCTACTCGGCGTCTGCACTATTTTCCATTCGACCGGTGCGAGTTTTTCAACCTGTCTTCAAGCAGGATCAAGTGGTCACGCAGCTGTGCGGCCTCCAGGAACTCCAGTTTCTTCGCGGCCGCGTACATCGCCTGACGGGTCTGCTCAATGCGCTTCCGTAACTCTTCGGTAGAGGTGTACTCCACTACCGGCTCGGCGACCAGCGCGCTGTAATCCGGTTCCACGTATGCCCTTGCCTCCATGGTCGAGGTGTACTCTTTCGAGAGAGCGGAAGAGCGCCCTTTTTTGATTTGCATGGGCGTGATACCGTGCTCTTCGTTGTAGCGCATCTGTTTTTCGCGCCTACGGTTGGTCTCGTCAATGGTCATCCGCATGCTATCGGTCACCTTGTCGGCATAAAAGATCACCCTCCCGTTCACGTTGCGGGCCGCTCGACCCGCGGTCTGCGTGAGCGAGCGATGGGAGCGCAGGAACCCCTCTTTATCGGCGTCCAGCACGGCCACCAGCGACACTTCGGGCAGATCCAATCCCTCCCTCAGCAGGTTCACCCCTATCAGCACATCGAACACCCCTTGGCGCAGGTCGTCCATGATCTTCACCCGGTCCAGCGTCTCAACGTCCGAATGAATATAGTTGCATCGTACTCCGTGGTTAGCCAGGTAATCGGTCAGCTCCTCGGCCATCCGCTTGGTGAGGGTGGTGACCAACACCCGCTCGTTCCTCTCCACCCGCTGCTGGATCTCCTCCATCAGGTCGTCTATCTGGTTAAGGCTCGGGCGCACGTCGATGGGCGGATCAAGCAGGCCCGTGGGACGCACCAACTGGTCCACCACGATCCCCTCCGACTTCTCCAGCTCGTAATCGGCCGGCGTCGCGCTCACGAAAATGATTTCCGGGGTAAGCGACTCGAACTCGTCGAAGGTGAGGGGCCGGTTGTCAATCGCGGCCGGTAGCCGGAACCCGTACTCCACCAGGTTCAATTTCCGGGAGTGGTCGCCCCCGTACATGGCCCGTATCTGGGGCACCGTCACGTGGCTCTCGTCGATTACCGTCAGGTAGTCGTCCGGGAAAAAATCGAGCAGGCAGAAGGGACGGGTGCCCGGGGCTCGCCCGTCGAAGTAACGAGAGTAGTTCTCTATCCCCGAGCAGTAGCCGATCTCCTTGATCATCTCCACATCGTAGGTAACCCGCTCGTAAAGCCGCTTTGCCTCCAAGGGCTTGCCGATGGAGCGAAAGAACTCCACCTGCTTCCCCAGGTCGACCAAAATCTCATCCACCGCCCGGTTGATGCGCTCTCGGGTTGTCACAAACAGGTTGGCCGGAAAAATCCGGTAGGAGGTCAGCCGCTCGATGGTAAGACCCGTCAGGGGGTCGATCGACTCGATCGACTCGATCTCATCGCCCCAGAAGATGACCCGTATAATATAGTCGTGATAGGCCAGGAACAGCTCCACGGTATCCCCCTTAACCCGAAAGTTACCTCGGTTGAACTCGGCGGTTTCATCGCGTGAATAGAGGCTGTCGACCAGCAAGCGCAGGAAGCGGTCCCGCTCCATGGTCTGTCCCTCGCTCACCTCGATGATGGTCTTGCTAAAATCCTCCGGGTTGCCAATGCCGTAGAGGCAAGAGACGGAGGAGACCACGATCACATCGTTCCTTCCCGAGAGGAGCGACGAGGTGGCGGCGAGCCTAAGCTTCTCGATCTCATCGTTAATCGCCAGATCCTTTTCGATATAGGTGTCGGTAGTGGGTATGTAAGCTTCCGGCTGGTAGTAATCGTAGTAAGAAACGAAATACTCAACAGCGTTGTTCGGAAAGAAACCCTTGAACTCACTGTACAGTTGCGCGGCCAGCGTCTTGTTATGGCTCAACACCAACGTTGGCTTGTTCAGTTGAGCGATCACGTTAGCGATCGTGAACGTTTTTCCCGATCCCGTGACTCCCAGCAAGGTTTGATAGGGCACCTTCTGTTGAAGCCCCTCAACGAGTGCCGCGATAGCTTCCGGCTGGTCACCGGTCGGTTTAAATTCTGACGTGAGTTGAAATCGCATAAGCTACTTTCTAAACAAACTACAGCCCGTTTGGTTTATCAAGAAGCACTATCTCCGGTATCCTCTACAAAAGGATAATCCGGCAGGCCGGTGGATTATTCGGGGATACTATCCGTAATAACCGATTCCACAAAGGCTGAGAGCAACTCCTCCCGCTTTTGACGCGCCTCGTTAACGTAATCCCCTCGCAGTTGCCCCTGTTGGGAAAGATAGATGTACTCGGAGTAGGCCTCGGGGGTATTGGCCCTGGCCGCCCCGGCCCAGCTGAGCGAATCCAGACGCTTCTCCACCAACGGGGCAAAAGGGGTATCGGGATGCTGACTTAGGAAATCACGCAGCTCAGCCGTGTTAGTTGATGCTTTCAACCGCTCCCACTGCATCGCCTCTTCCAACTTCAGCTTTCGTAGGGCCTCATAAGCATCCTCAAAGTGAGCCCCGCGGGGAAAAGTTGCCATGTAGTCGAGGTACCCCTCCACGCTATTCATACTCAATGCAGTATCCCAACCCCTCCGTTCAATGTTCCCCTTCCGTATGGTCTCGTTGAACAGCGCGTACCCCCCAACCAAGAGAAGCAGGGCGAGCAAAACCAATATGGGCACGCTCAGGCGCTTTCCCATTACCTGTTTCTCTATCCTTTCTCGTGCTTGACCTTGTTCTTGTGCTTGACTTTCATTTATTTCCCGCTTCCTCTCTAATTCTCGTGCTTGTACTTGTTTTTGATATAGTATCTGTTCTTGTGCTTGTGCTTGTGCTATTTCCTGTTCTCGTTCAATACCCTTTCCACTTCCTTCCGCCATTGCCTTTTCACTCGCCTGCACTATTCCCCTTTCACCCTGGGTGGAAGTCGTTGGAAGACTCACCTCGTAATCGGCGTGCATTCTATGGGTACACTCCTCGCAGAACAGGGCTTCCACGGGCTTACTCTTTCCACAAAGGGGACAGGTTCGCGTCATATTTCTTCATTAACTGAACGACCATCTTTTATCATCTACAAATTTACGCTATTTTTCGGTATCGGCATAATCTGTGAATAGCTCAGTCTTTTTTGTAGAACGAACAAGCGACGGATGCGTGGGGCACGTGGTAACTCATGCTCCCATATCTTCATCCTATGAACTCCCTGAAATTACCACTCGAGACAACCTTAAAATCAGCATTATAGGCCTTTATAAATGAAGATGGGATTTTTACTCTCGCGGTAGGCTTCCATTTAAACTCGTAAGCGAAGATGTTACCTCCTACCTCTTCCACGAAATCAATCTCCTGCTGTTGTCGGGTTCGCCAAAAATATATTTGCGCCAACGATTGTTGGTAATCGTTTTTTTTGACACGTTCGCTAATCAAAAAGTTTTCCCACAATGAGCCAATGTCATTTCGTGTTTCCAATGGATTCAGATTCCCTCTCAGCATATTCAGTATGCCATTGTCATAGAAATAGATCTTCTGATTGGTCTTGATCTCGTTGCGTAAATTCCTGTTAAAAGCACCCAATCTGAAAATAACAAAGGCTTGTTCAAGAATTTGGATATATGAAGAGACGGTCTTTGCATCAACACTGAGCAGGTTCGACAACTCCCTTAAACTAACTTCACTACCAACCTGGTGCGCCAATGCTTGCAAAAGTTTTTTTACAATATCGGGCTTTCTGATGGCCCCGTAAGCCAAAACATCTTTATACAGGTAACTTTCGGTAAGTTGTTTTAGCAACTCGAATTCGCTACCCGTGTTCGAGATTATTTCGGGATACATGCCGTACACCAATCGAAGTGGCAGTTGCCGTGTAGCCTTGAGAACGCCCGTGTAATTTTCGAATTCCCGCCATGATATGGGGTAAAGCGTGTATTCCCATTTTCTACCTGTAAGCGGTTCGCTGGTCAAATTGCTAATTTCAAAAGAAGAAGAGCCACTCACGAATAGTTGCGTTGACTTGATTTGATCGACAATTATCTTCAACGTTACGCCAATATTCTCTACACGTTGGGCTTCATCCAAAAAAACAATCGGTTTGTCTTTAATCAAGTCTTTAAGCTGTTCGGTATTCGGATTGGTAAGCAATTGGCGGGTAGTGGGGTCATCGCCATCAAGAAACAAATAATCTTTTCCGGAAAGCAATTCTTTGATTAGGGTAGTTTTTCCCACTTGCCGTGGTCCTATAACCAAAATTGCCTTTCCAGTCGATATTTTACCCTCGATTATCGGCTTTAATGTACGCTTTATCATAACTAATGCGGATTGTACTCCACAAAAGTAATGCTTTTTGTGGAATACGCTCCGCAGAATGAGTTAAAATATTTTAAGCGACGGTTATAGTATTTACCATATCCGGTGAGAAAGGATTCACTACCCGATAAAAAAACTACGCTGGAATTTAAACGGGCTTAAAAGTGGGCGGAGTCCAGGTGGCGCAGTCTAAACCGGTAGGTGAATTTTGAGGTACTGTACGCACCTAAAATTCCAGCCCCATTCTTCACGTTACTTGTCACCCGAACAGGTTCGGAGAATAAGTTATCGCTCTGGTAATCGGCCATTAACGACGAAACAAGAAAGCGGTAATAGTCGCCCGACATGGCCGAAACGGCTATTTCATACTCCTCCTCTTCACCCGAGTAGGGTGACATGATTTTTTCACCTTCCAGGTACTTCACGGCTGCGATGTAGCTCAAAAACTGAAACTCCATACCGACATCCTTACCGTTCACGAACGTGTCGGCAAAAACATTGCGCAACGCCCTAGATGTTCCATCGGGATCTTCTTCAAATAACCCATCGAGAACCCCTTCACCCATGTTCACATTGCCTTTCATCACCTCTTCCAAATCCACGTTCACCATGGTGCGATGGGCTCCGGAAGGTGAATACCTGTTTATATAAGCACGTACAAAGTAATAATCTTCCTCTTCGGCCCTATCTCTCACGTTAACAGAAATGGTGTTACACTGACGCACCAGCTTGTAGCCAAAATCGGTACCTGCTTCCCCACCTAACACCTGTGGATTCACTTCGGCATACACCAGGGTTGAATCCGTGAACTCCAAAAGGGGATAGTCAGGAACTTGGGTTTTCGCCTCGATAGGTTCAAAGCCCTTCGCGGAGACTTTAATCTCGATCACATCTTTCACTTGCGGACGATACTTCCCCCGATACACCCCTTTGCCCGCGTGAACGAGCTTTTTATGCTTCACACCGTTAACATACAGCTCCACTTGCGCATTTATCACATTTTCAAAGCCTTGCTTATTGCTTAAGATAAACCTGGATTGACTCAAATGAACACTCACAACCGAATCAGGCGTAACAAATCCGTTCAGCACCAACAACGGTGCTTCTTGCTCTCCTTTAAATGCTATCTCTTTTTCGCACGCCGTGAAAAGAAACAGCAACGACAACAATAGCGCGGTAAATGTATGGGTATAATTTTTCATATCACCTTCTGATTAAAAATGAATGGAATAACTGACCGACGGAATGATGGGAAACAACGAAGCCTGCATGAGGCTCGATTTAGTAACATACGACCCGGTCTTTTTATCTTGACGCGTTTCCGATGAAGGATAGACGAAAAAGGGATTTAACTGGTTATAGACGTTATAGATGCTGATGTTCCAAGTTCGCCTATTGCCTCGTTTCGTCATTTTGTGAAAATTCACGCCCAAATCCAAGCGATGGTAGTTATTGAAACGGTAGTTGTTTCGGCTTTCCACATGCAACACGCTGCCGGGAACATTATCATCCTGATAGTTGGGTGGTGTTAAAATACGATACTCCCGGTACCCGAAAGTAGCCGTGTTCCCGGTGCTGAACACCCACGAACCGGAAATATCGAATCGCTCCGAAAACTTGTGCGACAGCGTCAAGCTGATATCGTGCCTACGGTCATACTTGGCGGGAAACGGCTCGCCGTTATTGATGATATTTCCCGGCTTATCGAAAATCCTATTCGCGTGAGCCCACGTGTAACCCACCCATCCGGTGGTCTTACCGAATGAACGCTGCGCTAAAAACTCCACACCGTAAGCTGTTCCCCGTCCCATGCTCACCTTCTCTTCCCAATCGGTCGACTCACCCAAAAACGAGGCACCATCTTTGTATTCCAACAAGTTATCCATTGTTTTATAATACCCTTCTATCGAGAAATCAGCGATATTGTCTAACGCGTAAAAGAGACCCGCGGAATATTGATATGAACTCATCGGGAGGATTTTCTTGGTAACGGGAACCCACAAGTCGGTGGGCAGACTCACTGAGCTGTTTGACAACATGTGGATATACTGATTCATATAGGCGTACCCCGCTTTCGCCGAGAAGTTATCGGTAATCAGCACGCGCAAGCCAACGCGCGGTTGTAACGAGTAATAATCCCTGTTTTGCACGTGAAACGAAGAGAAATGTAGTCCCGCGTTCAGCTTAAACATTTTGCCTAACGAAATATTATCTTCGATATAGCTCATGATCTCGTGCGCGTAAACTTTGGGACTACCTATAACCGTATCGATATCGAGCGAAGCATCATCCGAAACATTTTGCTTGAAAGAAGACACATCGGGCGAGAAGGTGTGATAGGTGTAATTGGCGCCAAACTTTATGTCGTGCAACGGGCTGGGCGTGTAATCGAAATCGGTACGAAGGGTCCAATCATAAATGCCCGAATCATACAACACGGTCACTTCTTGGGTATTCACGTGGACGGGCTCCACGCCCTTGTCCGTCTCCTTAATTTCTGAACCCAGTTTTAAGTCGGAGCGGTAACGCGTAAACGAGGCCGTACTGTTCATAAAGAGTTTCGGGCCGAAAAGATGATTCCATCGCAACGAAGTAATCAAGTTGCCCCATCCCCAATTCATCTTCAACCAGTTGTGCTCCTCGTAAGTCTCGCTGTACGCCTCTTTCATCTTTATTTTAGCGTATATGGCATCATCTCCCATATACGCGCTCAAATAGAGTTTATCCCTGTCCGATATGGTATGCGTGAACTTGGCGTTAACATCGTAGAAATAATAGCCCGCTATCACCCGGTTTGCCTTGTCTACCTGTTTTGAATAGGCCTTGATAAGGGGCTGCATCAACAGATCGATATAGGTTCGTCGCGCCGAAATATTAAACGTCGTTTTCTCTTTAATAATCGGCCCCTCAAGTTGAATTTTTGAAGAGATAGCCCCTACGCTCGCCGTTCCCTTGATCTTTTTATCGTCGCCGTCTTTCATGCGCACATCTACCACGGAAGAGAGTCGACCGCCGAATCGAGCGGGAAAACTCCCTTTATACAACGTGACATTTTTAAGCGCGTCACTGTTAAATACCGAGAAGAAGCCAAACATGTGATTCACATTGTACAATGGAACACCATCCAACAGCAACAAGTTTTCATCGAGCCCCCCACCCCGCACGTACAAGCCCGCCGAGCCTTCGGTACCCGATTGTACCCCGGGCAGTAACTGAATGGCTTTAATGATATCGTTCTCGCCAAACAGGGTGGGAATATTCTTTATCTGACTGACGGGCACCTCTATCGCGCTCATTTGCGTACCTTTCACGCCCAGTTCGGAACGATACCCCACTACCGTCACTTCATCCAACACGTTATGCATGGTCAATGCAATATGGATCACCGTATCCCCGCGTAAATGAAACGTTTTGTGTTCAGGCTGATAACCGATGTAAGAATAGGTCAACGAAACATCACCCCCGGGAATCGTCAGGGAGTAGAAGCCGTAATTGTTGGCGGCGGTTCCCTTCGAGCTATTCTCTTCGTACAACGTACTCGCGATAAGCGGCTCCCCCGTCTCTTTATCCTTGATGAATCCGCTGATGGTATAGTTTTGCGCGGTTACCGGCAAAACTATACAGCACACCGTAAAGCATAGCGACAGAAGCAGCCCCTTTTTCAGTTGAAACATAATAAACGTGGTTATTATCGTTGAGTTTCTACATTCACTGTATTATTATAGACGCAAAGGTAATGGAAATGCTGCACGAAAAAAAGTTAATGATGTGCCCAATCATTGCCCTTTACACTTGTGAAAAGCCGTTTTTTCATGTACTTTTGAATATGTATTCACCGGGAACATTCATCGACATAATTCGGGTTCGTCTCGTCTCGAAGGACGAGGCACACCGGCTTCTGCTCTGCGAACCGACCCAAACCCTGCCCCGCGAACTGACCGAAATCTTACATTACAAACCGACCGAAACCCTGCCCCGTGAACAGACCGCTCCTCCCGTCGGCCTAATCACCGTGAAGTATGGCGTTCCATCGGTAAACGGTGTGTTCAACACCTCGGTGGAGCGGTTCAAGGAGGGGGAACGGATTAACCTCGTGAGTTGCCGGGTGGAAGAAAAGGGATGCATCGTTCCCTCGTTCTTCATCCTGGAACCCGACTACCTGATCGATGCCTCAGCCATCGCGGAGTGCTTTCAAGACTACTTCGTATCACCCATTCACTACTTTCGCAACAAGTTCGAAGAGATGGAGAACCGCTCCTACTTCTTGTTGGGTAACCTCGCGAACTACTTTTTAGATAAGCTCGTCTTTGCTAACGACCCGAACGAGGTCTCCTTTAACACGGTTTTCCAACAGTCGTTCAAACAATCCCCGTTTGAATACGCCAGTTGCGAAGATATACGCCGGGATAACGACTTCAGGGAGTTCATGCAAAAGGCAAGACGGCAATTCGAGAACATCCGTAGGGTAATTCGGGACGATTTTCCACGACGGGGGATTGATGTGCACCGTTGTACACTGGAGCCTTCGTTCTTCAGTGAAAAATATGGTTTCCAGGGGCGTCTTGACTTGTTGCAGCCCGGGTTGAAAGGAGAAAAGGATGTTACGGGAGAAAAGGATTTCACCGGGGAACCGGTATCCACAGGAGAAAAGGTAGCAGCAGAAGGCAAGGCAATTCCAAGCGAGAAAACCACCATCGTGGAATTAAAGTCGGGTCGGCTACCCTTCCCATCGTATGACCGCCGTAAACTCGCCCTCAACCATGAGGTACAAACTGCCGTTTACCGGTTGATGATGAAAAGCGTCGGCGGCAACGCGAACGGGGTGGACGCTTCTATTCTCTACTCGGCCGGGAACCGACCGGGCGAAAACCTGCGGGTCGCCACGGAGAGAGAGCAGCTTGAACAGTTGATTTTGAACCTTCGCAACCAGATCGTGACAAACGAGAAGGAACTTATCAACGGCGACAACCGCGCGGTAGAGTCGCTGTTCAACACGCTGTTCGCCTCCATCGATGGGGCAAGCAGGCCACCTGCCTTCTACATCAACAAGGTCAAAGCGATAAAAAGGAGATTAGACGACTGCAGCGAACTGGAGAAGGAGTATTTCTATCGGTACACCCGGTTCGTATCTAGGGAGCTCTACCACCAAAAAATAGGGGATATCGACCGGGAAACACCTACGGGGGTTGCCTCCCTGTGGAATAGCGACTTCGAAGAGCGGGTCGACGCACTGGATGTACTGTTCGACCTCTCTATCGTCGCGATGGATGATTCGGGGAACGATATGGTCATTCAATTTGCCCCAAGCTCGGCAACCGATCCAACCCCAACCGCTCTCGTGAACTTTCGCGTGGGAGATATCTGCATCGTCTATCCCCGTGAAGACGAACGGGACACGATATTGAACCGGCAGGTGTTGAAGGGGAGCATCGCCCGTATCACCCCGGAAGAGGTGGTGGTACGCTTCCGATACAAGCAGAAGAACCGACGCTACTTCAAGGAGAACCGACTGTGGGCTATCGAGCATGACACCCTTGACTCATCGACTACGGTCATGTACAAGGGACTCTTCTCGTTCCTGGGAGCCTCCAAGCAGAAGAGGGAGTTGCTATTGGGGTTGACTGCCCCAAGAACTCGTAACGGCTCAAAGACTCCCCCACCCTCGGGTGCAACCATTGGTAAGGAGCCCCATCCGAATTCCAACAAAGAGGGGTTGCCCCCTACCCTACCTGCTTCAGACTGCGGCTCAAGTGATGAGACAAATCACCGTTCGGCCATTCCTCGCCCCGCCACAAGTGCATCAGACTACCCCGAGTCAATCATCCGGCAAGCCCTGAATAGCCCCGACTACTTCCTCATCGTAGGGCCACCCGGCACAGGGAAGACCTCGATTTTCGCACGTCAGCTGATTGAGTCCTACCATTCACAGCCGGGGACGAACATCATGGTGCTGGCTTACACGAACCGTGCCGTAGACGAGTTGTGCGAGGCGATTCACGCGGCGTTTGAGTGTGACGATGGGGTGTGCGACACCTATATTCGGGTCGGCAGCGAACTCGGTTGCGCCCCACCCTTCCGCGAACGGCTACTGCAGCGGATAGCTGATAGAGCGACAAGCAGGAAGGAGCTATTGCAAGAAATAGCGCGAACCCGCATTTTCGTCTCCACCATCGCCTCGATTAACGGCCGATTGGAACTGTTTCAGCTCAAGCATTTTCACGTGGCGATCATCGATGAGGCCTCGCAGGTGCTTGAACCTCAGATCATCGGATTACTGCCGCAGTTCGATCGGTTCGTGATGATTGGCGATCACCATCAATTGGCCACCATCGTGCTGCAAGATCCCGTATACTCCAAAATAGAGGAGCCGCTGGTGAATGAGGTAGGTATCCTGGATTGCCGCGACTCGATGTTCGAGCGATTAATGCGCCAATGTATCGATAACGGATGGGAGCATGCTTACGTGCAGCTCACACGACAGGGAAGGATGCATGAGGAGATCGCGGCTTTCCCGGCCGACCACTTCTACCCGAGAGGGCTCTCCCCGGCCAACAAGTGGCAATCGGAAAAATGGGAGTTAACAGCCCCATTGAATCACCCCATGCAGGAACTCGTGGCTAGGGAACGCACCGCCTTTATCTCCACCGAGAAAATCCTTCGCCCCATCGTTGATAGCGAGATAGTGAGTAACCCACCCACTCCTTCAACCAAGATCAACGAGGCTGAAGCGCAACTGGTAGCCGACCTCCTGCATGCACTCCGCGAGGTGTACCTTGTCAATGACTTAGCGTTCAACGCCGACTCAGTCGGCATCATTGCCCCCTACCGCAACCAGGTGGCCCTTATCCGACAGAAACTGTTTCAAAGCGAATTTCCCGATGCAGAGAATGTGATGGTCGAAACGGTGGAGCGGTTTCAGGGAAGCCAGCGGGATATCATCCTGGTATCGTTCTGTGTAAATCGAGCGGAGCAGATGCATTACCTCTGCGCCATGAACCGCGAAGGGACGGTTGACCGGAAGCTAAACGTGGCCATCACCCGGGCACGCCAACAGCTTTTCCTAGTGGGCAACGGGGCCATCCTCCGAGAGCACCCAATTTACACCCGCCTACTCGATCACTACCGCAACCGGATGTTTATTCCTGTAACTTATTAGCACATTCAAGGCTGATGAACAACCCTTTTCAAACTCGAAATAGGAAAAACTTGGCCATAATATTTTTTTATTTGTCGACTTTTAGTAACTTTGTAGTCTCAAGCTGTCTTATGGTGTAATGGTAGCACAACAGATTCTGGTCCTGTTTGTCTAGGTTCGAATCCTAGTAAGACAACAATTTTGCAAGGTAATCGGCTTAATATCAGCCGATTATTTTTTTGCCTTTACGCTCTCACACTAATTTTCACACTAAAAATAGTATCGACCATATTTTACATCAGCCCGAACTTTAAATTCAACGCTCGCGATATACGTATAAGGCTGGACAATTGCATATCCGTCTCACCCCGCTCGATGCGAGATATATAGGTACGTTTTAACCCGGTGCGTTCAGAAAGTTCTTGCTGTGTAATATTCATCTCTTTGCGTTTTTCACGCAGTATTTCTCCATAATACCAAGCCATAGCTTTCGCGTTAAATTCCGAACGCGTTTCGCTGCCTACAGCCCCGTATTTTTGATTAAACTCCTCGTTTACGCTTATCAATTCGCGTTTATAGCTACTTGTACTCATAATCGTAATTACTTAATATGGTGCTCGTTTTCTGTATCTGTTTCACGAGGGCTTATTACGTAAGTTATATACGTTGTAAACCATTAAAAAGAACATGACGATAAGACGACTAAAGAAAACAGAATCGGAGGCTTGCCGTTATTAAGATTGCCTCGAAGTTTATTATGTACCAAGAGCGTGATTTTCCGAAAAAACGTTAAGTCAAATAGGAAATAGAAAGAAAATCAGGGACAGCTCCCAATTTGCCTGCCGTGCTTTCAGGAGAAAACTCAAAACTGATTTATTAATTTTTCAATGGCAACAACAAAGTCTTCAGAACGGGGAAGAAGATAGTCCACCAATGCCGCATCGCAAAATGTGAAGTCTTCGTAATCGCTACTATGTCGTTTGTCAAACAGATTGCTAAAAGTAGTGCCATCCTCTAAACTCAACAACCCCGTACGCACAAAGTGGAAAGACAACATTGTTTTTACTCCTGAATGCGTGTTTGCCTCTATGTTTCGTGCGAGAAGTAATGCCGTGGCGGCATAATAACAAGCGTAGTAAAGCCGATTCACGGCAGCATTGAAAAAATCTCCTTTACGCATGTACTTGGCTTCTTCCAATGTTTTTCTGGCACGTTCCAAACGGTATGTCACCAAAGCCATTCGATGCTCATCCGATAACTGTTCTCGTCTCATAATATTACTCCCTCGTTCATTATATTGATAGAAAAAGGTGTATGAAATGGGCGATTATTCCATTGTTGGTGCGACATAATTATTGGACTGATAATAACCCCCGATGCCACTTCCAATTCATATAAAGCTCGTATAATCGTGTGTTCATATTCAGGAGTAAGAACTTTATCATTTATCAATATAAGCAAATCGATATCACTCTCATTTTGGGCATCGCCACGAGCCTGGGAACCATAAAGAATAACTTCTG
>DUPB01000274.1 GCA_012838585.1 Bacteroidales bacterium
AAATACGGTATGGATCCCGACCTATTCCCCAATGTGAATTGGCAGAAGGAGATTTTGAGGGAAAGGGCACATGCGCATCAAGGCAATATCAACATCTCCGGGGGAGCACGGTTGGCAAAATACTACATGAGCCTTTTTTACCGCACCAATGATGCCATCTATAAACAGGAGGGGATGGAGAAGTATCACTCCAACGTACGGCGCAACCAATACTCCTTTCGTAGCAATATCGACGTGGATGCTACCCCAAGCACAAAGGTGAGCCTGTTGCTCTCAGCTAAATTAGTCGATCAGAATCGTCCCGGCATGGGTAATACCAGTGAAATATGGAGCGCAGTCTCAAATATCACTCCCATGACGGTTCCCGTGATGTATTCCAACGGTATGTTCCCATCCTATGGGCCGGGGAACAACACATCACCAACGGTGCTGCTTAATGAAACGGGATATCGTACGGACCGATCAAATGCCATTGAGACATTGCTCACTATAGAGCAGGATTTCAGCTCATGGGTAGATGGCCTAAAAGCGACTGGAAGCATCTCATTCGATAATGATAACAGCCATACCCAAACACGATACAAAATGCCTGACCTCTATATGGCCGTGGATCGTAACTGGCAAACGGGAGAACTGCTTACGACAAAAACGGTGGTTGCCTCGCCCATGAGCTACGGCAGTTCCTCCTATGGCAGACGTACGATATATCTTGAAGGAAAAATCAATTATGATAAAATAATTAGCGACAAACATCGTGTTGGGGCACTCCTGCTTTACCAGCAGAAAGACTATCAACGCACAGACGTATACAATGAATTATCATCCATCCCGAGACGAAATCAGGGTATGGCTGGAAGGTTCACCTATTCATTTGATGACATCTACTTCCTGGAAGGGAACTTTGGATACAATGGTTCAGAGAACTTCCCCAAAGGGCAGAGGTTCGGCTTCTTCCCTTCCCTGGCCTTGGGATACGTGGTGTCTAATTACACTTACGTGCGGGATCATTACCCGTTCATAAACACCTTGAAATTTAGATATTCATTCGGTCTGGTAGGTAATGATAAAATAGAAAGGGGAGGATCCGAAGTTCGATTCCCCTACCTGACCAGGGTGAATGTGAATGCAAGCGGTTATTACTTCGGGGACATACCCGGTTATTACTCCGGTGTGACCGATGCTGAACTGGGATCTACCGGACTGGTATGGGAGAGCGCCAAAAAACATAATTGGGGGATAGACCTTACATTATGGGACAATGCGATTAATATTACCGTGGATGCCTTTTTGGATAAGCGGGACAACATTTTTATGGCCCGCAACACGTTACCAGGAACGCTTGGAATAGGTTCTACCGTTTGGGGAAATGTGGGACGGATGAAAAGCTGGGGTTCGGATGGTACCGCATCCTACACGAAGAAAATAGGGGACTTCACCATTGAAGCACGTGGGAACTTCACTTTTACACGTGATAAAATTTTAGATTACGACGAAGTAATTCCCCGTTACCCCTACTTGGCCCAAAAAGGCAACTCATACGGCATCACAAGGGGACTCATCTCATTAGGTCTCTTTAAAGACGAAGACGATGTGAAGAATAGTCCAACCCAGTTTGGAAAGGTATTGCCCGGAGACATCAAGTACCAAGACGTGAATGGCGATGGGGTAATCAATAGCGATGACATCGTGCCGATTGGGAACGCCCGAATTCCAAAAATACAGTATGGGTTTGCAGGCTCGGTATTATGGAAAGGCTTCGACTTCAATATTTTCTTCAGAGGTGCGGGGAAATCAGACTTCTTCTTTGGCGGAACCGGTTTTTATCCTTTTAACGGGGAGAAGTTGGGCAATGTGCTAACCATTGTAAACGATCAAAAAAACAGGTGGACCCCAGAGTCTTACTCGGGCGATCCGGCAACGGAAAATCCAAACGCGATTTTCCCACGCCTTACCTATGGCTATAACCAGAACAACAACCGAAACTCGACTTTCTGGTTGGCCAATGCCAGTTATTTACGCTTGAAAACGCTAGAACTAGGGTATACACTCCCGAAAGAAACTTCCAAGAAGCTGGCAATGACCAATCTACGCGTCTCGTTAATCGGAGACAACCTCCATGTTTGGGATAAAGTGAAATTCTGGGATCCGGAACAGGCGAGCTCCAATGGAGCCGTGTATCCACTTACAAGGTCATATACGCTGGTGTTACAAATGTCATTTTAATGAAAGGCTAAATACAATATGATTATGATACCAAATAAAATAATGAAACGGTTATTGATACTTTTTGTGGGTATCACCTTGACTACAGGAGCCATTTTTAACTCCTCTTGTACTTTCCTGGATATTGATCCCTATATTACCGACCTGTTCACCTTGGACTCCGTCTTTGCCAAAAAGGACTACGCCCAAAGATACCTGTACAACCTGTATGGCTATGTTGTTGATAACGGATCCTATAGAGGGAACCCCGGTAGAGGAAATGTTACCATGCCTTGGACACCTATATCCGATGAATGTGTTTCGGGTTATAAGCGTGGCAATTACCACTCCTACGCCGTTTGGTCGAACAATGAGATGACATCGGAAAACTTTTATGGCTTTGGGAACAGATGGAACCTATTTTATGAAGGCATACGTCGGGCAAATACTTTTTTAACAAGAATCGATGAGTGCAAGGATGCCGGTGCTATCCAGATATTGGAATGGAAAGGGGAAGCATCATTCATCAAGGCTTTGTGTTACTTTGAGTTGATGCTGACTTTTGGGCCGATACCGATTGTTCCTGACTACCCTGTCGACTTTGACACCCCCATCGATCAATTGATGATAGAGCGTAATAGCTGGGATGAATGTAGCGAATATGTGGAAGGACTATTGAAAACATCCATCGAGTTGCTTCCGGAAATGGTTATGGACAAGTCAGAGATAGGAAAAGCGACAAAAAATGCCGCAAGAGCCGTGTTGTCACGACTTACCCTATACACGGCCAGCCCGTTATACAATGGGCAAAACGGGGAGTTCGCAAGCTTTAAGAAGAAAGATGGAACCCCTTTGTTGAACCCCGAAAAGAGTATGGAGAAATGGGCAAAGGCAGCCGCCGCGGCTCAGGAGTTGGTCGTCCTAAAACCGAATGACCTGTATACGGTTCCGGCAAAGGACAACACACCCGATGTTCCTGTTCCCGCGGATGAAAAAGGAGACTTCCCCGCGGGTGTCGGAGGTATTGATCACTACCACTCCTATATCGATATGTTTAACGGAGAGTGTGTTCAAGTCTCTTCTAACACCGAGGTGTTGTTCTCTAAACAAGCTTCTGATGCTACCGACTTTGGTCGCTACATGGATCCCGGCATGATAGATGGCTGGAGCGGCTTTTATTTCCCTCAACGTATAGTAGACCAGTACTATATGGCCGATGGAAGAGACATCAGCAATTCAAGTGCTGAATTCCCTTATGAGCAAACCGGTTATACGGATCGCGACTCTACCTTTTCGGGTGATAGGATGACCGATGGATTCACCTTATTGGCAGGTACACGTAAATGGTATGTCAACAGGGAGATTCGCTTCTATGCCACGGTTGCATTTAACAACTCGTTTTACCCGTCTGTTTCAACACCGCCCGATAGGATTGGAGCTGACGGAAAGGTGGCGAAATTCTTTGCTAACAGCATCAGTGGGAAAGAGGCCGCGGCACAAAGGCCAGCCGCCTTGGGAGAGGAGTACGCCATGACGGGGTACCTGTGTCGAAAATTCAACCATTATGAAGATTCTTGGCTAACCAACGGCCGGAGAAAAGCCAAGTACGGGATTCTCTACCGTATGGCAGAAGTGTATCTTAATTACGTA
This sequence comes from Bacteroidales bacterium, assembly GCA_012838585.1. Classification (GTDB taxonomy): domain Bacteria; phylum Bacteroidota; class Bacteroidia; order Bacteroidales; family Dysgonomonadaceae; genus Proteiniphilum. Next base: position 3,853 of record DUPB01000274.1, read on the forward strand.
GAGGCGATGAATGAGCTGGATGCCACGTATACCGTTGATGGGGTAACCGTTTCACGAGATCAAGCAGAAATGAAACGATGCTTTAACTTGATACGCCACCGCGTGGGGTTGCCCGGGATTACGGATGCCGATGTAGCCAACCAGCAAAGGATGAGGGAACTCATCGAGCGAGAACGCTTGCTGGAAATGATGTGGGAAGGAAGGCGCTACTTTGACACGCGACGCAATAAGACCGCGGTCATTCATGAAAATGAGCCGGTCATGGGTCTGGACGTAAGTGCTAGGACTCAAGACATTGAAAGGTTCTACAATGTGGTGAAAGCCACGGAAAGACCTTACCTCTACAAGGTGTTCACCACAAGACAAACTTTCTGGCCTATACCGAAAAGTGAGATTGACAAGAACTACAATCTTATCCAAATGATTGGATTTATGTAACAAGACAAAGTATATTTTCCCTGTATCACGGGATGTCATGTACTGAAACATAAAGATAAAGTAAACGTATGAAAACAAATAAGATAAACGTAACGGGAATTAGCACGTTGTTGGTTTGTTGCCTGATATGGGTATGGGCCTCCTGCTCCAATGAGGTCGATTTTGGAGAACAATATAAGAAAACAGTTTACATTGTTAACAGCAACGAGCTGTTGTACCTGGGAGAGCACTCTTTTGACGCGGACAACAACGCGATAGCCATTTCGGTTTACTGTGCCTCTTCTCAACCTATTACCCAAGATTTAAAAGTTAGGTTGAAAATTGATAGGCACGCACTTGACTCGCTAAATACCCTACAGTTGCTGGCGGATCCAGATTATCGACCCAGGGTGATGCTACCCAAAGACAATTATCGGTTGGAAGGTGAGCAATACGTGACCATCAAAGCCGGCGAACAATATGGCATATTATATGTTCCGTTTGATTTTTCAAATCTGGACCCCCTTATACCGTATGCCCTACCTATCTCCCTAGTTTCCAATAATGCCGACTATGACATAAGTCATAAGTTGAAATCCATAGTGTACCAGATTGAGATGATCAACGACTATTCAGGGGAATACAACGGGAGTTCACGCACCTCCCCAACAGCCATTCTGGGTGTACAGCCAACACTAAAAGCAATCTCTGCCAACCAAGTAAGGATGACGATCCACAATCTGTTGGATGACGAAAAAGCCATTCTTACGAACTTTATGTTATTGACCATAGCGAATGACAACAGTGTAGCCATTGCACCATGGGGTATCGCTGATGTGGAAGATCTAGGCGGGAGTACGTACAACCCTATCACTCAGACATTCGAACTGAACTATCAATACATAGATTCTTCAGCCAAACGTCATACCGTAACTACCGTCATCAGGAATATCGATGCTCCGCCCACGGAGGAAGATGAGCTATAATCGGAATCACAATTTAATAAGAATGCAAATTATGGATAAATTAGCGAGAATATTTGTTTTTTGCCTTATCGCGAGCCTGTTTATCGCTTGCGAAGAGGATAAGCAGATGACGGAGCCGTCGGCACCCTATTTTGGTGTTGCAGGCAGTGAACTCATCCAAGAGTTCGTGGGTGAATCCGATACCAAATACGTGACGGTAAGTACCAACCGTGAGTTCAAGGCAGTATCTTCCGACCCCACTTGGTGTAACGTTGAGATTATTGATGACAAGACCGACAACCTGAAAATAACGGTGTCTGACAATGAAAAACCCAAAAGACGTACCGCTGAAATAACTGTCTCGTCATCCGGTTTTGACAATATTGTCATCTCTGTAGTTCAGAATTGGAGTGCTACGATTACTACCGATAAGTCATATGTTTTGCTTACCAATAAGCATTTAGAGTTTAGCTTGAAAATTCGCAGCAATATTGATTATGAGCTAGAACTACCAAGCTGGATAAGTGAAAAATCAAGTCAACCGGATGGCACCCACATTTTTGAATTTTCACCTATTTCACCTGGAGAGCGCTCAGACAATATTATCATTAAAGCAAAAGATGAAGGGTCTAATGTTAGGGTAGCCGTGCCGGTTGTACATAGGGAGCGTATCAAGAAAATAGGGTCATGGCTGTTTGACGATCCTACGAACCTGGTAAAAGCAACGGTAGGAAAAGATTTGCAAATCGTCCGCAATACGGCTTACAACCCAGACGCCCAGTTCCTATCGGTAGAAGGACCTTCAAGCACCAACAAGGCAGTACGGATTCCTGTTAATTGCCATTTTCTGGCCGATCATGGTATGGTTCCCAAAGAAGGGGAGAACTACATTTCAGAATACACCCTGTTTTTTGAATTTAAAATACCGGCAGTGGGACGATTCTACACCTTTTTTCAGACCAACCTCAACAATAATGACGATGGTGAAATTTTTGTAAGAAGTGCCGTACCCCCTACCATTGGTGTTGGCGCTACCGGATATGCCGGTGGAGGTTTGATAAAAGCAAATGAGTGGCATAGGTTGTATTTGTCATTTAAGCCGGGGGATGTAAAGTTCTTTCTCGATGGTGAACATTTTCACTCCAGCACAACCTCTCAGGCTCGTTTCAGGCTAAATCTCACCGGAGTAATCCTATGTGGTGGACCATGGACCAAAAAAGATGACAACGAGTTTGACATTGGCGAAATAAGCATTTGGAATGGTGCCTTGACAATTGACGATATAAAAGAGCTTGAAGGGGTGAAATAACTCTCAGTGTAACAAGGTGCCATCCCTTGTACGGGATGCCACCTTGTTTACACATAGAACGCCTATTATTATGGACAGAACGTTAAAAAACAGGTCTCTTAGCATCTGCTTGTTTCTCGTTATCAGCTTGTTGATGTTGTCTTGCGACAACAAAGAGGCGGATGATGTCAAGAGCTACTTTACAATCAGCCCCGAGAACCTTGCTCTTGACTTTGAAGCCACAGGTGGCACCAATTTTTATACGGTTAACTCAGATAAAACGATCCAAGTCATTTCCGATAAACCCGATTGGTGTAAAGCTGTACTCACGAATGTCTCATTTGATAATTTAAAGATCGCTGTTTCCGAGAACAAAGAGTTTCAAGAGCGAAAAGCCACGGTAACCATAAGCAATGGGTTAGAAAAAAGAACTATCAGGATAACGCAGCAGGGAGTCCATCCTGTTTTGACGGTAGATAAAAACAACGTTTTTATCCAGTTTGGTAAACCAGAATTCACACTTGATGTTGATGCAAACATCCCATTCCATTTTGAGCTTCCGGAGTGGGTCACAGAAAAAGGGGGCAATGAATGGAGAGAAGGTAAGAAAACATACGCTTTCATGCTTTCAGAGTTACCCGATGAATTGTTGATTCGAGAAGGCTCAATCATGATAAAGAGCACAAATGAATCCATTCAAATACAACCGGTTGCCATATCAATCACACAAAAAGCAGTTACGAAGATCATCGCGCATAGGGGATATTGGCAAACCCCAAATTACCCGCAGAATTCATTGGCTTCATTCCGCCGTGCCATTGATTTAGGTATCTATGGTTCAGAAATGGATGTATATATAACCACAGACGGCGTGGTGGTGCTAAATCATGATGCCACGATAAATGGTATTAACGTGGAAAATTCTATTTATGATGACTTAAAAAATATAAAGCTCTCCAACGGGGAACCTATAACTACCCTGCGGGATTGTATCATCCTCGCCAAAGAGCGCAACACCGTAAAACTGGTAATTGAAATAAAACCACATTCAACCACGACCAATGAGAACAGGGCCGTTGATGCAGTAGTCCAATTGGTGGAAGAGCATGGTATAACACACTTGGTCGATTATATCTCGTTTAGTCAGAACATATGTAAACGGCTTATTGCAAAAAACCCTAAAAACAGGGTGGCCTATTTGAATGGGAACCTAACACCAGACGCGTTATACAATGATAGGTATTGGGGGCTGGATTACAGTTCGAGCGTTCTCAAATCCAACACGAGTTGGGTGAAACGTGCTCAGAACTTGGGAATCACCACCAATGTATGGACGGTCAACTCAACCGAGGATTTTGAATTTTTCATATCCATGGGAGTCAACTTCATCACGACAGACTACCCACAAAATCTGAAACAGTTATTGACCACCTACAAATAGGGGTCTCAATAAGTGAGGTAGTATGTATCTATGCTCCTAAATGCAACTTTGAAGAGCAACGCCCATGGGGCTCTTGGTAAAGGTTGGGTAGCTTCGATTTCATAGATGATAGAGAGAATCCAAACAAAAGGTATTATCATGCTGATAGTGCTTTTATCAGCGATAGGCTGCTTGTTCTCCTGTGAAAGAGGGGGAACAGGTCATGACACGGAAGATCCAAAGGATGGGAATGACACTTTACAGGTAAAGAATGATTATGACATTTCAGGTTGGTATAATGATGGGTGGAACAGGGAAAGCCACGATGTTTACATGAAATACCACCATCTCTTTTCCATGGTTAATCCATATTGGTATAACCTGGGAACGTCAACCAACTCATCTACGGCAAGTGGAGAGATTCACGAACGGGAGTACGCGTTTAACCAGCAACAAATTAAAGAAATTCACGATAATGGCGACCTAATCATTCCCGCTATTGGTGATGTTGCTTCGGGACAGGTTAACAACATATTGAATAATCCACAGGCAAGAAAAAATTTGATCGATAACCTGGTCAATACAGCTATATCGAGAAAATATGATGGATGGGATCTGAATTTTGAAAACGCCCATGAAAAAGACAAAGCCCTGTTTACTGCTTTTGTCCATGAATTAGGCAATAGGCTTCAAGCAAAAGGGAAAGTGCTGGATGTTACTATCGGGGCATTTAACAACCCAACAACGGAAAGTTACTGGATATTCGACCTGGATGGATTGAAAACAGACGCGGTGAGAAGAATTAAAATAATGGCCTACGACCAACACTTGGGCGAGGAGCCTATCCCTTTGGATGCGGTTGGAGACATCGATTGGGTAAGGAGTGTATTGGAGTACGTGATAAAAGAAAGAAAATTCCCTTCCAAAAAAATAATATTGGGTATTCCCAATTACGGATGGAGTTATCAATACAACAGTTCCACTGAGAGTTGGATGATTCAATATCCATTCAGCACCTATACCTACTACATGTCAAGACCCTCTTTCCAAACGTGGTGGCAAAATATTTACAAAGAGAATTACGCGGAGTGGACAGAAGCGGGCGTAAGCTACGCTGCTTTTTACGCCAACGCTCAATCGGTACAGGAAAGGTTGCGTTTGGTAAAAGAGTTCGATTTGGCAGGAGCCTGTTTCTGGGTATTGGGGAGAGAAGACGAAAACATATACCGCTCTGCCATACCGGCAGAGCTACCAGGCGTAAGGTGAATGCATGCAGGCTTCACACTATCAGCCTGGTGGTTTTGAAGCAGGTTCAACAGGCGCAAAGTGAACGTATGCAGGCTTTACCTTCTTTCCAACGCTTCATTTAAAACGATGGACTCACCAGCTTTAAGTGACAACTCCGTGGTTTTCCCTTGATAGCGGACGATTAGCGGCTGGCCTGTAAGCGAGTGTATTTTCACCTTATGCAGTTGCCCATTTTGCCACTCCATATC
>DUPB01000275.1 GCA_012838585.1 Bacteroidales bacterium
GATGTAGCTCCCAATTGGGAAGCCATCATGAACTTGGGCGACACCATCCTGGACACTTCCAGGCTGTTGACGGTGTTGCCATTGTCGATTAGCGGAAATCCCCAGATAATATTTCCATCTCCCGAGGGTGCTAACGTGGTAATGGCATACATATAGGGATTGGTATGTTGCGGTAGCAATTGATTTCTTAAAATGGATCTTTCACCTTCTTCCGACGTGAAATAGGTCGACGGGAGTTGTCTGATAATAACTGTTTCAATCAAGCCGGATTGCCCGTTGGTAACTTTAAACTCGATGTCTTTTGGTATGTAGTTAACGGGGATGGGGCTGTTTATCTGAATCGTTCCCGATGCCACGTTCGGTTGTACGGTAACGGTGGGCATTTGAGCGGGAGCAACATTAGCCGTAACGGGTTGTCCTGTTACATAATCCACGTACGTGTAGGTTGCTTTTAATGAGCCATCTACAAGGGTCACATTGGCAACGGAAGAGTTAAACGTGAGCGTGTAATTGGCCACGTTGGGCATTGTTACATCTGTTTCCGACACCACGAGGTAATGTGCGCCCATAACATTAATATAAATATTTCTCTCATCCCACGACTTGATGGTGTAGTTACCGGTCACCTCTTCCGGATCTTCGTCAACCCGTCCTATTATCTTTATCGTAACGGCTATGTCGTAGAGGTAGTTACGGTGCAACACGTTCTTATAGTTCGTGGCATCTTCGCCGGTGAGGTTTTGGGGGGTTAGTGGTATGCGGTATTTGAAATTTCCCGTGATGTCGTTTGCTGTGTCCCTTAAAGGGACGGTAAGCTCGATATAGCTCTCCCGATCGCTGTAGGCCCCTTGCCAGTTGTTGGCGTAGGCGTAAAACGGGGTTTGCGTGGTTTGTCCTCCGCCTACCGCGGTTGCCGATAGTGGCATTGCTGATGTCGATTTCCAATCCCCGGCACCCAGTGTTGGTGCGCTTCCCCCGGTTAATAGCGCCGTTTTATCGGTAAAATGCATCAATTTCGCGGTGCAGTTTCCAAGGCATTCAAACCCGGGTACGTTAATGTCTACTAAACGCAGCCGTATTTTCGCGGCGGCACGTTCCAGGTTAACCGTTCCCAAATTGGGATCGTTCAGGTCAATGGTTTTTGTGATAACACCGTCCATTAGAAATGAATTTTGTGGTGTGGCGCTACCTCCTTTTGTCACGAAATCACCGCTTTGCATCACGAGGCTCTTCAAATCAGCGGCATTATCGTCTCCTTCCACGATGGTCGTGTAATTTGCCGAGCTATTAGCCACCACGTACACATCGTATTCAACGGTTCCATCAAACAATGCTTGTTTATCGGCCGGGATAGGCAAGGTGGCGATGTTCGTGGTGGTATTGTAGTTAATATCTGCAGAGAGCGCTTTCCACTTCAGGGTGTTGCCTTGATAAAAGAATACATCCAGTATCACCACCTTGTTTTCATTAAACGTGCCGTCGAAGTCTCCGCTTTCGATTAAGCGTGTCGTTGCCGGTGTGGGGCTCTTTGTAAATGCCACGTGGATGGTGAGTTGGTCGCTTGGCAATGATTCATCTACGTTCATTTCACTCAAGCACGAGGCAAGGGTTGTAAGGAGTATCAAAGCAACAAGCCTACTGATTGATATGGAGATTATTTTTTTCATATCCGTTCTTCTTTTATTATTATTTACGGTGCAGTCAATTGGGTAATTACAATTCTATAACCTGGTCCTACAAGTGCTGTCCCATCCAACAGGGGAATCTCCACGTATCCTGCCGCGGAGCCTGCCCAGCCCACGTTGATGTAAAACTCGGTAACACGTTCCTCGGTAGTATCCGGGTCATATTTCGGACTGATACTAATGGTATATGTACCCAACCCGTAAGGCGAAGTTCCGGGAGTTACCGTGGCGTTGAAGTAGTCGGGGTTGGTAAATTGCGTTGTCCATGCCGCCCCGTAGGGATTTGTAATCGTGAATGTGAACGTAACTGCATCCGTTTTCTGTGTCACGTAATAGTTTTTGTTATCTACTGTCGGCTGTGGATCGAGAGAGGTTTCATAAATACGGTCGTACGTCAACGCGGATTCAAGTTTATTCCATGGCATAACGAATGTCGTGAGGGTCAACCCGTCAAATTCTCCAATGTTGGATATGGTTGCTTCGATATTATATAAATGGTTCCGCTTGATGGCATAGGGATGTGCAATAAATCCCGGGTCGGTTGAGGTGGCCGTATTATCGTTCACGTATGCCCGGTAACGGGTATTTACTCCATTGTATCGCGCCTCTATAACAAGGTAGGTCGCACGGTTCAAGGAGTCTAAGGCGGAACCTGGATTTTCATATAGGTACATGGGGGTTGCACCTGTCCATGCATCCACTCCGGACGTAGTAAGTTCGTATTCTCCTGCCCCGGTGTAAATCTTATCCCCGTAAGCTTGGCCAGGTACAGGTTGTCCTTCTATAAGTGCCGATTTGGTAGTACCGCGAATTAAGCGGACGGATTTGATGATGATATCTGCCGGAGTGTCTCCTTTTATTAATCTCAAGTTTATGCGGGCCATCAATCGAGTGAGCGATACAGTTACCTCCGTGGGATTGTCTGGGTCAACCGTGGGCATTACTACCACATCTTTGGCCCCCACCATGGTAAGGGGTGTGTTTAACGGTAACGCTCCCGGGTCTGTAGGTGGAGTAACGATGTTTTGCAACTGCTGCAGTGTAGTTACGTTGTTAAGGTCAGTGGTCATGCCAGACCGTTCGTTCGCCACCACGTAGACGGTTTTGGTGCCGGTGGTGGTTGTGATCCTGAACGGGTTGTTGAACTCATCCATTCCCGATGTGTACACTCGCGTGGCGTCCACGTAATTGCCGTTGAACACGTAAACACGCACTTTGGTTATCACGCTTTCATCGGAGAAAAGGTTTCCGCCACGCGTTTGTATATTGCTCAACGAGAGCGATATCACGGCGGGTTCGCCCTGTTCTACTGCCAAATTTTCTCTGATGCATGCCGTGAAAAGCAAGCCAGTAGTTGCCAGCAGTAAAACCAATATAGTAGGTGTTGTTTTCATCTGTTTTTCCGTTTTAATATGCTACATATTGATGTATCACATCCCAGGGTGTAATGACTACCACCACGTTGAGCCCGCCTCTGAAGTCAATAATAATATTGAGCAGGCGTCCCGCTTCAGGAACGAATGCTTTTCCGTCTGTGCCCTTGTTGGCAGTGTAGATCACCTCGTCGTCAAAGAGGATCTCCAAGGTGTATGATTGCCCCGTTCCGGTCGGGTAGGTGTTGAAAATGGGAGCGGTGAGCGTTCCGTCTTGTAGTTGCGAAACGGGAATGTAATTCACTGTTGTTCCGATTAGGTTACCGTTTTGGTCGTACGTGTTCAGCGACTCTTTCAGTCTGAAGAAGTAGTTCCCCTCTTTGTTTCCGTTCCACTGCTTCAGGTGTATGGCCGAAATGAAAACCTGCGCCGTTTTGCGTCGGATGATAACCGTTTGGTCGCCTGACGGCTCAATGCTTCCGTACTCTATCGGTACCGAGAGGCTTCCTTGAAAGAGGTCGGAGGGCGATTGCGCGATGCCGTTTTGATTTTGCTCTTTGATTTTGCCGTCTCGCGCCTTGAGTTTAGCATATAGGTCGTTTAATTGTTTTACCGAAGCCTTATCGGGAAATTCTACCCCGCCGGTGTTGCCCCATGCTACGAACGTGAGCGATTGGTGCCCCGGGTAGTCCAGCTTGACGTCCACCGGTTTTCGGCTTTTCACGGCTGCGGCGTCAAGTACCACGGCGTCCACTATCTCCCCTTTCTCGTTAAACACGAACAAGATGACCTGTTGTACATCGCCCGAATCTGTAATGTCTACTTCGTCCGCGTCCACCGCCTTAATGAATAGCCTGAAGGGGCGAGGACAGTCCGAGAAATCCTCTTTTAGGCAACTGCTTAGCAACCCCGTCAGCAACAGTGTTGCCACGAGTAAAAAGATGTATTTTTTCGCGTTGCTCATATTGTTGTTTTTTATTGTTTCTTTGTTCCGCGGAGGGGTATCACTCCCCGCCGCGGTGGTTTTTATTTTGTCAACCACGAAAACCGTTTGACAAAATAGGGTAAATGGTTAGTACTGTACACTTTGTTCCACAACTACCCAGGGCACAACTTGAACGTTGACATCAAGCATAGCCGGTTCAACCGGGTCGTCTGTCGGGTCGTCCGTGCCTAAGTGCTTAATGGTAAGTGTAATGTTATACTGCGTGTTGCGTTTGATTTTGTTATCAGGCGTGTAACCTGCCGGTGCGGTATAGCTATATCCACCTTTATTGCCGTTTACGATAACGGAGTAATAGGTGTAACCGTTTGCATCAAATGATCCGGGGAATTCAGTTGCATTAGCGTATTGAGTGTCGGCTTTTTTGATTTTTCCTTTAATGGAAATAACGGTGGGCTGAACGGTCGCATCGTTTTCAAACGTGTAGTAGTACACCGGTTTGTCACTGGTGATAGTAGTCAAATCAGTAACGGCATCTAGCAAGTAATTTGCAGTCCAGCCAGCAACCCATGCACCCGGTTTCAGCGGACCATTGAAAGGAGTTAAATCAAGACCGGAAAGATATTCGGTTCCCGAAACCAAAGAAGCACCGAAATACTTCGATTGTTTTTTGGCATTGAACAAGAACACTTCAGCCGGTTCAAAAGTCCAGCCGGCAAAAGCATCCGCGAAAGCGGTAGTAACCGATACCAATGCTACGCGGGCGGGAACGCGGGTAAGTTTAAACGGAACGTCTACGCTGTGCTTGTTTGCATCGGGAGTCCCGACTTCATACGCGTAGCCAGAAGCATACCCGTAATAGTTTTTACCGACACCAATGGTAATCGGGGAAGTTGCTTCACCGGTCATCAGCAAGCCGTTAGCCAATGTTTGGGCGCTCAAATCGGAAGCGACTTTAGCTAATAATGCCGCTTTCGAGATGATAGTTCCCATATCGGCAGTAGCGTTGGCAACCACGACCAATGTACGTTGACCGGTAGTCACTTCAATATCAGTAACTTCGGTCACGGTACTGGTGGAAGTGGCTTGTTTATGGCCGTCTAACGCATCACCGTTAAATACAAATACATCCAACTTCTTGATGTTGCTCTCTGCAACGGTTCTTTCATTAACATTGGCATAGCTATCATTTGCTACACGGGTACCCACACCTGTTGCTTGAGTGATCTTGATAGATACCGTTGCCTTTTCGCCGTCCTGCACGTTAGGCACATCGTCATTGTTACAAGCTGTCAGCCCTAAACCGAGGGCGATGACGCCGACTAAAAAAAGTTTTGCTACTTTCATTTTTTTAAAATTTAAATGGTTTAAGTAATTGAATTTGTTTAGTTTAATTGTTTGTTTAATCGTTTGATTGTTTGTTTAATCGTTTGATTGTTTGTTTTCTAATTATTTTTTTCGTTTGTTATTGGTTTGTTCGTTTTGTTTCTTTTGTTCTGTTTGTTTTCTGTTTTGTTTTTTTAATTCCTCTGTTTCAGTTGATTTTTTTTGTTCATTCATTCATAGTTTCTGTTTTAGTTCGTCTGTTTTAGTTGATTATTATATTGGTTTATATTGTTTATTGCTAACAGCTCATTGCTCATTGCTCATTCGCTAACGCGCCTTTTCTGTCGTCGCTCGGCAAAGCTTAAGTAAACTTGGCTTTGCTCTCGCTCCTAAGAAAATTGCTAACAGCTAACAGCTAATCGCTCATTGCTTTCTCCAACTGCTCCAAGTTATGTTTCGCGTCCTCATCGCCGTTAGCGGCGGCTCTGGTGAAAAAGTCTTTCGCCTTTGTCAGCTCATCCATTCGCGCGTGGGCCACGCCCAGGTTGTTCCACGCGCGCGGGTCATTCTCTATCCGGCTCAACCGGTCGATGGCCGCCTGGTTGTTCCCTCCCTCTATATCGGCCGCCGCGCTGTTTAGAATGGCGATCGGCTCATCCGGGTAGAGGCGGGCGGCGATATCGAACACCTCCTTGAACGCTTTGCTCGCCGGTTCGTACGTTTGTGCCACCAGGAACATTTCGTTCAAACTCAGCAGCTTGGGCCTCGTCTTGATCACCTCTTTCGCCTCATCCACGTTGAACGGGCGCGAGACGAACGACACCTCGTAGTCGTTGCGGCGGAGCGGCGGGTAAAAGTCGTTCAACAGCATGTTATAGGTCTGTCGGTTGTCAAGGGCGATGAGGCGTGCATCGCGCGCGTCATGGTCTGTCACCTTATCAATAATCTCCACGATGGCATCCTTGTTTGTCAGGCTAGATGCTACCACCGCTTTTCTCAGCCCGTTCCAGTCCTCGCCAAACCATTGCACCTTGAACTGGTCGTGGCTGTAACCGTACTCCTTCTCCATGTAGAGGGCAAACGTTTCGGCACGCCGTTGCGACAGCTGCATGTTCTTCTGGTAGTTGCCCTCGGGCGACGCGTACCCCGAGATGGTGAAGTTGGTGATGGTCAAGTCGGGATCGCCTTTCAGCTCCTGGATAATGTTGGCCACCTTGGCCAGCTCCGCGGCGTTATCCTGGAAGTCGGGCAGCAGGTCGTGCCGTCCCACCCGGTAGTTGAGGTGGGCGCTGTACGTTTCGCTGCGTTGTTTCACGGGTTCTGCCTCGGGCACGATGTAGGATACGCGGTAGGTGGGGATAAACCGGTCGGGCAGGATCTTTTGGGAGAGGAGCTTATCAGGTTGTGCCTCGCTGCAGTCGGCACAGCCGATCACCTCACCCCTCAGGATCAGGCGTGCGTCACGCTGCCACTCGGCGAAGGGTAGGGAGGTAGCGTAGCGCAGCGATTGGGCGGTTCCGTTCTCCCGCACCAGCTGGTTGCCCGCCGGCATCTCTAACCGCGTTTTCCCTTTCCACTCGAACGGTCGTTCTAACACCTTATGGCGCAGTTTACCCTTCACGGCCACGGCTTCCAGTGCCACCTCGTTGTCGGTCGACACGATCACGGGCGTGATAACGAGCAAGTCGTTCTTATCAATCTCCAGGTCGTCCAGGATGAAATCGAGGCTCACGGTCGTGATGGCCCCCTCTTTTAACACGGTTTGGTTCTCGATCGCGACCTGTTCCATGTAGTTGACTTGCGCGGTGGCCGTCCCTACGGTTGCCAACAGGGCCACCGTCATCGCGAACAGGGTATATATGTTTTTTCGTTTCATACGCTCTTATATATTAATGTATAAGGAAAATCAGGGAGATGGCCGCTTTGGTTACTCCCAGGTAGTGGTCTTTTTCGCTCGCAATCTTCTCGCCGCACTTCACGCAGGCGAACTGGTCGTAGGTAAGGTAGGCGTACCCGGCACCGATACCTAACTCGAAGTTCCACCGGGGTGATAGCACCCACTGGTACCCGTAACTTAGCCCGCCGCCAAAGGCGAATCCCTCGTAGCGGTGCTCTTTTAACCTCGATAGCCGCCCTAACGGGACATCCAATCCGCCGACGTTGTACTCGCTTGCCAGGGCGTGAAACCCGAAGAAGTGGCCGTTAAAGCTTTCGCAGGGCCAATACCTTATCTCTGGCTGTATGATCCAATGCTTGAACTTCTTGTTCTCTTTGAAGGTGAAGGGGTTGATGCCCCCTGCCAGCTCCAGGGTGTACCCGCGGTTCAGGGCAACCTCGTAACCACCGTTAATCGTTCCACCTGTCGCCCAATGGGCCAGGTTGGTTTTCAATCCTCCTGTTTGGGTGAAAGCGAGTAAGCTACAAGCCACCCAACCTAATATCAGGAAAGCGATTCTTCTCATAATTCTCTATATGTTTGTACTGTTTTCAAGACTACTATTATCTATTTTTGCATGGTGAAAAGTTTTGGTTTTGCCAACGCCTGTTTTTTGTTAATAAACGCTAAAGCGCAACCGTGAATCATGGTGCAAAAATTCACTACATGTTACTTTGCTTTAACGAAGATACTTTCTTTTAACGTCATGCCAGAAAGTTAATTCAGTTATTATGCAAATTGGGTAAAAATTCCCCACGCAGAGGTAACGCGGTTTTTTTAAAGTTTTGGCCTCTTCCATGGTTTTCTGCATGAGATTTATTTCCCGCTGCAAATATAGAGTCTGTAATTAAAAAGTGTTAGGAGTTTCGAGGCGAAAATTTGACTTTTTGAGGGTGTTTTCTCGTTTAAGTTTGACTAAAATAGTTGATGTTTTGAGGCAAAACATTCATGATCAGGGTTATATTTGGTCAAAATTTACAGCACCCGTTTGCGGTATTGCGAAGGTGTCATCGAGAAGAGTTGCTTAAACGTGCGTGAGAAGTAGCCCATATCGGTAAAACCGCACATTAAGGCAATTTCTCCAATGGGCATGGAAACATCAGCGTCAAGCAATCGTTTTGCCAGGCTCATTCTAACTTGGAGCACGTATTTTGAAGCGGGTAGGCCGATGGTAGCTTGTGTTTTACGGTTTAGCTGGGAGCGGCTCATGGTCATTTTCGAGGCAATTTCATCCAGATCAATTTCCCCTTTCTTCATTTGCGCGTATATTACATCGGTGAGCTTGTTGTAAAAGTTCCTGTCGGTAGAAGGTATATCCAGTTCTGTTTCATTATCAATGTCTATTACTTGGCTGTACTTCTCCCTCAAGCTTCTCCTCATTTTCAGGAGCTTTTCGGTCAACTTGTTCAGCAGCTGGGCGTTAAAAGGTTTTTGAAGGAACGCGTCGGCACCCGCTTCAATGCCCATGATCCTATCCTCCTCGGAGCTTTTGGCCGTTACCACGATAATGGGTACATGGCTGGTCAGCTCCGATGCCCTTACGCGTCGACACAACTCGTACCCGTCGATTCCCGGCATCATCAGGTCGGTAATGATTAAATCGGGAATAACATCTTCAGCTTTACTGAACGCGTCGCTCCCATCTTTCGAGAAGAGCAGGTTGTATTTTTCATCCAGTAGATTGCCTATGTAAAACAGCACGTCGGGGTTATCTTCCACGATGAGTATCGTCTCTTTTTCGTCGCTCATTTCAGAAGGTTCCGGTAACTTTTTCGGGTTAAATCGCACATACCATTTTTCATAATTGGTGGCTGTCTTGCTCAATGTCCACACGGGCCACTTTTCCGAACCGTGACGCAACGGAAGTGTCAATGTAAAGATGGAGCCTTTGCCCAAGCTGCTTCTCACCTTGATGGAGCCATTCATCGCCTCGACAATCTGGTTGACGAGCGACAGTCCAACCCCTGAGCTTATCTCCAGTTGGCTGTTTTCTCCACTGTAAAACGGTTTGAAGATGTGCGGCAAGTCGTCAGGAGAAATACCTGTTCCGGTATCGGCTACATGAATAACGATTGTATTCTTTTCCTGCTGCGTGGATATGTGAACGCGTCCCCCATCGGGCGTGTATTTCAAGGCGTTGGATAGCATGTTATGCATGATTTTTTTGATGTAATCGGGCACGAAGTCCATGATCACCTTTGTTTCTGAAGCAACGAATCGCAACTCGATGTTTTGCGCGTTGGCTTGCTCTTCAAACGTTTCCACTACCATGCGTAAAAACACCACGATGTTGCCTGTACACCACTCCGCTTTACCTATTGAAGAATGGATCCTCGAGATATCCAGCAATTGATTAATGAGTTGTAACAAACTGCTCCCTTGTCGTGTGATCATCTCTCCCGCCTTTTCAATCTCTTCCGTCTTTTTCAACTCCCCCGTTTCAAGTTGCCTCCCGAAGCCCAGGATAACGGTTAGGGGGGTTCGAAACTCGTGGGTGATATTGGTGAAAAAGTTGGTGCGCATTTTTTCGCTTTTCCGCAAGATATTCCTGCCGCGGGTTTTTTGGCGCAAGGCGTAGAGTAACAAGAACAGGGCTGCCAGGGAGAGCACTATCACCCCGGCACTAAAAAGGGCTATTATAATCTTGTTGCGTCGCTCTTGTTCATAGCGCTCGTTGGCAGCGGCCAGCTCGTATTCCCGTTTTCTTTGCTCGTATTTCACGACGATGTTCTGCAGGTGGTTGTAATTCTGCTCGTTGATAACGCTGTCCCTGTACGCCCGGTGCAACTGGTAATTCACCAAGGCCTCCTGGTGATCCCCTTTCGACTTCGACAAAAGGTAGCTGAGCTCGTACGCCTCTGCCAATCGCTCCCACGACTTTACGCTTTGCGCCGTGATTCGCGCTTCGGTAAGGTATTTTCTCGCGTTGTGCCCGTAACCCATTTTCGCGTTAACACGGGCGATGCCCAGGCA
>DUPB01000276.1 GCA_012838585.1 Bacteroidales bacterium
CGGAGATCCTTCTTACCGTATAACCTTACTGCTCTTGTTTTCATATGATTGGTTTGCTTTTTTTAATGTTTGGAACCTTTGATAGGCAAAACCATCATGTAGATTTCACTCTTCTGGATCCTTGATTTATAATTTATAATTTATAATTTATAATTCCTAATTCCTAATTCCTAATTCCTAATTCCTAATTCCTAATTCCTAATTCCTAATTTCCTGTTTCGCCTTTACGACAGCATTACCTGCCCACCGGTGATGGGCAACGCCTGTCCCGTTTCACCGCACTGCTCCATCAGGTAGAGTACTCCCTTGGTCACCTGCTCAGGCGTGCATCCCTTTCTCATGGGCACCTTCGACAAGTAGTACTCCTTCACCTCATCAACGGTTCGTGCACCAGGCACTTTCCCCGCTTTCAGGTACTGCACGAACAGGCCGTTATCGGGATCGCTCCAGAGGGGTCCCTCGTAAAAGTTTCCGGGACATACCGCGTTCACCTTAATGCGGTACGGGGCCAGCTCCAGGGCGAACGACTGGGTAAGCCCTATCCCGCCGAACTTCCCCCCTGCGTAAGCAAAGTTGGCCCGGCTACCCTCGAGGCCCGACTTAGAGTTCACCTGTATAATATCGGCGTAGTAATCTTTGTGAGCGTATTTCGTTTGAAGCTTCATCACCTTGCTCGCCACCTTCGCGCAGAAGAAATAGGCGTTGTAGTTGATCTTGGTGACGAAGTCGAAATTCTCGGCGGTCATCTCCTCCAGCCCTCCCGCCCGGAGTACCCCAGCGTTGCTGATAAAGCAGTCAATCGCGCCAAACTGGCAGACCGACGCGTGAATCAGGTTCTCCAAACAGGTTAGGTCGGCCACGTTCGTCTTCACGAACAGGGCACGGTTGTTTCCCGCCAATCGGTTAAACTCCTCCACCGTGGCCTTACCCGCCTCCTCGTTGAGGTCGGCCACCACGATGTTGGCCCCCTCCCGAAGGAGGCAACGGCCGATCCCCTCGCCAAAACCTTGGGCAGCACCGGTAATCACGATGGTGCGGTTTTCAACCCGCCCCCTGGCGGACCCAGCACCCACGCTACGGCGGTAGTTCTCCACCTCCCAGTTGTCGATGAACTCCACCTGCTCCGGCGTCATCGGGTGCGGTCCCCCGAACGACCGGGCGATATAGGCCACCTTCATCGCATCTTCAAACACGTCGAGGATGGTGTCACACTGCTTGGCGTGATCACCCACGGCCACCAACCCAATCCCTTTAACCAACAGCACCTTGGGGGGATAACCAAACCGTTCAGTGAACGCGGGGATCGCTTTCTCGCCTTCAGCAATCAGTTCCTCCGGCGTTTCACCATTCAGGAAAAGGTAGTTCGACTTGCAGTAGACGATACCATCGGGGGTGAAGGGACGCGCGATCGCCCGTTGATTTTCCGGGTCATCACTATAGTGTTTGATTAGCGTGTTGTTCCTCACTTTCAAGGTCTTCAACTCTTCGCCTGAAAGCAGCATCCGGAGTGCCGGCAAAACATCCGCGACACAGCGGCAGGTCTCCAGCTCTCCCACGGGCAACGGCATGGTCATGGCCCCTTCAATGATCTTCAGGATAGCGTCATACAGCTCACGTATCTCCTCCGTGCTGTCGGCTCCCACAAAGATACCGTGGTTTTGCAGCCAAATCACCCGCGGCTCCTCGTTGTATGTAGCACGGTAGCTCGCGATCTTATCACTCACCGCCTTGAATAGGACGTAGCCCGGATCGGTGTACGGCACGTAGAGCGTTTTCTTACCGAACAGCTTTTCCACCCCTTGCTCCGCGTTTCGCGCGCAGAGGAGACCGTTCACCACGGTAGGGTGAAGGTGTACCACGAACGGCCAGTTGATCGCGTCGTGGAGTGATGTCTCCACCGACGGGCGTCTCCCCTTGGTGAAGGTGGCCGCCGCCAGGTCGTTCTTCACCTGCTCCTCCCGTTCGTCCGGCTGCTCGCTATACGCTTTCGTAGCCATCGGTGCCAGCTTGCTCCTATCAAGCACGGCAAAGCCGTCTACCGTGATCGTGGCCA
>DUPB01000277.1 GCA_012838585.1 Bacteroidales bacterium
AGGTCGATCCGTCCGCGCCCGGAGAGGTGACAGAGGCAGATATCGCCAACCTTCTCTACATGCTTGATGAAGAGAAGCTGGCCAACAATGTCTACGTCTACTTCAACGAGAAGTTCAACAGAAGGGTATTTCAAAACATTTCGAAAAGTGAGGCGGTCCATCAAAAGGCAGTGATCTATCTCCTGAACCTGTTTAAGGTTGAAGTCCCGGAGGCAAAACCTGCCGGAGAGTTTTACCACGCGGATCTGCAAGAGCTTTACACCAAGCTAACCACTGAATCCAAAACGTTGCAGGATGCCCTGCTCGC
Source organism: Bacteroidales bacterium (assembly GCA_012838585.1). Taxonomy (GTDB): domain Bacteria; phylum Bacteroidota; class Bacteroidia; order Bacteroidales; family Dysgonomonadaceae; genus Proteiniphilum. The sequence goes on from DUPB01000277.1 coordinate 308, forward strand.
GGGTGCATTGATAGAGGAACACGATATTGTGGACTTGCAAAAAGCGATAGACGAAACTGAAAATGAGCATATCAAACGTGTTTTTTCAAACCTCAAGCGGGCATCAGGTTTTCATTTGAAAGCTTTTGTCGCGCACCTGCGTTTCCTGGGGGTTGACTATAAGCCTCAACTGATCTCTCAGGAGGAGTTCAACGCCATCGTGGGGAAGTAGTGTAATGACCGCGAAATACGTTTTACATGCTTTGAGTTGAGTAGCAATGATGTGTAAAACAGATGGATGCTTAAACGATCACGAAAAATGAAAATCAGAAAAAACATCGCGGTCAGCGAAAACGGCTTTATCTTTAACCCGTTGACGGGTGATAGCTTCAGCGTGAACGAGACGGGCGTTTTCATTCTCCGGAAACTGAAGGATGGCGAAAGTGAAGAGACCATTTTCCAGGACTTGATGGATGAATACGAGCTGGATACCTATACGGCCGAAAAAGATTTGAACGATTTCTTGACCATGCTGAAAAGCTATCAATTGACCACCGATGAACAGGCGTAAAATTACCGTGGCGGTCACCGGGCTGAACAATATCGACAGCCCGGGACCGGGCATCCCTGTCATACGCGGACTGAAAGAGAGCGAATCCTTGGATGTTCGGATCGTGGGCCTCTCCTACGAAACGCTTGAGCCCGGGATTTACATGCGCCACCTGGTGGATAAAGTCTTTCAGTTGCCCCTGCCTTCGGCCGGTTCCGCCGTGCTCAAAGAGCGGTTGAAATACATCGCTGATCAAGAAAAGATCGATGTACTGATACCCAACTTTGATGCCGAGCTGCACAATTTCATCAAGATTCAGGATGAGCTGAAGTCGGAGTTGAACATCGCCACTTTCCTGCCATCCCAAGCGGTGTTCGACGCACGTCAGAAGTCCGAGTTAAACAAGTTTGGCGACAAGTATGGCGTGAAAGTTCCCGAGAGCCACATGATCAACCAGGTGTCGGAAATCAGGAAGCTGGAGGAGACCATGGATTACCCCTTCGTCATCAAGGGGCGCTATTACGATGCCTACATCGCTTCAACCTACGAGCAGGCAACCAGCTATTTTTACAAAGCGGTGGCCAAATGGGGCTATCCCGTTATCGTTCAGGAGTTCGTGGCAGGCACGGAGGTGAACGTAACGGCTATTGGCGACGGGAAAGGCAGTTGCATTGGCGCGGTACCGATGCGAAAACTGTACATTACGGACAAGGGAAAAGCCTGGTCGGGCATTTCGTTGGAAGATGACGAGCTGATGGATATTTCCCGAAGGGTGATAGAGAACAGCCAATGGCGTGGTGGGTGCGAGCTGGAGTTTATCAAAACCAAAAATGATGAATACTACCTCCTCGAGATGAACCCACGCTTCCCGGCTTGGGTCTACCTCGCCAATGGGTGCGGGCAAAATCACCCCGAAGCGCTCGTGAAAATGGCGCTCGGCGAAGAGGTCCAACCCTTTAGCAGTTACCAAAGCGGCAAGATGTTCATCCGCTACTCGTATGACCAGATCGTGGATATATCGGAGTTCGAGCAGATCTCCACGATGGGGGAAAGATAAAAAAACAGTTTAATTATGAAACTAACTTACGAACGCCCTGTTATTCAAAAATTGAACGCGGGCTTGCTCAATAAATTCGGCAGCAGAACCGAATACACGCCGGTAAAACAGATCGACGGCGTGGCAATAGCCGACTTGATGGACCAATACGGCTCGCCACTCTTCGTGATCAGTGAAAAGACCATTCGCCAAACGTACCAAAAGGCGCTGAAAGCCTTCAAGATGCGTTATCCCAAAGTACAGTTCGCCTGGAGCTACAAGACGAACTACCTGGACGCGGTCTGTCAGGTTTTTCATCAGGAAGGCAGCTGGGCGGAGGTCGTTTCCGGTTTTGAATACCAGAAAGCTCTCCGTAACGGCGTTCCCGGGAACCTGATCATCTTCAATGGACCGGAAAAGTCCAGGGAAGATCTGAAAATGGCCGTCGAAAACCGTTCGCTTATCCACATCGACCACTTTGATGAGCTCTACATGCTGATCGAGCTATTGGAAGGGATGGAGGAGGCCAAAGCGCGGGTTGCCATCCGCGTGAACATGGACACGGGCGTCTACCCGCAGTGGGACAGGTTTGGCTTTAACTACGAAAACGGGCAGGCGTGGAACGCGATCGTGAAGATCATCGCCCAAAAAAAGCTGCAACTGGAAGGACTGCATTGCCACATCGGCACCTATATGCTTACCGCGAACGCTTACGCGGTGGCTGCCCGGAAAATGTGCGAACTCGCCTTGGCCTACAGCAACACCACCGGGGAAAACGTGAAATACCTCGATATGGGTGGTGGATTTTGCTCGTCGAACACGCTCAAAGGCTCTTACTTGCAGGGGGGTGACATTATCCCCACCTTTGATGACTACGCCGAAGCGATTACCAGCACCATCCTCCAGTTTGGCTTTCGACCCGATGAACTACCCCTGCTGATTTTGGAAACGGGTCGGGCACTGATTGACGAGGCGGGCTACCTGCTGGGTACGGTGTTGGCCACGAAAAGGCTTGCCGACGGTCGCCGGGCCACGGTATTAGACACCGGGGTGAACATCATGTTTACATCGTTCTGGTACAATCACCGCGTTTCGCCGGCGCAGGACTTTTCACAGCATGCCGAAGAGACGGTACTTTACGGTCCCCTATGCATGAATATCGATATGCTGCGTGAAAGCGTGATCTTACCCCTGCTGAGAAAGGGCGACCGCATCGTGATTCATGAAGTGGGGGCGTACAACATGACCCAATGGATGCAGTTTATCACCCTGCGGCCGAATGTTGTCATGATCGACACGACCGGGAAAGTGCATCTGATCCGTAAGCAGGAGACGGTTGACACCATCGTGGG
>DUPB01000278.1 GCA_012838585.1 Bacteroidales bacterium
AGACTAATTCCAACAACATGGCTTTGTTGAGCGTGCGAAATGCTTCACTGGTTTCACGCGCTCTGTATGGCGATCCGGCAAATCCACCCAAGGTTATGGTTTGTCCCGAAAAAGTCCATCCCTCCTCCAGGATATAACGGATGACGGCTGCTTGAGTTAATATTTTGATTTTCAATGCAAATATAAGCAAAATGTTTCATTGCAGGGGTAAAATTGGATATTTTTTGGTTCATTGTAGGGGTAAAATTGGCTATTTCTTGGTTTATTGTAGGGGTACCCTGATGAGGTTTGGCAACAACGTTTTTTTGCCTAATCTTTCAAACAACCCAGTGGAATCACTTTTACGCCATCTTCTCTCGTGTAGGCAATTTTTCCTCCGGTCAATACTATTAGCAGATCGGGCAGCCTCATCGATACCTGTTTATCTCTGCTATTTCTTTCGGTTACAAGCTCTTTCAACTTTAGCAAATTGTTAGCCCCGGCATCTATGTCCCTGCTGCCAAGCTTGCACTCAATCAGCGCGTACCTGCCGTCATCGAGATGAAGAACCGCGTCAGCTTCCAACCCATATTTATCGTGATAATATGATAATCTCCCGCCCAACGATTGTGAGTATATTTTCAGGTCTCGCGTACAGAGACATTCGTAAATAAAGCCAAACGTTTTCAAGTCAAGCTCCAGGCTACGTGGAGAGGCACCCAAGGTGACTACGGCTATCGAGGGGTCGGTGAAGCAGCGCTTTTTTCCGGTTCTGATAACCGTTTTGGAACGAATGGCAGGCGACCACGCCTCTATGTCTTCGATAACGAACAGTTTTTCTAACGCCCTCACGTAACTGTTAAACGTTGTCATTGAAGTACCCTCCATTTCAACGGATACATCCGCCAACATGTTTGTTTTCTTAGCCAGATTGCAAAGGTTTCGCGCGTATGAGCGCAAGATTAACCTTGCCAGTGCGGGATCACGGTCAACCTTGTCTACCTTGGAAACATCCTGGTCGCAGATAATCCGCACGTAGTCTTTTGCAATTAACAATTTAGCTTCATCGCTCATACTGTCAAGAGAAGCGGGCCATCCGCCCCGACAAGCGGCAAAAATCAGCTCCTCTATCGTGAGATCCGATGTAATACCGTCAATATCCAAATCCTTATCATCGAACAGCTCTTTAAGGGAAATCTTCCCGTTGGACTCTTCCGACTCATACAGACTCATGGGGTACATCGACATGGTGGAAATACGACCGGTTCCGGTATGCATAATCTCCTCATCGTCCACTACTGTTGATCCGGTCAATATAAATTGCCCCCTTAAACGCCTTTCGTCAACCGCGTGTCGCACGGCATCCCAAAGCACCGGTGCCACCTGCCATTCATCGATCAACCTTGGCGTGTCGCCCTTAAGCAAAAGAGAAGGCTTGGTGCGCGCCGTGGCAAGGTAAGCTTCGCGGTTATCCGGATCCTGCATCTTTATAGCACTCTTCGCCTGCATCTCCGCGGTTGTAGTTTTACCGCACCATTTGGGTCCCTTTATCTGAACCGCTCCAAAAGCTTCAAGTCGTAACCTGAGCTGCTCATCGGCTATTCGTTTCAGGTAATTCATAACTAAGTTGCTTTAAATCACCACAAAGTTACGTTTATTATTTTAATGAAACAAGGGCGTTGTTCGTTTTTGATGTGTTTCGCTGTTTGTTTTTGATGTATTTTGCTGTTCGTTTTTGACACGTTTCATTATTAGTTTTGTACCAGCTCGAAAAAGTGGACAGGATTTTCAGTTGTTAAAGAGGTACTGTTTCATCCATAGCGTCATTACCGGATCAGAAACAATCTTCTTAGTAGCAACTTTCTTAGTAATAATCTTCTTTGCAATATTCCTCTTAGTAAGTACATCCTTACTAACAGTTTTCTTAGTAGCAACCTTGTTGGTATTAGATTTGCCTTTTCGGTAAAACAGCTTCCCCGTCACGTCTATATGTTGACCAACAGGAGTCTCTTTTTCTTGGGCGTGAAAAGAAGGTAGTTTAAAAGGTAATCAACTGTTTCCCCGTCATCTCTTTCGGGACATCAAGACCCATCACCTGGCAAAGCGTGGGTGATACATCGGCCAAAATACCGGGTTCAACGGTCGCGTTTTTGTCTTTCGTTACATAAATCAGTGGCACCGGGTTCAGCGAGTGGGCCGTGTTGGGTGAACCATCGGGGTTGATGGCATTGTCGGCATTCCCGTGGTCGGCAATGATAATGGCTTCGTAGTCATTCGCCTTTACCGCTTCAATCACTTTCTCCACACACTTATCGATTACCTTAACCGCTTCAATAATCGCTTCTTTCACACCGGTATGTCCCACCATATCGCCGTTGGCAAAGTTCAACACGATAAAGTCGTATTTTTGAGAATCAAGTGCTTTCACCATCTCCTCGGCTACTTCGGGCGCGCTCATCTCCGGTTTCAAATCGTACGTAGGCACTTTGGGTGAAGGAACAAGGATGCGTTCTTCCCCCGGGAATTCCGCTTCGCGCCCGCCCGAGAAGAAGAAGGTGACGTGGGCGAACTTCTCGGTTTCCGCGATACGCAACTGCTTCAAACCAAGGTTGGAAACGTATTCACCCATCGTGTTTTCCACGTTGTCTTTATCAAAAAGTACATGCAACCCTTTAAACGTGCTGTCGTAAGGCGTCATCGTGAAATACTGCAACGGGATGGTGTGCATACCGTGCTCGTGCATGTTTTCTTGCGTGAGAACGATGGTCATCTCCTTCGCGCGGTCGTTGCGGAAG
>DUPB01000031.1 GCA_012838585.1 Bacteroidales bacterium
CAAATCGATATCACTCTCATTTTGGGCATCGCCACGAGCCTGGGAACCATAAAGAATAACTTCTGCTTCGGGAACAACCCGTTTAAGCAGTTGGCGAATTTGATTAATTACTTGTTGATGTCGCATAATCTATAATGTATTATAGATGACAAAAATAACTAAAATATTTGGATTTGAAATGTTTATGGCTCAATTAGTTTACAAGAGTCAAGACGCGAGATCTGTTGCTCTCCCCGTAGGTTAAAGGGAGTACCGCCGATAGGCGAGGTGAGGTTATGAATAGAGTCTATAACCAAGCAACACGCGAGTTTGGAAACTCGCGCGAGCGAGTGAACCCAGAACTTAAACTCCACACCATCAACTTTTTCATCAAAATATTTCATCATTTTAAAAATCTTTATAATTTTACGGGTGAATACACGATTCCATTGATTATGAACGCCGTTTTCATACTTTCAAGTTATTTCAACGTTAGCCCCGGCACGCGGGCAGGAAGGAAGTCGCGTTCTACCCCCCCCCATTAACGTTTCTTTACAATCCGGGCCTCTTACTGTTCCCGTTACTTATCCCGTTTCCACGCCCCCTTTCGCGGAGTATCACACCACCCGACAAGGTCGCGCGGGGGCAAAGGCTATTGCCATCCCGTTCACGAAAAGACGGCTGCACCATTGCCGTCACCTCTCCGGGGCAAAGGCTATTGCCGTCCCGTTCACGGGATTGTCCGTGGTGGAGACGCGACACGCTGGGTGAGGAGGGACGCGGGGAGACGGTGGCGTGCGGGGAGACACCATGGCAGGAACGCCATAATAGAAACGCCACAGCAGAAACGTCATAGTATGGCGTTTCTACAGGAGACAAGGCTAATCTTTAAAATCAAATAACGATGAACAACAAGGAATTTAAATCAAGCGAACGCGCATCAGGTTTGGCTAACGCCGAACGTGGCTTCACGTTACCCGTGGTAGCTGGGCAATACACCGCGCCCGACATCGAGGTATTCGATATTGAACTTTCACAGAACATCTTACAGCCCAGTGAAGGCAATGCACCATCCAATTTTGAAGGTGAAGAGTGGTAAGAAAACTATAACTTACTGACCCTATGAAATACAGACTCTTTTTATGGATGATAGCCGCACTTCTTGTTGTTGCCGGATGCACCAACGACGAGATCGCGAGCGAGCAACCGACACCTGAGACGGAAAAGGGCAAAATTACCCTTACGGCATCCGTGCCTGACGAGACACCACAAACCCGCCTCAGCTTGGGACAGCAAGCGGGAACACTGAATATTACAGTGAGATGGAAAGCATACGATCAGATAAGATTCTTCTTCAAACAAGGTGACGTGATTAAGGAGGGAACCCCCGTAACGTTAACCCCGGATGCTATTTCCGACGGCGGGAAAACAGCCACCTTTACCATCGATATCCCGGCAGGAATTGACGGAAATGCCGCGTACACGCTTTACGCCGTTCACGGATCACCGTTTATTTCTTTAGACGTAGCCGGTAAGATAAACGTGCAGGTTCTTCCCGCAGAGTTTTGGACATTAACCAACCTTAACATGGTACCCATAGCTGGCCAAGTGGAAATTGCCGCGGGAGCCTCAATCGGCACCATCAATTTCAATCATTTGGGGGCACTGCAATGCCTGAAAATAAAAAACAGTTCGAATACACAACTATCTTTTATTCCCCAATTGGAAAATGAGGAGGGGGCGAAATGGTATTACGCCTTCTCGGACCCTAATGCTCCCTTTTACGACTTGATTGGTAATCAGGTTTCATACGCGGAGAAAGGAACTGTAATCGGTTCAGCGTTAATTCACTTAAACTCCGGGGAAACAGTTCTATGCGCGCAATGGGTAATGCCTATTCCGAACGCGGCAGTTCCCGAGATAAAGCTTCGCATAGTTCCTACCCATGGAGGACAAATTGTCTCCGTGAATAGTAAACCCGCTCGCGCGAATCCCATGCAGACAGGCAAAGCGTATCACCTCTACGCGTTGTGGAACGGTACTTCGCTATACTTTACCGATGCCTCGTTGAACCCGCCCCCTCTTGTAGGTAATTTGATGCATGCCGATGGCGGTACCGATTTTATCGGTGTGGTGTACTCCAAAGGCGACAACAAGGTGTATTACAATAGCACGAAAGACTGTTATGGTTGGCTGGGTGAAACCCTTTTGGGAACAGGTGCTGAAGCCCGCGTGGCAATAGACGGAAATAACCACCCGCACGTGGTGTTTACCACTACCGACGGAAAAATCGCCTATTGTAAACATAACGGTACGGCATGGAGCACGGAATATATTACAACCAATAACGAGGGTGCATGCTCGAAACCCGATATAGCGGTTGATAACGACGAAAAGGCACATATTACCTATACCGATACGGAAGGACAAATCGGGGATTACCATAATCTTCCCGATATCATGTACGCTACAAACCGCAGCGGCACATTTGAAAAAAATGTTATTTATAACGGGTATTATTCATATACAGAAAAGATGGGCTACTATTACGATAAAGGCTCTCGTATCGCCGTGGACCCAAGCGGGAACTACTATATTATAACTCACCAGCGCTGGCAAATAAAAAGCACCTCCCCTTCTCCTGATTCTAATTATTATCGCGTAGTTATAAAAACCCCTACGGCAGGGGGAGTTTCTTCATCCGGCACAGACGATAACTGCGATATATATGACTTAGAGTATGTCACTTGGGATAAGACTATTAAAGCCCTTTATATGGAAGAAAACACAAACCGCACCGCTACTATCGAGGTGAATGGAAACAGCGCCTCATTTGTTAACCATTATAATATTACAACGACTACCGCTGTTCCTCACAGCCTATCATGTCATGGATTAAAGGCTAATATAGCAGGTCTATCCGGTTCTAACCTGTTTGTCAAGTGTTCAAACGCGGGTACCCCGGTGGAAAACATCTATTCAGATATAACCGTTAAGGATGGTACGCGGGTGGCAGCAGTTCAAATAGGTATCGGATCGTATGTACATGTAGTATATACCGATAATGCTGATTCGCGCATAAAAGTGATGAAAATTGCGAGCTGGTAGCATTAACAATAGATAAAACGCGGACAACATAAAATCCCCGGCTAATCAAGTCGGGGATTTTTGGTGTCAATCATGTAGCGACATGATATTATCGTATCTTAAAAATACAAGGATGAAGGCATTTTCCTTACACGCGAGTTTGGAAACTCGCTCGCGCGACAAAATACTGAAAACTTGGTGTAATAGTCAAAAATGATGCTTTTTCACATAAGAAAATACCCTAAAGAGCCGATTATTTTTTTACTTACACGTGTCTATGGCATAACCTTATGGCATCTAGGGCCGACTCGGCGGTACATTTTTCAGGAATTTCGTTCTTTATTATCGAATCTACAAAATAGTTCAACTCATTCGCGAATCCCTGATTGCCATCACCCACGGGAATGAGCCGGGTGTCGGTATCGGTGGTAACAACGATATTACCCGGGTCTTTCCATGAATAGAGTATGCTGGCATCTGAAAAACGGGCGCTGAAACCTGCCTGAAACGGGTAAGACGAATGAAACGTGTTGCCACCTTCAATTTTCACGACAAGCGACCTGTTTTTATAACGCCAAAAGGCGCTCACGTAGTCATAATTACTGAGTTTCCCGGGTAAAGTGGTGACGTTAACCTCGTCAGGGATACCACAAACCCACTGCGTGTAATCGATGTCGTGAATCACCAAGTCGAACAAGGCACCACCCGATGAGCCAAAATCTTTCTGTTTCTCCTTCCATTGCCCCCACGTGGGAACACCCGAAAATCGCGACATGGACAAAAACTCAATTTCCCCCAATTCTTTCGAGTCAATCAGCTCCTTCAGCTTTTCGTAAGCGGGCATAAAACGAACCACCTGTCCTACCATCAAGGTTTTATTTTTGCTTCGTGCTAACGCTATTAACTCTTCACCTTGTGAGACATCCAAACAAAAAGGTTTCTCGACAAAAACATGCGAACCATGCATCAGCGCAAGCTTTGCCATCTCGTAATGTAAAGCGGTATGCACTGATATTATGCAAGCATCTGGGTCTTCAGCGGCAAGACATTCGGCTAAATCCGAATATACTTTCACGTTTGCAATATCACTCTGGCTCAAACTTCCGGTTGAAAAATTGCCTAGATTTTCCTGCAATTTTTCAGGAACCTGCTCTGAGTTTTTGTCCACGATCGCAACGAGTTGCAAGTTAGAATTTTGCAAAATATTAAAGGTATGGGTCACCCCCATAAAGCCAAATCCAACAACTACTATTTTCATAATTATTTTTTTTATTGTTCTGTGTATCTAATTCTATTTAAAAAAAGATATACTATTTCAGGTGTATTTGTTTCGTTTTACCCAATACGTTAATATTTGCGCCATTTCCTTTATGGCCCGATTACTCCACGTTATATATTGCATCGTAAAAGATTTTTTGGGCTTCGTTGTTCGGTGTTACGTTTCCGGTTCTCAAGTCCTCCAATCCCTCATCAATTGCTTGCATCTCCGCCTCTGAAACTTCTATTTCTATATCATTCGGGTAAGCTGTAAAAGGTATTTTCATTTCACGCAGTAACGCCGTTAAGACATTACTTTGGCTTTTAGTTTGCGGATTAATTAAAATGGATTCCATCGTTTTTGATTTTTGATTACTACAAAATTACATGAAAAACTTCCTATTTCCAAACGTCTGTAATGAAAGTCATGTGACCCACCGATTTTCCTAAACTTCCCATCTTGCTCGCGATGAATGAGATTTTTTGTACTTTTGTCTTACGTGTGCCAGAGGAGTGATACCATGTTGGTTCATGCCTTAAAAATAAATTCATTAAGCATTCACCCAAACAACTGACAATATGCTAAAATTCAGATTTTTAATCCTATCCCTTCTCTTTTCTGGGATTTCTCTCTTCACGATGGGGAATGAGGACACGTTAAGGGTCTTATTCGTAGGAAACAGCTACACCTACTATAATAATCTCCCGCAATTGGTTTCTATTCTCTCAAAACAGACAGGAACAACATTAATAACCCAAAAAAGCGTTGTAGGTGGCGCGAAGTTAAGCGAGCACTGGCATGGACAAAGAGGGTTAAAAACCAAAGAGATGATCAGAAGTGGCCATTACGATATCGTTGTCCTTCAGGAGCAGAGTATGGGAGCCATAGAGCAGAGTGATAGCCTCAAATTTTACGCTAAACTATTTTGTGAATTTATAAAAGAAAATGGTGCGGTCCCGTATCTATACCAAACCTGGGCAAGAGAAAAAGTGCCACAATATTTTGAAACCATTGAGAAGGTATACACGGAAGTCGCGGAAGAAAATGATGCACGCTTAGTCCCCGTGGGCCGTGCATGGAGGCTTGCCAATCAATCGCGCCCGAACATACAACTATTTGATCCGGACGGAAGCCACCCATCCAATTTAGGAACTTTTCTCGCGGCATGCCTGTTCACGGCAACAATAACAGGAGAAATACCTGAAACAATCCGTACCAACTATACCTGCCTTGACATTGAAGGAGAATCAATTACACTAATGATTCTTGATAAACTGGATGTCGTCTTCTGCCAAGAAATAGCCAGAGATCTCATTTAAAATGCTGATATTCGAAAATTACCCGCACAAGAAAATCAAAAAGCAACAAATTGTTAAATAATGCTAAGTCATTAAGCTATCACCTGAAAAAGCTGTATAATATTGGCAAAAAGGTATATAATTATATACCTTTGCATGAATGAATCAGTGAGCCATAAGTAGAATGAAGTATAGCGAATATTTGAGAGAAGCAAGAAAAAAGGGATGGCAATATATTAGACCAAGGAAGGGTAGTCATGAGATTTGGGAAAAGGATGGGAAAAAGGTGTCAATCCCAAATCATGGAGCAAAAGAGATACCGAAAGGTTTAGAAAGTAATTTAAGAAAGGAAATGGAAATGTAACTTTATAGTTCCCACAATAACAAAATAAAATGAAAACCATACAAATTATTATTGAAAGAAGTTCTGATTCGTTTGGTGCTTACGCCAAAAACGTGAAAGGCATTTACGGTGCCGGTGATACTGTAGAGGAGTGTAAACAATCTATATTAGACGCTATTGAAACCATCAAGACATTTGACAACGATCAAATACCAGCGGCATTGAAGGGAGACTATAACTTGGTATACAAATTTGATACCGAAAGTCTTTTACAATATTATAAAGGCATACTTTCTAATTCGGCAATCGAACGCCTTACCGGGATTAATCAAAAATTGATACACCAATATTCTACAGGGTTGAAAAAGCCACGGCCGGCGCAGCGTGAAAAAATTCAGGAGGGACTGCATCGGTTAGGACGAGAATTACTGGAAATAGAGTTATAAAATAATAAAACCCTTAAAAAGCAAATAATTACCGTCAGCAAAATGACCGTGAACAACAGGTTCAACTGTAGTCCAATAGAATCAAAACCAAACATGGGTGGATATATCACTGGTAAAAAAACATTAAACTCAACCTATATGGAAGCAAATCAAGAAATGTTGTTTTTTATTGACGAAACATTTATGAAATAACGCCACATAACACAGTGTATAAACCATAAGGGTAACAGCGAATGGCGAAGGTTTTTCTTCGCATCAGCGTCTCATACCTAATAGCATGAATGTGTCCCAAAGTTTCTCGCGGCTCACACACCCTTCCGTTAAATATAGTTAAAGTTGCGCCATTTCTTATCCCTCCGTTTGGTTTATATTATAAACCGATTTATATTTGCATTCGATTTACAGTCATTCATTATTAAAAAAAACTATGAAAGAAAAACAATTGAATGAGAAAGAGAGTTTAGAACTCATCACTCAAATGATTCGCAACACGCGACAGCGTATTGAAAAAGGGAACGGAATACCGTTTCTTATCTGGGGCTACACAACCGTACTTGTTTCGTTATTGGTTTGGTATCTGCTTTCAACTACGGGTAATCCTAATTGGAATTACTTATGGTTTCTTATCCCCGTCATCGGTTTTCCCGCGATGATGTGGGCTATTAGAAAACAAGAAAAGGGAGTAAAAACCTATATCGATAGGGTTATCGGTTACGTGTGGATTGTCGTTGGAATAGCTGGACTTGTCGTATCTGCATCAGCCATTTTTTTATGGAACTTGCCCATTCTTTTTATCGTGATACTGATGATGGGGAGCGGAACCGCTATTACAGGATTGATTATAAAATTTAAGCCGATTATTTTCTCGGGATTTGCCGGGATTCTTCTCTCTTTCGTATGCCTGATTGTAAAAGGATACGCATCCATCCTGCTTTTCGCGCTTATCTTTTTGGTAATGATGGTTATTCCCGGACATATATTGAATGTAAATAAGAAACATTATTAATGTATAAGCATATGGAAAGCAACACTTTTACCGAAAAAGAAAGTTTGGCCCTAATAACCGAAATGATTCGTAGCGCCAAAAACAGATTAGAAAAAAATAGCGGCTTACCCTTTATTATCTCCGGATACATCACAATTGTGATGATTACCGCGAGTTGGTTTCTTCTGAACCACCATCACTATTGGAACTTATTGCTCTTTTCTATTCCTGTCTTTGGTTTCTTGAGTATTCCTTTAACAAATGCTTTATCAGCAAAAGAAAAGGCAAATCACCTTGATAGAATCATTAACAAAACATGGCTGATTCTAGCATTCGGACTTTTTGTCACGATGGTTGGCGGATTACCGGTATGGGCATTTCCCATGATTTTTTATAAGACGGTATCTTACTTTTTATTATTTATCGGAATAGGGGTAATTATTACAGGTGTTGTAATTCGGTTCAGACCCTTTGTTTTTCTGGGTTTTCTCGGCATACTTGCATCATTGGTACCACTTTGGTTAAATTTCTTCGACAAGACACACTATATCGTGTGGTTCGCCGACATTCTGGTTATATTGATGATGATAATACCTGGACATATTTTGCATTACAAAAGAAATAAAAGTCATGTTTAAGCCACTTGACCCCCTGCTTCACTCTGAACTTCGATTGGCCATTATCTCCATATTGCTATCGGTAGAAGAAGCCGATTTCGTCTACCTCAAAGAGCAGACAAAGTCCACATCGGGAAACCTGAGCGTGCAGATTGACAAGTTAAGCGAGGCGGGTTACATTGAAGTTAAAAGGGGGTTTGTAGGAAAACGAACCCGTACCGTATGCAAAATCACGCGAGTCGGTATAAAAGCCTTTGAAGAGTATGTTGAATCTCTAAAAGGGTATCTAAACTTGAATAAGTAATAAATCGGATTGTAAGAGATAATTTTACATAGAAATAAAATCCCAGAAATTACATATATGTAAACTATTTGATTTATCTTTGTATTATGAAAGCAAATGACGGACAGATTACCGACTACGATGTGGTACTGGATGCGAAATTTGGCAAAACAGGCACGCCCGAGCGGGAACAAGCAAATAAAGATGCTTATACATTTTACATGGGACAGATACTAAAGGAAGCACGCCAAAATGAAAAAATGACACAGGCAGAACTTGCGGAAAAAGTTGGAATGAATAAAACCTACATCTCTCGTATAGAAAAAGGAACGATAGAACCGGGTATAGCCACCTTTGGCAAGATTATTAATGCGCTTGGCTTGAGGATAGAAATAGTGAAAACTTTAGCATAATCGACTCTATTCAAGTTTTTTCTAACTATGGCGAGGTACCATCCATCTGGTAAGCCATGCGATTTCCAAAAACATTTTAGCGGGGTATTCCACTGCCCCGCTATTTTTTTGTCTCAATTCAAGAAAATTAACACGAAAATCATGCTATCTTGCAACATTTCTGCTTTTAGAAACATCATATTAGTGTAAACAGGAAATTATTTATATGTCGGAGCATCGCTTGATACAAGCCTGCAAGCAAGGAGAAATGTGGGCGAGGAAAGAGTTGTATGAAACATACGCTCCCTCCATGATGTCGTTGTGCAGGCGGTATATGTCGAACTACAACGATGCTCAGGACGTGTTACAAGAGGGCTTTTTGAAGATATTTACCGTAATCGGGCAATATTCAGGGAAAGGAGCGTTTGGGGCTTGGATCAGGAAGGTTTTTGTAAACACCGCCCTGGAACATATCCGAAAAAGGAGCCGCATGAACGAAAGAGAGCTGTTAAACGACTATCAGATGGACTTTCAAGACGATTATCCCGATGTGGAGAAAGTGAGCGAGGATGACTTGGTACAATGCATTGCCGAATTGCCCGAGATGTATCGGACGATATTCAACCTATTCGTGGTAGAAGGTTATAAGCACATGGAGATTGCCGAAATGCTCGATATTCCCGAAAGTACCTCACGCTCCTATTTTTTCAGGGCAAGAAAACTGTTGCAAGAGAAAGTTACCCGATTAATCAATGAATAAAATGCAAGCTGACAACAGACATATCGATAGTCTTGACAACTTTTCGCGGAAAGTGGGCGAGAAGGTGAGAAATCACACCCAGCCGGTGGACGCTTCCGTGTGGGAGGGTGTTGAGAAGAGGCTTTCGGTGAAAAAACGTCCGCTTGTGCCGTGGCGATGGGTTGCAGCAAGTGTTGCCGCCGTGGCCATCGGGTTGATTTTCCTGTTAACCCCGTTTGATAAAGAACCCGCGGAACAGATAATCGTGAAAAGTACACGTGGTGTGAAAAATGCGCAGAGTGAACAGAGCGTGCAAGACGAACAAACCGCCACACCAAAACCTCAGAAGGATAAGAAAGAGGAAGCCAAGTCCCCTGTTACGAAAGAAACTCACCAACCCCTTCTGGCAAGTACAAAACAAAGCATGGAAGAGCCGATGGCTACGCACCGTCGCGAAGAAAAACAAACCGAAACACCTCAAACGATTGAGCAACAAGACCTTGGAGTAGACAAATCATTCATCGAAAAACCAATAGAGAAAGAAGCGACAGAAGCGGCAAAGGTAGAAAGGGCAGAAAAGACAGAAAAAATAGAAAGCACGGAAAAAGCAGAAAGTGCGGAAAGAACAGAAAGCACTGAAAAAAGAGTAAAAGCAGCTTCAACCGATTCCACTACAATAAAGAAACCGCGTGAAGATATAATATTGGCGGAAGTGTCAGGGACATCAGCGGATTATCCACGCTCCCGGAAACAATCGAAACCCTCTTTGCTGTTAGCTATCAGCGGTGCTTCGGTCGATGCGAACTTTGATTTCGCGGACAAAGAATACCTGTACGCCAACTCCAATATGGATCCCGATGAAAGCGCGAAAGATATGACCAGTTCTCCCAACCAATACGCCACGCTAACCCCTGCCGACTATTCTGAAGTGACACATTTGCCGCCTATCTCTTTCAGCATCATGGCCGGATTCCCCTTAAACAAAACGTGGAGCATTGAAACGGGACTGATGTACACCTACATGGTGTCGCACTTCTCAAAACCGGGAAACGTGGAATATAGCGGTAAACTCAAGCTGCACTACCTGGGAATTCCGGTAAGATTAAAAGCCAATGTATACCAAAGTAATCGATGGAGCATCTACCTGTCGGGAGGGGGTAGTGCAGAGAAAGGGCTGTCCTCACAATATCGCCAGCAAATTCGCTACGCGGATGGTGCCATAAAACATACCCATGTGCGTTCGAAGATTGATGGCGTGCAGTTTTCTGTACAGGCTGCCACCGGGTTCGGTTACAAGATCAACAACAGCATTCAACTTTTCGGCGAGCCGCGCATCGTCTACTATTTCAATAACAATCAGCCGATGAGCGCCCGGACCGAAAGCCCTTTGACCGTCGGGTTAAACGGAGGAGTTAAAATCAATTTTTAAAACAGACCAATATGAAACCGACATGTTTAAAATAATCATTAAACATCAAAGGTTCCATACACCGAAACAAAAAAATAAAATAATCGTATGAAAAAGTCACATTTTCTATTTCTTGCACTTAGCGTGTTGATGCTCCCTGCCTGCGATCACGGCACGGAAGAGTACGTAACCTACATGACGAACGAGCCGATATTCATGTCGGCTACTGAATTCAGGAGTTCGGTGGATGTAGAAGCTCCTAAGCCCATTGAGGAACAGGGAAAAATCGCCTTTTACAACGATTACCTCTACATTTCGCAACCGGGCAAGGGTATTCACGTTATCGACAATCGCCAGCCGTCGAACCCACGCAACATCGCTTTTATCGAGCTGTTGGGAAATGCCGATATGCATATCCGGGACAACATGCTGTATGCCGACTCCTTTATCGACCTGGTGTGGTTCGATATCAGTGATCCAGCGGCTCCCGTTTTTAAGGGACGCAAAGAGGAGGTTTTCCCGGAGGCACTTCCACCCATTGAAAACAACTACGGATGTGATTACTCTCAGGCGATGGACAGGAAAAATGGCGTTGTCGTAGGTTGGAAAGTGGTGGAAAGGAAAGAGCTTGTTAGCAACTATAAATCCAGGTGGCATTGGGGTTGGGGTTGGAGCAAAGAGCTGATGTACACAGATGCGGCACCTTCTACCGGGAATGCTGGCGGTGCAGGAATGGTTGGCTCCATGTCGCGTTTCGCCATTTATAAAGATCATCTGTACACCATTCTCCAGAACCGATTGGATATCTTCGACCTTTCGGGAGAGGAACCCGAAAAGGTGGGCAAGGAGATTTACGTGGGAAGCGATGCCGAAACCATTTTCCCATACAAAGATTACCTCTTTTTCGGAACGCCTACCGGGATGATCGTCTACTCGGTGGAGAATCCAACAGAGCCAGTATACATCTCGCGTGTCATCCATATTCTCGGGTGCGACCCGGTAGTAGTGGAAGATGACATCGCCTACGTGACCGTTCGCTCGGGCGACTTCTGCGGGCAGGATGTAGACATGCTGATGGTGATTGACGTGAAAGATGTAAAGCACCCCAAACCGATCGTGGAATACGCGATGTATAACCCGAAGGGATTGGGCATTGATAACGGCACGCTGTTCGTTTGTGACAAAGGGTTAAGGGTGTTCAACGCGAAAGATCCGCTCGCGCTGATGACTGAGGCTAATAAGTTGGCACATTTCCAAGAGATGGACGGGTTGGATGTGATTCCCTATAACAATGTGCTGATGATGATTGCCGATGACGGCATTTACCAGTACGATTATACCGATGTCACGAAGATAAAACTGTTGAGTGTATTACCGATAGGTAAATAAATTTCCTGTTTCGCTCGATGGTCTGCCGCCGAACCCGAACAAGTTTGGCGGCAGTTTTTTCATCCCTAGAACGGGTATCCAATAGCGAAGTGAAGCGCGAAATCCCGCTTCAGGTTCGGCTTGAAGAGTGTCCAGCGCTCCCCTTCGGGAAGCGCCGGGTTGTGTGCCTTCATCCCCCCGTCAAGGCGCAGGATCAAGAAGTTGAGGTCTAACCTCAAGCCCACGCCATACGACACCGCCAGCTCCTTGTAGAAACGATCCCACCTGAACATACCGCCGGGCTGCTCCTCGTAATCTTTTATGGTCCAGATGTTGCCCGCGTCAATGAAACCCGCCAACTCGAATAGCGAAGTCATCTTGCGCCGGAATTCCAGGCTAAGGTCAAGCTTCACATCCCCTATCCTATGCCCGAAATCGGAGCCGAGGGAGTCGCGGCTGTAGGTGCCCGGCCCCAGGCTGCGGGTGCTCCATCCCCTCACGCTGTTGGCACCACCCCCAAAGTAGCGCTTCTCAAACGGCAATACGATAGCGTTGCCATAGGGATAAGCCACGCCAACGGCCACTCGGGCAGCCAACGTGTTCTTGTAATCGAACACGTACATGGGGGCAAAGTCGAAGTCGCCTTTAACGTATTCCGAGTAGGGTATCTTGAAAAAGGTCTTCCTGCCATTCTCCCGTTCTCCCGCCCCGAAGCTGGTGGCCAAGCGGGGAAGCCACCCTGCTACCTCAACGCCCGCGCGAATACGAAACGGAACAGCAGGCATGCTCCGCCTGGCGATACGGCTGTAATTGGTGAAAGTGGCATGGTAGGCCGATCGAACGATAAGCTGCTCGTCGTAGCTGTACCGCAAGATGGGGTTGACCTCCTCGTTCATATAGAGGGAGTCGAACTGGGCGGAGGTACGGGGCATCCGCACGTAGGTAATCCCCACCGGTTCCAGCACGTGCTGCAACTTCCAGTCGAACGACGACCATTGAAAACGACTCGACAGGTTGAAGAACTGTCGCAGGTACTCCGGGCGATTCTGATAGTTGATGCCGGCGGTAAAATCGGTTGAGGCTGAGGGCTGATCGCGCAGACGATCCAGCCTCCAGGGTAACAGCAGCTGTGGAACGGAGAGGAACACCTCCGCACCATACTCGTAGTAGCTGTCGTCTAGCAGATTCAAGCTGTCTGACGAGCCGATAAACTCGTATGCCCCGTTCAAACGGACACGAAATGTCTCTCCCCCCTTGAAAAAGTTCCGGTGCTCGTACGACACGTTGCTGGCAATCCCCAAATCGCCTGCCGAGTTAGTACCATCCACCCCGAACTGCATGTAGTGCATGTTGCCCGGGAAAAGGGTAACCCGCGCATCAAGGTAATTGCTATCGTTACGAACCACTGGCGTCAAACGGATGGCCGTCTGGCTAATGGGTCCCATGCCGTTCAGCGATGCGTAGCTCCGCTCGACCAGCCGGTCAGAATAAAGCCTCCCCGGGCGGATGAAGGTGTTGTAGTAGATGGTCTTCGGCAGCAGGAAACGATCCCGTTGAGACACGATCTGAACGCCCTTGTAGTAGGTCGTGTCTAACTGGGAGTGACGCGTTGAATCGCTCAAGATGGCATCATCCACACCATTAACAACCAGCACATTTCCAATATTGTACCGCTTATAGGCCAAGCCATCGTCAGGGCTATTGAGCGACAACGTGACATCCACCTGGTGATCGCCGACCGTGGTATCGGCCAGAAAGTAAAAATGGTCTTTCATGAAATTATAATACCCCCTGTTCTTCAGGAAAGTGGTCATGTTTTCCCGGCCATCATCCAGCACCGAGAGGTCAAACAGGTCCCCCTCTTTTACCAGTTGAAGTTGGCCACCATCGCTCAGTAGGCCATGCACCGTGGTATCCACGGAATGGATGGTTTCAGAAAAGGTGCGAACACGATACGGTTCGTTTCCGGTGACGTTAAAGGTCACATGCGCCCTCCTGCCCTCTTTTACCACCAGGGTATCCACACGCGCGTTCAGGTACCCCTTGTTATTGAGGTGCAGCCGAATCTGTTCGGCCGAGATCACGGCAAGCTGCTCGTTATAGAGCACCGGGGGATTCCCATGCTTGAGCAGCTGACGATTCAACCAGGTAGAGTCGTTATCAGGGAGATTGTACATATGCAACTTCCATTTGCCAAATAGGGGGATAGAGGCGTTGGGACGTTGACGAAGGTAGGGAATCAGTTCCGGCTCTCCCATGCCGCGTACGTCTGAACGGATATCCACCTTATTGAGGAGGTAGCTCTGTTCAGGCACCTTCTTGGTGGCATCACAACCCACCAGCAGAAGCAGCCCCAACAACAGGTATGTATACTCCCTTCTACGCATCATTTCTCCTCTTTAGGCTTGCTATACCTGAAATCGAAAAGGTTCCTGATCGATTGCCCCTCCTTGGTGACCACGAAACCGACACCCTGCGTGACGGGGGCACGGCTGGAAAACCGCTCGTTGGCACGATTAAACGCTCTAAGCATAAACCAGTTGTTTATGTCGTACTCCAACTCGAACTCGCCCATGAACGCTTGCTGGCTAGCCAACATGCTTTTATCCCCGTAACTCAGGTTGGTCGATAGGCGCAGGCGGTTATTCAACAGGCGGGTAGAGACATCCACCCCCATCCTGGCGTTATCAAGGGAGCCATCCAGCGTCTGCAAATTCGTGCTGACCGTCCAGTTATCCCTCAAGGCGCTGGCGAACAGGGCATCCAAGCCCCTGGAGAGGTAATTCGCGGCGAAGTTGGTGAACATCGACGAGCCGAAGGCAACATCCGGCGACCCTTCGGCAGGGATAAAACTCCCGGTGGTGGCCAAGTAGGCGAACTGCAATATCTTGGTCTCCTCGGTGTTGATGAAGCTTTTGACCCGCTGCTGAATATCACTGGAGCTCTCGGGAAGCTCGATGTCGTACTTGAGATCCATCGCCTCCAGGTTGCCGTTAATCCGCAGCAACGCGTTCACCGGGACACGCGTATTTTTCAATTCCTGTGCGAAAGTGGGGCTAAGTGCCGACAAATCGGTTCGCACTGGCAGGAAGGCTGTAATATCGAAACGGGTATTAAGGGGGTGACCAGCCATAGTCAGCCGGCTACCTTCACGTATAGAAAAGTCGATAGAGCGCAAATTCTGCAGGTTATAGTGAAATTTACCCTCATTGATCACGTAATCACCGTAAAGCCTTACCTGGGGCGTTGCTTTGGAGTTGTAATTGATGCTCAACTCCCCTTCGCCGTTTATCTCCAAGGCGTTGCCTGAGGTCGGATCCAAAATGACCCCGGCAGTGAGCTGGGGGGTCAGGTCGACCGTGGCCCGCATCACAACAGGCAACCCCGAAGCGGTAGAGGCGTTAATCTGACTGGAGAGCTCACGACCTCTACGGAGGAAACTCAATGAGTCCTCCGATGGGGTATTGATGTAGACAATCCCGGTATACTCGATGGCCTTGGCAGTTTGCGGCAACACCACCGTAACGTCTGACTGCCTCCTGGTGTACAGCCTACCATCACCAAAGATACCCGAGGAGGAGCCCGCGATGCTGACATTACCCGACAGGCAGAGGTTGCCGTACACCATCAGGTCGGTACGGTTCTTATTGTTCAACAGCATGAAGTCATCAAGGCGAACGTTGGCCGTGAAGGCCATCCCCCCGAAGTTGACGTGCGAAAGTTGTAAATCCAAGGTGGCCGCTCGGTTATTCTGATCGCGAATTACCAGGTTGGTCAGTCCCACGTTGTCCTTGCCCACCCTGATAGTGTCCGACAGGTAATAGGTAACGTTGGTATAGGCGACCTTCAGTTCACCATCCTCGATTCCCAACCACCCCTGGGTGAGCGGCTCTGAAAGCTTGCCGCCTATATGGAGACGCGAATTCAACCGTCCCTTCAACTCACTGAAAATCGTGGTGGCCAACGGCTGAATGGTACGAAGCTCAAAGTTATCAATCGAAAGGGCAACGTCCAAAGGTAAGGGACTGGCTTCGCCCGTGGGAACGTATCCCTTGATCTCGAGGCTCTTCTCTTGGCCATTCTCCAGGTAGGCGTTCAAGTTAAGCCCAGAGCGGAGCTGGTCCCAGTCCCCTTCGATTCGTAACGTACCAATCGTATCGTTGTTCAGGGCGATATGCTCTACGCGCAGCGCTTCGGTATGGATCATGGGGGTCTCCAGGGCCTGCTGGACGAAAACCTCACCCTTAAGGGAACCGGAGATGTTAGTCACGTCAAAAGCAGCCAAAATAGAGCCCATCTCCGTGTTATTGAAGTAGAGCCGGATATTGTCCTCCTCTCTTTTCGAGGCCACCCCTTCCAGCCCAAACAGCAACATCTCGCCTTGTCGAACACCGAAGTTCCTAACGGTTATCGAATCTTTTCGGTATTCAATAGCGGCCTTGTTAATCGTAACATCCCGCCCGTTAAACTGCGCGGAGGTAGGATGCACCCGGAGATCAATGCCCAGCTGATCGTTCCAATCCCTTAAGAAGTCCATAGCGATGAGCAGGTTCCCGTTCGACTTCGTGTTTACCTGATTCAAATCGTACTCAAAGTGGTTCACCAGCGAATCACCCGCGGCAGTGCTACGAAGACGGGCATTGAGGTACCCCTTATCCTGCACCAGGTAGCTGCTCATCGCGAGCTTGATGCCTTTCTGTCTGCTCTCAAGTTCCAGCCAGGTCTCCCTTACGTCGCTGTTGCCAAAGATTATCTGGGGGATATGTGCATCTAGACGCAACGGTCGGCTATTGTTCAGATTAATGACCTCCGCAATGGTCGCCGGCTGCTTTAGCCATTCGCTAATCGTCCTGCCGGTCCGGTTTCTCAGATCAATACTCCCGGAAATAGTTGCCGGCTCCACATTGTAGAAAGGAAGGGAGAAGACGTGAGAGATATCTTCTGTGTTTTTTATGAGGAAATTAAAGGTGAAATTATTTTTGGCCGGGGAATCCTTATCCGTTGACAATGGTTGGTTCACTGTATGCAGGGGAACAGTTACTGCACCCTCCACTATCTCCTCCTCCTCTTTTATCACGGAGGGCAGGTAAAGCTGCAGCTCCTTGGCCAACTCCCTGCCAATCGTGGAAAAGTAGTAGTCTCCCATGATCTCCCCGTCGAGGATAGAGGATGCGATCTCTATCTTTTTACCCTTCTTCGGGTCGACTGATGCTTGTAGGTAAATGGGTCCCGGGTTGTAGTAAAAGCTACTATCCATGAGCGATGTCTGGTCCATCACGAGGGAGCCGGTCAAATCGTCAAACGTCGTACCGATGAAGTGGGCGTTCAGGCGGGTAGCGAAAGTAGGCATCTTCCACCCCTCCATCATAAGGAAGGGCCTCAAATCCAGCCGATCAATCACACCGTCCAACTGGATTTCCTTCTCCTCGCCGAAGGAGAAGCCGGCCGCCAGCTCCAGTTTGTTCAATTCGCCGTCGGCAGTCACGGTGGCGGCGACGGTCGTACCAGAGTAAACTCCGTCAAAAAGCAGATCCCGGTAGGGGAACCCCTTGTAGGTGGTCGACTTGATATTCCCGTTGGCCTCGACCGTCACCCCTTCACCTTGCACGATGGAGACGGTGGCGTCGGTAGCGAGCGTGGTAATACCCACACCGGCTTTCTCACCGATAATATCGGCCACGGAGATATTATTCACGCGAACTGGCCCACCATAAACGAGGTGCTTGAACCGGTTGGTCATCTTCCCTATCCCGTTCAACAATACCTCCCCCCGCTCCGTATCGATCACGATATCGTAACGAAACAGCGGTATCTTACCCACCGCGGTCAACCGCAAGTCCAAGTTACCCAACGCGGTTAGTTGAGGGGGCGAAGTGTAAGCAGGAGCCCAAATGCGGATAAGTGCTTCCAGATGCTCCTGC
The DNA here is from genome assembly GCA_012838585.1 of Bacteroidales bacterium. Classification (GTDB taxonomy): domain Bacteria; phylum Bacteroidota; class Bacteroidia; order Bacteroidales; family Dysgonomonadaceae; genus Proteiniphilum. The sequence goes on from DUPB01000031.1 coordinate 18,125, forward strand.
GTTATGGCGAGACGGTGAATCCGCAGGTTCAGGTCACTTGTCGCGTAGCTAAGGCAGTCAGCCATCTCCGCCGAAAGAACAAAGCGGGTAAAGGGACCATACTTGAAATCCAGGTGCTTTACCGTGGCTAAGGGCCATGCACCCTCCGCTTCTAACTCGAACGACATCGGCTGATCGAGATGATTCAGTTTGGCGGCGAAAATAGCGGCGTCATCAGGCTCCAACCGGTCGCTCTTCAAGGTAGCCGCGAACTCTTTCGACTCCCTGTCAAAATGGGCATCCCTCACTTTGAGATCAGAGTTATTAAAGACCAAATTAAGCCACTCGCACTTCAATCGGCTGCCGACCGACCTGAATAACAACGCGAGGTTTTCTAATTGCAACCCCGAGTGATCCTCCCGAAAAGACAACCGCTTGACCTCAACCGTCATCTTATCCATACCTTGAAAGTCGACGTTCGCCCGCAGGTCAAATTCCCTAGCATCAATATGGTTCGGCGAAAACACACCGGGGGTAACAGGAGCGGAAAGGACGTGGTATCTCAACGAGCCATTCCTAAAGTGAATAGCTCCGGAGGTGATGCGCCACGGATTTTTTCGCTTTTTCACCCCCTTGATATCGGTTTCAGGCTTATCTTCCGTTATTCCCCCCCCTTCACCACCATCCCTATCAGCACCCTTTCCCTCGTCCGTCTCCTCTTTATCGCCCGCGAACGAGTCGATGATAAACTGAAAGTTAAACGGCTCGTCTGGTGAGAGTCGATAGACCTTGGCCACGAAATCCTCCAGGATTAACTGCTCGACCATTACCCTACGGCTCAAGAGATCAACTGGCACGATTCGAACAGTGAGGCGACCAGTATACAAAAGGGTATCTTGCTGTTGGTCTTCCACGTATAGCCCATTCAGGTCCACCTTGTTGAAAAAGCGAACCCGAACACCATCCAGAGAGAGCCGGCTGTTTATCTTGGGCTGTACCTTCTCCAACGCGAAGCGAGCCGCCCGTCGTTGAACGGAAGGTATACTGAAAAGGAGGAACAATATCACGTTCAATGATATAATTCCAACGATCACGTAAGCAAATATACGGGCGACTTTTGAAGCCAAATCAGTTCGGGCGAATTTAGTGAAGCAACTTGCCTATTACATCCACCTTCATGAGAACTTTCAAAGTCAATACTATGGTAACTCCTGGCTCATGTTGATCCCTGCACCGTCACCAGTTGTTTACACATCAATACGGAACGAAAAACCCACACGAAAGTAGAATGACAAACACTCCTGTTTTTAGTTATGCAATGATACTAAAAAAAGGCGGATATAGCCACGGAACAGGCTTTAATTTTAGCAAAAACGGTTTATTTGGGATTTTTCTACAATAGAGAGTTGCCGTACTCCTTGACGGCGGGGGAGCAGATCTTCCATTATTTGGGGTTTTTCCACAATAGGGAGCCATCACCGTAGCTCAAGAAACGATAGTTGTTCTCCAATGCGAACCTATACACCTCACGCCACCCCTCCCCGATGAAAGCGGCGACCAACAGCAACAAGGTACTCCGGGGCTGATGAAAGTTGGTAATCAACCCATCGGGATAGTGAAAGGGGTAGCCGGGTGCAATCATCAATTGGGTTACCGCGGTTATCGAGCCCTTACTAGTGCGGTCGAGGTGGCGAAGAATGGCTTCCAGGGCTTCGTTCGGATCAATCGGATCGCTCTCCTCGTACGGTTCCCACTGCCCCACCTTGAAGAGAAAAGAACCGGGCTCGGATTTCCCGCCGCTCTTACCTTCCACCGTGTATACACCCCACATTTCATGGGCATCTTTTGCCTCCTGCCCACTCCCCACCGTGCGCTCACCACCTATTTCACATTCCCTCCCTGTGCCCTGCCCACTTCCTACTGGGTGCTTACCACCTGCTCCATACCCAATCCCGACTTCATGTGCATTCTCCCTTTCATGCAGCTTTTTCCCGATATAGTACAGGCTCTCCACCGTACGAGCTGAAGTGGTTCCCACCGCGATCAATGGCCCAGTACGATGCAGCAACCGCTCAATCGTCTCCCTGGAAACGGATATGAACTCCGTATGCATATCGTGCTCGCCCATGAGCGGTGACTTCACCGGCTTGAAGGTACCCGCACCCACGTGGAGGGTTACCTCGGCAGTCCGGATGCCCCTTTCGTGTAACCGATTCATCAACTCGGGGGTAAAATGAAGTCCCGCGGTAGGGGCAGCCACGGAACCTTCGACCCGGGCGTAAACCGTCTGATAGGTCACATCATCGCTCGACTCCGCCGCCCGGTTAAGGTAGGGCGGAATAGGCAACTTTCCCGCGGCTTCCAAGAGTTCAGAAAAGGTAATCCCAAGGTTTTCAGCAACGTGATAGCCACCGCAACCTTTGTTAGCACCGTTGTCATCCCCGGCATCACAACCCGGGTGATCCCCAGCACATTCGCCGTTATCCCAAGAAAAAGAGACGATAGCGTCACTCCCATCCATCCCTGCCCTCTCGGCGCACAACTCGACCACCCGCTCACCAATGGGAACCTGCAGGGTCAACACCTCATCTTTCCAGCGCCGCGCGTTCCCCACCATGCAGCGCCATGAGCAACAGCTCCGCTGCTGGAAGCTCACCGCGTAATCGGCCGGCTCGTAGGGCGACAAGCAAAAGACCTCCACGCGAGCACCCGTCACCTTATGAAATAGCAGTCGGGCATGAATCACCCGGGTATCATTAAAAAGCAACAGGCTTCCAGGGGGCAACTGCTCGGGTAGTGAGCGAAAGAGCGTCGAGGTGACGAGACCCGCATCGTACACCAGTAATTTCGACCCATCTCTATCAGGAAGAGGATACTTGGCGATGCGCTCATCGGGCAAGGGGTAATCATACCGATCGATGCTTAACCGCTGTATATCGGCTTTTTTCATTATTTTGACTACCAAAAAATTGATTTTCGTATTTATTAATTCATTTATTGCACAAAAATAGTCAACTTTGCATCGGATGACAAAAAAACAGTCGCTTAGAAAAGAGTTATGAGATCAATATCCGTTGGGGACACCGTCCGTTTCCTGAACAGCGTGGGAGAAGGAAGAGTGAAAGGCTTCCAAAACAAGCAGATCGCGATCGTGGAAGATGAGCACGGGTTCGACGTGCCGGTACTCGTCTCGGAGCTCGTGGTCATCAAATCGGCCGAAGAGGAACTTGAAAAGATAAAAGCAACGTCCGACGCCGCGGTAATGGACGAGAACGCCCAAGGTAAGATAGGTTCTAAAACGGGATGGGAGAAGGGATTAAAGCCCAAGACAGACGCCGGGATGGGTAGACTGGGCAAACCGGAGACGGGGATAAGAAGGTCAGGCAAATGGGAGTCAGCAACGGGTCAACCGATGTTCCAACCTGAATCAAAGCACACGGTGACAACCGAGGAAACCCCCGAGGGGGAACAGATTACCGCCTGCCTGGCCTACCTCCCCATGGACAGTAAAAACCTCTCCACCACCGCGTACGAATGCTATTTCGTGAACGACAGCAACTACTTCCTCTACTTCAACTACATGAGCAGGGAGAACAACGTGTGGAAAAGCCGACACACCGACCTGGTTGAACCCAACACCAAAATTTTCGTCGAAGAGTTTGATAAAACGGAGCTGAACGAGATCGAGAAGGTCGCGGTACAATTCATCGCCTTTAAACGGAACAAGCCGTACGCGTTCAAGAACCCCGGGTCGGTGGAGCTACGTATTGACACGGTGAAGTTCTATAAGCTGCATAGCTTTCAAGAGAACGACTACTTCGAGGAGGATGCACTTATCTACTACCTCATACGAGAGGACCTACCCGAGGAGGAGCTGCTGGTTTCGGCAGGTGACCTGGAACGGGCCATGAACGAGAAAAGGAGGGCCGACCGACCTGCCAGGAGCAGGAGGAAGAGGACGGGACAACCGGAGAAAGCAAAGGTGGTGGAGGTGGATCTCCATATCAACCAGCTCCTCGACACGACGGCCGGCATGAACAACGCGGATATCCTGGAATATCAGCTCAAGAAGTTCAACGAGACGATACAAGCCCACCTCAACCAAAAGGGCAAGAGGCTGGTATTCATTCACGGGAAAGGCGACGGGGTGCTGCGACAAGCCATCCTAAGTGAACTGAAGAAAAAATATCCCTCCTGCTACAGTCAGGATGCCTCGTTTAAAGAGTACGGTTTCGGTGCCACCATGGTCACTATAAGATGATTAACGTTAACATATTCTGTTTATGAAGTTTTTGAAAAGAGCAATTACCATCCTTATCGTGGCCCTCCTCGTTACCAGCTGCGAAGTTATCCAACGCATCGGGGGGGCCTACCAGCTATCCCAAAGCGAATATCGATACAACTCGCTCAGCAACATACAAATAGCGGGAATGAACCTCGGCAACGCATCCAATATCTCCGTTTCTAACCTGGCATCCATTGCCACGATCCTCGCGGGAGGGTCAACACGCCAAACCATCCCGTTTAGCATGACACTCAATATGGACGTGACCAACCCCAACAATGCGACTGCCTTCCTGGATGCGCTGGATTACAGCATCCTGATCAACGAGATGGAGTTCGTGGAAGGGAAGATGGACGTCCCTATCCGCATCGACCCCGGCCAAACCACCCTGCTTTCGATTCCCATCAGCGTCGACCTGAAGAGTCTGATGAACCGTTACTCGCAGGAGCGGGTCACCAACGAGATGAGCGCCTTCTTGGGTATCACCCCGAAAGAGACGTCGGTAACGGTCAAGTTGTGGCCCAAGCTTACGGTCGGCAACACGCTGATCAAGGTGCCCGCACCCATACCCGTGGTATTCAACTTCGGAGGGAAACAATAAGCTTTGGGGCAATAGTGAGCTTTATTGACTATCTTCGCGTTTTAATTGTTCATGACGATGCAAAAACCATCCATACCCAAGGGGACACGGGACTTTTCGCCGGAAGAGATGGCGAAACGAAACTATATTTTCAACACGATCAGAGAGGTGTACCAACTCCACGGCTTCCAGCCAATTGAAACACCCGCAATGGAGAACCTCTCCACCTTGCTGGGCAAATACGGGGAGGAGGGCGACCGGCTGCTGTTCAAGGTGCTCAACTCGGGGGATTTTCTATCCAGCCTGAGCCACGAGGATCTCACGGAAGGCAACGCGGCGAGAAGTGCGCACAAGATCTCGGAAAAGGGATTGAGGTACGACCTCACGGTTCCCTTCGCACGGTACGTGGTGATGCACCGCAACGAAATTACCTTCCCATTCAAACGGTACCAAATACAACCGGTATGGCGTGCTGACCGACCACAACGGGGACGCTACCGGGAGTTCTTTCAATGCGACGCCGATATCGTGGGCTCCGACTCGCTGCTGAACGAAATCGAGCTGATACAGATCATCGACGAGGTGTTCGCCCGCCTCGGCATTCGGGTATCTATCCGGCTAAATAACCGCAAGATCCTCGCCGGGATAGCGGAGGTCATCGGCCAAACCGACCAGCTCACCGCCATCACGGTAGCCATCGACAAGCTGGATAAAATCGGACTGGAAAAGGTGAACGAGGAGCTTGCCGCGAAAGGTGTCGACGAAGAGGCCATTAAGAAGCTGCAACCCATCCTAATGATGAGCGGCGACAACGCCGAAAAGATCGGGCTGCTGCGAAAAGAGCTACACGCTTCTAAAACGGGACTCGCGGGAGTCGACGAGGTGGAACTTATCTTCGAGAAAATCAAGCCATTAGCGCTGAGGAACGAGCTGGTGCTCGACCTCACCCTGGCTCGGGGACTCGATTACTACACCGGTGCCATCATCGAGGTAAAGGCACTGGATGCCGAGTTCGGGAGCATCACGGGGGGCGGCCGATACGATAACCTGACCGGTATATTCGGGCTGCCCGACGTCTCCGGCGTGGGCATATCGTTCGGTGCTGATAGGATCTACGACGTGCTGAGCCAGCTTGACCTTTTCCCGGAGGGTTTTTCCCACGCGACCGACCTGCTGTTCGTCAACTTCGGCGAGAAGGAGGCCGACTGGATCCTGCCGCTCCTAAAGGAGCTGAGAAGCTCGGGAATACGGTGCGAACTATACCCGGAAGTAGCCAAGATGAGGAAACAGATGACCTACGCGAACAATAACCGGATCCCCTTCGTGGCGCTGGTGGGTGAAAAAGAGATGCAAGAGGGGGTCATCGGCCTGAAAAACATGATCAACGGCGAACAACGGAACTGCTCATTGCAGGAGTTGACCGACGAGATGAAAAAAACGTCCGGATGATATCGATCGACAACCTAACCGTGCGGTTCGGGGGGTTCACGCTGCTCGACCAGGTTTCGTTTGTCCTGAACCGAAATGAACGGGTCGCGCTAACAGGAAGGAACGGCTCCGGAAAGTCGACCCTCCTGAAAATCATGGCGGGCCTGCAACTCCCTACCGAAGGCTCCGTCTCTACCCCCAAGGAGGTATCCATCGGCTACCTACCGCAACATATGACGGTAAGCGATAGCCGAACCGTGATGGAAGAGGCTTCGATCGCGTTCGAGCAGTTGCTGGCCATGGAGCAAAAGGTGAAACGGCTCCACCAAGAGATGGCCAAGCGCACCGACTACGAATCGGATGACTACCATGCGCTCATCCAAAGGGCTACCGATCTGCAGGAGCAGTTAAACTTTTCGGGAATCCACACGTTCGAGGCGGAAACGGAGAAGACGCTCCTGGGCTTAGGGTTTGAACGGAGCGACTTTGACCGTCCCACCAGCGAGTTCAGCGGTGGATGGCGCATGCGTATCGAGCTGGCGAAGATACTGTTGCAAGCGCCCGACGTGCTGCTGTTGGACGAGCCTACCAACCACCTCGACATCGATTCAATCCAGTGGCTGGAGCAGTTCCTCGCCAATAGCGGTAGCGCGGTGATGCTGGTATCGCACGACCGCGCTTTCCTGGACCGGGTGACCAACCGCACCATCGAGATAGTGCTGGGCTCTATCCACGACTACCGGGTGAGCTACTCCACCTACGTGGAACTGCGCAAAGAGCGGCGGGAGCAGCAGCTACGGGCATACGAGAACCAACAGAAGCAGATTAAGGATACCGAGGAGTTCATCGAGCGCTTCCGGTACAAGGCAACCAAGTCAAATCAGGTGCAGTCCCGGATCAAGCAACTGGAGAAGCTCGACCGCGTTGAGGTGGACGAGATAGACACCTCACGGCTCAACCTGAAGTTCCCGCCCGCACCCCGATCCGGCTCCTATCCCATCATCATGGAGGGAGTCTCAAAAAGCTACGGGAGCCACGAGGTGTTTAGCAAGGTAACGCTCACCATCGAACGGGGCGAAAAGGTCGCCTTCGTCGGCAAGAACGGCGCGGGGAAGACGACCCTCGTCAAGTGCATCATGGGCGAAATCGAGCACGGGGGCAAGCTCAAACTGGGACATAACGTCAAGATCGGCTATTTCGCCCAGAACCAGGCGCAGCTCTTGAACGAGGAGCTGACCGTGTTCGACACGATTGATCTAGTGGCGGCAGGCGATATCCGCTCCAAGATCAGGGACATTCTCGGTGCATTCATGTTCGGCGGGGAAGCATCGGACAAACGGGTGAAGGTGCTGTCGGGCGGTGAGCGTAGCCGCCTGGCCATGATCCGGTTGCTCTTGGAACCGGTGAACCTGCTCATCCTGGACGAACCGACCAACCACCTCGATATGGCGTCAAAGGATGTGCTGAAGAAAGCGATAGAGACATTCGAGGGTACCGCCATCATCGTTTCGCACGATCGCGATTTCCTGGATGGTCTGGTGGGAAAAGTGTACGAGTTCGGGGCCGGGAGAGTGAGGGAGCACCTGGGAGGCATCTACGAGTTCCTGGAAAAGAGGGCACTAAACAGCCTCCAGCAACTTGAACGAAGCTCCACGCCAGCCGATAGCGATAGTAGAGGGAAAAAAGATGAACAGCAGGAGCCGATAAACGAAGGCAGACGCTCCTACGAGGAGCAGAAAGCGTGGAACCGGAAAGTGCGAAAACTAGAACGGGATGTCGAGAAGGCGGAAGAGAAGGTGGAGCGACTGGAGGAGAAGATTAGCAAATTGGAAAGTCGCCTCGCCACGCCGGAAGGTGCGGCTGATATGGAGTTGCTTCAGAAGTACCTTGAGATGAAAGCGAAACTGGACCGCGCAATGAACCTTTGGGAACGTTTAGCGTTGGAACTGGAAGAAACAAACCTAAGCAGCTGATTATTCACGTTAAGTATTGCCTTTTTAATGCTTTCATGCTCGTCTGACGTAAATTATTTGCGACAAGTGAGAGCAAATGCAAAGCTTGCTTTGATTTTGCCGAACGTAGCAAATATCTGTAAGGCGAATTTTGCGTTAAGCAATACGAGCAGAAAACGAACTTGTTCGTATTATGCCGTTGCGAGCAAAAGTGCAGCTTCACTGAAAGTTTACGAGGTCTTCGCCATGAAAGCATTAAAAAACACAAAGAGTAAACAAACAAATGAAAAAAATAAGTGTTTTCCTTTTCAATAAGCTCCTGGGATGGCGGGTGGCGAACGAGGTACCTCGCCTGCCCAAGTGCGTGATCGCGGTTGCCCCCCACACGAGCAACTGGGACTTTATCATCGCGAAGCTAGCCTATTCCTCCTTGGGTAGAACCGCCCACTTCCTCATCAAGTCGGAGTGGTTTTTCTTCCCGTTCAACCTTTTTTTCAAACGAATCGGGGGTATCCCGGTCAAGCGAGACAGAAGCGAATCCCTCACCGACACCCTCGCCGAAGAGTTTCAAAGACGGGAGCAAATGGAGCTGGCTATCGCACCCGAAGGAACCCGTAAACCGGTAACGAAATGGAAAAGAGGCTTCTACTTTATCGCCTTGAAAGCCGGCGTACCTATCATGCTTATAGGACTGGATTACGGGAAAAAGGAAGCCCGCTTCTTGGGTCTGTTTCATCCAACAGGTGACTACGAAAGTGACATCCCAAAAATCAAGTCGTACTACCACGGCCTCCGGGGGAAAAAACCCGAAAATTTCCTTTTATAGGCCCCGCGCTGCCCTTTTCTGCCCTTTTCTACCCTTTTCTACCCTTTTCTGCCCTTTTCCCCCAACCTACCCCGCCCCTGAAAGCGTCAAAGATTGTCACGTGAAACAGAGACGAAGGCACCCTTACCTAATCCTCGAAATCGAGTCTAAGCTGCACACCATCCACGGGCAATACAGCCTGTTCGGCATCCGGTTTCTTCAATGTCAGCCCCAACAGCCGGATCTTCTTCTCCTGCAGGTCATCCACTTGTAACAGGAGCTCTTTTCCCAGCTCAAACAGCCTTTCGTACGTGTTGATATAGTAATCTACCGTCCGGCTGCGCGTCACCTGATCGAAATCAGCATACTTCACCTTCAACGTCAACGTCTTGGCAAAGAAGTTTCGCTTTTCGGCCCGGCGATGCACCTTCCGGGCAATCTGATGGAGTGCACCCAGCATATCTACCAGCTCATCGAGGTCGTCCAGGAAGGTCTCTTCCGCGCCCAGCGATTTACGTACCCTCTCTGGCTCTACCTCCCGGTCATCTACCCCCCGGGAGAAATGGTAATACATTCTTCCCACCTTGCCGAACTCCCTCACCAGGTCGAGCTCACTCCACTGTTTCAAGTCCCTCCCGGTCCGGATGCCTAGCTTCTCCATCCGGGCAGCCGTCACCTTTCCCACCCCAAAGAACTTGGTGACCGGCAGCTTCTCGATAAACGCTTCCGCTTGTTCGGGTTCAATCACGAACAGGCCATCCGGCTTCCTGAAGTCCGAGGCAATCTTAGCCAAAAACTTGTTATAAGAAACCCCAGCCGAGGCAGTCAACCCGGTTCGGTTATAAATCTTCTGCTTGATCTCCTTAGCGATCAGCGTGGCCGAGCGGATACCGGGATAATTAACCGTTACATCTAAAAACGCTTCGTCGAGGGAGAGAGGCTCCACCAGTCGGGTGTACTCCTGGAAAAGCTGCATGACCTGTTTGGATACAGCACGGTAAACATCAAATCGCGGCATCGCGAAGATAAGATCGGGGCACTTTCGCAAAGCGGTGACCGATGGCATGGCGGAGCGAACGCCATACTTGCGCGCCTCGTAGCTGGCCGCGGCCACCACGCCCCGTTTTTCGCCATAACCCACGGCGAGCGGCTTACCACGGTACTCAGGGTGATCACGCTGTTCAATGGAAGCGTAAAAGGCATCCATATCGATGTGAATAATTTTTCTCTGGGGAAGAGCTTCATCAGGCTGTGTTTTCATCATACGCTTCGTAACTATGTAATGATTCGGTCGCTACCTACAAAGATAAGGTTTCTAAATTAATTATCAGCTAAAAAAACATCATCCATCATTTTCCTAATATATTGCATATAAAGTTGACCACTGCAAATATAAGTTACCGATTGTAAATATACCGATTAAAAAAGCGAACTGTTACAAATTTATTGATTAAATTTGCGTGAAAAGGTTCGGGTAGAGAGAGAATGAACAACACGAAAAAGAACGTTATGAAGAAGAAAGAAAGAAGAGCAAGGCTGGAGAGATCGCTCCGCCTCATAACTGCTGACCGCGAAAGAACCAATATTTTACGCGAGGGAGAACAGAAAACCATCGCCCGCCTGGTACAGAAGGTACCCTCCTGGATTAGCTCCGACGGGATGACTGCTATCGGCTTTTTCGGCAACCTGATGGTCGCCACGAGCTTCGTTCTGGCCCTCTACTTTGGCCGAGGCTGGTTACTTTTAGCGCTACCCGGTTTCGTGATCAACTGGCTGGGCGACTCACTCGACGGCCGACTGGCCTACTACCGACAAAAGCCCCGTAAATGGTATGGCTTCTCGTTAGACGTCACGGTCGATTGGATTGGTACCGTCCTCATCGGAACAGGATATATGATATACGCCCAAGGCCCTTGGAGATTTGTCGGCTTTTACTTTGTCGTCCTGTACGGATGGGAGATGATCACCTCTCAACTCAGGTACAAGATCGGGGGCAGTTACTCCATCGACTCCGGGATATTCGGTCCCACGGAGGTGCGCATCATCATAGCCACCATCCTAATTTTAGAGGTCATCTTCCCCGGCTCCATCCACTACCTCGCCACGTTTGCCTGTTTCATCCTCCTACTATCTAACTTAAAGGAGAGCCGAAACCTTCTGAAGATTGCCGATGAACGAGACAAAGCCGATCGGGAAAAGAGAAAAGAGAAGAAGAAGAAGAAAAAGAAAAATAAGCAGAAAAAGAGTCAAGATGATATACTCGATGACAGGGTACGGTCGGGCCACGGTGGAACTTCCGAACAAGAGGATTACCGTGGAGATTCGTTCCCTGAATAGTAAACAATTCGATCTCTTCACACGTCTCCCGATATTGTATCGAGAGAAAGAGATTTCGTTGCGCAACGACCTCTCCAAAAAGTTGGTGCGCGGTAAAGTGGACCTATCGATAAACGTGGAGGTCATCGCGAAGGAGGTTTCATCCCGCGTAGATCCACACGTGATCAAGCAGTACCAACGGGAGCTGAGCACCTTAACGGAGGAGATGGACGTAGCCCCACCTGACGACTGGTTAGCGGTATTGATGCGTCTGCCCGAAGTGATGAGGCAAGAAAGCGAGGAGTTGGACGACACCGAGTGGGAACAGGTGCAGGCGGCTATCGACCAAGCGGTAGATGAGCTTATCTCCTTTCGCTCCAAAGAGGGGCAGATGACCCAGGAACTACTCACGGAGAAGATCGAAAACATCCGTATGCTGCTCAACGAAATCGAGGAATTTGAAGCGGAACGAATCGAGAAGGTGAGAACCCGGCTGCACGAAGAGCTAAGCAAGCTAGAGGGTATCGAGTACGACAAGAACAGGTTCGAGCAAGAACTTATCTACTACCTGGAGAAGCTGGATGTGAACGAGGAGAAAACACGCTTGGCGCACCATCTTGAATATTTCCTGGAAACGTTATCGGAAAGCTATTCACAAGGGAAAAAGTTGGGCTTTATATCGCAAGAGATAGGCAGGGAAATCAACACCCTTGGTTCCAAGTCGAACCAATCGAATATGCAGCGAATCGTTGTGCAGATGAAAGATGAGTTGGAACAGATTAAAGAGCAGATATTAAATGTCTTGTAAGGAAAATAACAGAAATGGACGCTTGATTACCATTTCCGCGCCATCGGGAGCAGGCAAGTCGACCATGATACGCTACTTACTGGCCCAGGATTTGAACATCCAGTTTTCTATCTCTGCCACAAGCCGCCCCCCCCGCGGTGAAGAGAAAGATGGCGTGGAGTACTACTTCCTGACCCCGGAGGAGTTTCGAGAGCGTATTGCCGCAGATGAGTTCCTGGAGTACGAAGAGGTCTACGATGGGAGGTTTTACGGCACGCTGAAGAGCGAGGTGGAACGCATCCTAAGCCAGGGGAAGAATGTAATCTTCGACGTGGACTGCGTGGGGGCTCTCAATATCAAGAAGGTTTACGGCGACCGCGCACTAACAGTTTTCGTGATGCCGCCCTCGGTAGAGGTGTTGCGCCAACGCCTGGAGAAGCGGGGTACAGACGCTCCTGAAGTGATCGAGAACCGACTTGCCAAGGCGAAGTACGAAATGAGCTTCGCACCCCGGTTCGATGCCATCGTTTGCAACGATGACTACGAGAGGGCACGGGTAGAGATGTTAAAACTGGTTAGCGATTTCGTTTCAATCAATCTATAAAACAGCATACCTATATTATACTGCTTCCTATGACACAAAAGCGTCCTCTTTATATACTTATCCTTTTCTCTTTCCTCCTTCTCCTGCCCCACCCCTTCTTCGCGCAGTTACAGAAAGAGATACAGCACGGTATTCTTGTCGATTCCGGGCACGTTTCCCGATTTTCCGCACAACTACAGAAAGAGACACGGCACGGCGTTCTCATTGACTCCGGGCACGTTTCCCACTTTTCCGCCCAATTACAGAAAGAGACACTTCGATACGCGGTAACGGATGGCGAGGAGCTTTGGATGGATATCTACAGGGGTGACTCCATCACGACGGAACCTCGCCCCTGCCTGCTCTTCGTTTTCGGGGGCGGCTTTAAAGAGGGAGAAAGAGACGCGAAAGGGTACCAGCCCTATTTTGATTACTTCGCCCGCCGTGGCTTCGCGGTGGTTTCCATCGACTACCGCTTGGGGATGAAGGGAGAGAAGGCCCCAGGCATGTTTAACTTTAAGCCGTTGCTGAAAGCTATAGAGATGGCGGTAGTCGATCTCTACACGGCCACCGGGTACCTGGTTGACCATGCCGAAGAGCTGGGTATTGACCCCGGGCGGATCATCATCAGCGGGTCAAGTGCCGGCGCTATCACGGTTCTACAAGCCGACTACTGGAAGAGGAACCGTCATCCCAACGCCGAATCGTTGCCCGCTGACTTCCGGTACGCCGGGGTGATCTCATTCGCTGGCGCGATCTTCAGCACCAACGGCACACCCTCCTACCTCCAGCCCCCCGCCCCAACCCTCTTCTTCCACGGGAGTGGCGACCGGCTGGTTCCATACAACAAAATCCGCCTTTTCCACCTGGGCATGTTTGGCTCCAAAGCTATCGCTGAAAAGTTCAAGCTGGAGCGTTACCCCTACCAGTTTTACAGCATGGAGAAGATTGGTCACGAGGTCGCGGATTATCCCATGCGGGAGTTCCTCCCGGAAATCGAACAATTTATTCGTGATTGGGTGTTCGACCGTTCACGCCGCATGGTAGATATTCGGTACGAGGATATGTCGAGAAAGGCAGATCTTACCGCTACCCCGGCAAACTACTACAAATAATGAGTGCCCAACAACTCCACAACCACCTCACGAAACTCTTCCCCAAAGAGCAAGTTTTTACCGACGAGCTTTATCGCCTTGTGAAAGGAACCGATGCCGGGCTCTATCAACTTATCCCCAAAGCAGTGGTGAAAGTCAACAAGGAAGAAGAGGTAATCCGACTACTGCAATTTTGCAGCAAAGAAAATGTTCCTGTAACATTTAAGGCGGCGGGAACAAGCCTGAGCGGACAAACTATTTCCGATTCCGTTTTAATGGAGATTGGACAAGGTTTTGAGTTTTCAGCCATTACCGATAACGGGCATACCGCCACGTTTGGCGTGGGACTAACGGGAACGGCGGCGAACCGCATGTTACAACGCTATCGCCGAAAACTGGGACCGAGACCGGCATCCATCAATTCGGCGAAAATCGGAGGAATTATTGCCAACAACGCAAGCGGGTCAAGCTACGGCATCCGCCACAACAGTTACAACACGGTAAAAGCGATGCGGATTATCTTTGCCGATGGCGCACTGCTCGATACCGCAGATGCCGAGAGTTGCCGAAAATTTATCGAGTCACACCCCGCCCTAATCGCTCAAATTGAGCAACTCCGTAAGGAGGCTTTCGAAAACAAAGCGATAAGAGAGCGTATTCATCGCAAGTATCAACTCAAAAACACCTGTGGCTACGGCGTTAACTCGCTGATTGACTTTGACGATCCCATAGATATTATCCGACATCTGATGATTGGCTCTGAAGGCACGCTCGGGTTCGTGTCTCAAGTCACCTTTGAAACGGTGCACGATGCGCCATTGAAAGCCACGGCGATGCTCTACTTCCATAACCTGCGCGACGTGTGCGAAACCATCCTTCCGTTGCGTTCCTGCTCGGTAAGCGCGGCGGAGCTAATGGATCGAAACGCTTTGCGAGCGGTAGAAAATCAGGAGGGAATGCCTGCCGAACTGAAATCGCTTCCCGAAGGAGCCGCAGCGTTGCTTATCGACACTTCTGCCGATGACGAGGATACGCTATTAGCCCATATGCAGGAAATTGAAGAAAAACTCGCGCGTATTCAGACGCTTTACCCCATAAAATTCACCACCGACCAACGTTTATACGACCTCTATTGGAACGTGCGTAACGGGCTCTTTACATCGGCGGCAGCCTCACGTCCGCCACACACGGCAAGCATCATTGAAGATATCGCTTTTAACGGGGATATTTTAGGTGATGCGCTGACCGATGTGCGGGAGCTGTTGGTGCGAACAGGTTATTCCGATGCGGTCATGTGGGGGCATTTGCTCGACGGGAATGTTCATTTTACCGTTTTCCCCGATATAAACAGAGCGGAGGGCGTGAACAAATACGCCCGTTTTATGCGTGAACTCGCCGAGTTGGTCACGGTGAAACACGATGGCAGCCTGAAAGCCGAGCACGGAACGGGACGAAACATGGCTCCCTTCGTGAAAAAGGAATGGGGAGCGGACATTTACGGGTTGATGAAACGGATAAAATCGGCTTTCGACCCGTTACAGATCTTAAATCCCGGGGTAATCATCAACGACGACAAAGAGGTTTTTATCAAGAACCTGAAACGCGTTCCCGATGCCAATCCGCTGATCGATAAATGCATTGAATGCGGATTTTGCGAACCCACTTGTACTTCGAAAAACCTCACGCTCACTCCCCGACAGCGTATTGTGGCGTATCGTCGGTTGGCACAATTATCGGATAACGAATCCAATAGAAAAACGCGCGAGAAATGGGCGAAAGAGATGGCGTATGGGTTTAACGAAACCTGCGCTACCGATGGGCTTTGCGCTATTGCTTGCCCGGTGAATATCGACACGGGGGCGTTGGTAAAGGAGCTGCGTTGGAAGGAGAACGGCAGATGGGCAAACAGCATCGCAAGCAGTATCGCCAATAACATGAAAGAGGTAACTTCGATTATTCGGGGCGTAATGAAAACACCGCACGCCATCGCGAAAACCATAGGATACCACAACATGGAAAGTATAACGAAAGGGTTGTATAAAGTAGGCAACGGCCTGTTACCGCTTTGGACTCGTTACACACCGTCAAGCAGCAAAAAGATCGTCCGCGATATTTTCCCGGCCGAGAGTGCCGATTCGCCCATGGCAGTCTATTTCCCATCGTGTATCACCCGCTCCATGGGCGGTGCATCCTATGGATACAGGGAAACGGACGACGTTCCCGCCAAAATGCTCTCGTTGTTGCGAAAAGCAAATTACACGGTCATCATTCCCGAGGAGAAAGACAAGCTCTGCTGCGGAATGGCTTTTAGCAGCAAAGGTTTTCGCAAGCAAGCACGACAAAAAGAGACGGAACTAAACGAAGCGTTGCTGAAAGCTAGTCGCAATGGCGAACTGCCCATTCTGTGCGATATGAGTCCTTGCTTGTTGCATATGCGCGAAACTCTCGACCCGCGACTGAAATTGTACGACCAAGTGGAGTTTATCCACGACTTCCTGTTAGACCGACTTCAAATCGAGAAGCAACCCATATCTATCGCCATACACACCACGTGCAGCTCCAGCAAAATGCATTTAGAGGAAAAGCTGCACAAAATCGCGTCGCTTTGCGCCGAAACGGTGATCGTTCCAGAGAACATCTCCTGTTGCGGCTGGGCGGGCGACAGGGGCTTTTTCTATCCCGAACTAAACAACTCGGCATTAGCACAGTTGAAACAGGGCGTTGGAAGCGCCACCGAAGGCTACTCAAACAGCCGCACCTGCGAAATCGGGTTGTCCATCAACAGCGGTATGGCGTATAAGTCGTTAATCTACTTGGTGGATAAAGCGGCAAAAAGCATCTGAACCACACGAATCTAAAAATAATCGCTATCTTTATACCGTTAAATCCGTTTAATTATATGATGATGAATCAACGCATACAGGGGTTAAGGGAAGAGAGCGTTACAACACCCGCGACTTTGTCCATCGAGCGTGCTTTGATAACCACCCGGTTTTACAAAGAGAACAATGGGAAATATTCCATCCCGATGATGCGCGCCCTCAACTTCATGGAGATTTGCGAGAAAAAAGCCATTTACATTGGCAAAGATGAGCTGATAGTAGGCGAGCGGGGCGAAAAACCGAAAGCTGTCTCCACCTTCCCCGAACTGACCTGCCATACGGTTGAAGACCTGCGTGTACTCAACACACGTAGCCAACAGCGTTACATCATCAGCGAAGAAGATATCGAAACCTATCGGACCGAGGTTATCCCCTATTGGCAAGGGCGTACCCAGCGCGAACGCATCTTCAATTTTGTACCCGAAGAGTGGAGTGCCGCTTATGAAGCAGGGTTATTCACGGAGTTTATGGAGCAACGCGCTCCCGGGCACACCTGCCTGGACGGGAAGATCTATGAAAAGGGCATGCTCAATTTCAAAAGAGAGATCAATGAAGAGATCGCCCAATTGGATTACTTTAACGACCCCGAAGCTACCGACAAGGAGGAGCAACTGAAAGCCATGGCCGTTTCTTGCGACGCCATTATCAGACTGGCCGAACGATACGCCGAAAAGGCCGAAGATATGGCAACTGAAGAGAAGGAGCCGAAACGAATTGACGAACTGTTGCAGATAGCAGAAGTTTGCCGCAGGGTACCGGCACATAAGCCGCGCGATTTTTGGGAAGCGATTCAAATGTACTGGTTCGTACACCTGGGAGTCATTATCGAATTGAACGGCTGGGATGCCTTTAACCCCGGGCACTTCGACCAGCATCTTGCACCCTTTTACAAAAACGATTTGGCTGCCGGAACACTTACCCGCGATGACGCGAAAGAGCTTTTAAGTTGTTTCTGGATAAAAGTGAACAATCAGCCTGCCCCGCCAAAGGTGGGTGTTACCGCTAACGAGAGCGGCACCTATAACGATTTCACCAACATCAATATAGGGGGTGTGAAACCCGACGGCTCGGATGGCGTGAACGAGGTGTCATATATCATGCTGGAGGTTATCGAAGAGCTGCATATCCTGCAGCCGGGAACCTCGGTACATATCTCATCCCGCACCCCGGACAAGTTTTTACACGCCGCCATCAAAGTGATTCGTCAAGGGTATGGTTATCCCTCGCTGTTTAACCCCGACATCTATATCCAGGAGATGTTGCGCTCAGGAAAATCGCTCCGTGATGCCCGCGAAGGGGGATGCAGCGGATGCATCGAAGTGGGTGCTTTTGGTAAAGAGGCTTACCTGCTTACCGGCTACCTCAACGTGCCTAAAATCCTTGAAATCACGCTGTTCAACGGAGTTAACCCGGTTACGGGAAAGAGGGTGGGTATCGAAACAGGCGACCCGCGCGATTTCACCTCGTTTGAAGCGCTTTACCATGCTTTCCACGCGCAGTTGAAGTATATTATCGACCTGAAGATCAGGGTTAACAACTATATCGACCGGATGTTCGCCAAATATGCCCCGGCCACCTTTTTATCGGTAATCATCGATGACTGTATAAAAAAGGGACGGGACTATTATAATGGCGGACCGCGATACAACACCACCTATATCCAATGTACCGGGCTGGGGACCATTACCGACTCGCTGTCGTCAATCAAAAAGCACGTTTACGAAGACAAGTCCATCGACATGGAGCGATTGCTACACGCCCTTTCCGTCAACTTTGAGGGCGAAGAGGTGTTGCGTCAACGAATCTTGAACAACACCCCCTTCTTTGGCAACGATGACGATTACGCCGATGATATTGCCGTGAGGGTTTACGATGACCTGTTCGATTTGATCGATGGTCGCCCCAATGGAAAGGAGGGCGGTAAGTATCATATGAACATGCTCTCCACCACCTGTCACAACTATTTTGGCACCATCATGGGCGCAACGCCCAACGGGCGCCTGGCGGGAAAACCCATCTCGGATGGCACATCGCCATCTCACGGTAGTGACAGGCACGGCCCAACCGCGGTAATACGTTCGCTCGCTAAATTGGATCAGATAAAATCGGGAGGGACATTGCTGAATATGCGATTTCTACCCAGTCTGCTTAGACGCGATGAAGATGTGGCCAAGTTGGGCAAACTCATACGCAGCTATTTCTCACATGGGGGACACCATGTGCAGTTTAACATCGTGGATACGGCAACCCTGCTTGCCGCGCGGGAAAATCCCGAGCAGTACCGGGATCTACTGGTCAGGGTGGCGGGGTATAGCGACTACTTCAACGATATAGGCGAAAGCTTAAAACAGGAAATTATTGATCGCACCGAGAACAGATCGTTTTAACTTTAATTCATTGCGCTACTTCTACATTCTATAGAGCATGCCTTTTCTGTTCGACATAAAGCGTTACTCCATCAACGACGGGCCCGGCATACGCGTAACCATCTTTTTCAAAGGATGCCCGTTATCCTGCAGGTGGTGCCACAATCCCGAGAGTCGGTCGTTCAAAACCGAAAAGATGTACAACAAAAGCAGGTGCATCGGTTGCTCATCATGCGTGGAGATATGTCCCGAAAAAGCCCTTACCCTAACTAGCAACGGTATCCAAACCGATTTCACGCGTTGCACCGTTTGTGGCCAATGCGCCCTGGTGTGTCCCACCAACGCGATGGAGATGAGCGGACGAAGATATTCGGAAGAGGAGGTGATGTCTGTCATTCTGAAAGAGACCGCCATTATGGATTCATCGGGTGGCGGGGTAACCTTTTCCGGGGGTGAGCCGTTGGCTTTTCCCCAAGTGCTGAAAAGTCTACTTGTAAGATGTGGTGAAGAGGGTATTCACAGGGCCGTGGACACATCAGGACACGCTGATCTATCAGTAATGGAAGATATTTTGCCTCATACCGACCTGTTTTTATACGATTTGAAACATATGGATGCAGACGAACATCGAAAATGGGTTGGAGTGGACAACGTAACCATTCTTGAAAACCTTCAATTTATTGCCGACAGTAACAAAGCTTATCATATCCGAATCCCGCTAATAGAGGGTGTAAACACTACGGATGAAAACATCAGCGCTACGATTGATTTTTTGACATCGCTAAAAAGAGCGCCGGATATGGTGGGACTTCTGCCCTATCACGATATCGCGGCCCATAAATATGAAAAGCTCGGAAAGATGTATGATGACGAAGGCTTATCGGCACCCGACGATAAGAGGCAGCTGGAAATTCTGAACACGTTTATCGAAAACGGATTTAATGCAGTAATCGGTGGTTAGGAATCTATCTAATACAGGTAACTATTCCGCCAAAGTTACTTATATTCGATGTTGTAACTAAAATAAATTTATCCTTTATGAAACATAGACACTTTTTTGTTATAGCCCTCTTGCTTTTTCCCTTTATGCTATCGGCCCAAGGGATTGACAGCCTGTACCGTTTGGCTGATAACTACACCGAATTGTTTACTTCAAAATATTATTGGGGTGCCCAAAACGTACGGGCAGGCTATAGAGCACATCTATTTGCCTATGAAACCCAAACACCGGATGGACCTGAGTATTTTATTATTGATCCCGTGGCGGCAACCCAGGAAAAAGCATTCGATCGGGAACGTATCTCCATAGCACTTTCTAAGTTTCTTAATCGGGAAGTGGATCCCAACAATCTTCCTGTACGCCGATTGCGCCCGGAAAAAGATTCGCTCTTTTTTACCATTGATGACGTGGATCACTTCATGACGCTGTCAGATTACACAATAACTAAATGTCAGGAACAAAACAATTATACCAGACCTTACTGGGGCCTTATTGACAAAGAAAACGCAAAAGTAAATGTATCCTCTCCCGACGGCAAAAAAGAGGCCTATATTTCTGAAGGGAACCTGTGGGTAAGAGATATTGAGACAGGAGAGAGAAAGAAACTGAGCAACGATGGCTCACCCTATGCTTACTACTCTTCAAAAATCTATTGGTCGCCCGATTCGCGTAAAATTGTATGCAGCAAATACAGTCCCGTAGAATACAGGAAGTTGTTGTTAATCTCTTCATCGCCCACCACGCAATTGCAACCTCTCACGGAAGAGTATGAATATCCAAAACCCGGTGATGCTTTACCCGTGAGACGTCCTGCCCTTTTTATGGTGGAAACGGGCGAAATAGTCCATTTCGATATTCCCAACATTGAACAACAATACTATTTAGGCAACATCAAGTGGAATAAAAACAGCGATTTCTTCACTTTCGATTTTAACAGGCGCGGACATCAGCAATACGTGATTTATGCCGGAAATCTGTCGGGAGAGCTACGTGCTGTTGTTAATGAAGAGTGCGATACCTTTATCTACTACTACTCACTCTATCAGTATTGGTTTGAAAACTCAGACGAAATGCTTTGGATTTCCGAACGTGACGGGTGGCGACACCTCTATCTATACGATGTCCTTTCGGGAAAAGTTAAAAAGCAGCTGACCAAAGGTGAATGGATCGTTAAGGATGTGGTGAGGGTGGATGAAAAAAAGAGAGAAATCCTATTTATAGGGTGCGGAATGGATAAAAATGAGGATCCTTATCTCGAAAAATATTTTTTGCTCAATATAGATAATGGCAACATAGTGGCCCTTACTCCCGAGAATGCCCACCATAGCGTAACTTTCTCACACGATTACGCCTACATGTTCGATTCTTACTCACGGGTAGATTTGCCACCAACTTTGGTTGTTCGCTCCGTTGAACAGGGCGGAAAAGTTATCTATAAACCCTCTTTGCAACCCGATATTTCTGCTGTTAAAGCAGCAGGATGGCAACAACCCGAAGTTTTCTCCGCGAAAGGACGCGATGGAAAGACCGATATCTGGGGTATGATTGTTCGTCCTTCGAATTTCGACCCGTCGAAAAAATATCCCGTTATTGAATATATCTACGCCGGACCACATGACTCACACGTGCCCAAACATTTCGCTATCGAGCAACGATATACATCTGCTCTTGCCGAGTTGGGATTTATACTTGTAATGATGGACGGAATGGGAACGGCAAACCGCTCAAAAGCCTTCCACGATGTCTGCTGGCACAATATTAAAGATGCCGGTTTCCCTGACCGAATCGCGTGGATCAAAGCCGCTGCAGCGAAATATCCCGAAATGAATATCGACAACATGGGTATTTACGGCATGTCAGCAGGTGGACAGAGCACTATGGGTGCACTTCTATTCCATCCAGAATTTTACAAAGTGGGCGTTTCGGCGTGTGCATGTCATGACAACCGCATGGATAAAATCTGGTGGAACGAACAGTGGATGGGGTACCCTATCGGCGAACATTACGCCGCCTCTTCCAATATGGAAAATGCTCACCTTCTGGAAGGAAAACTGCTACTTATTATGAGTGATTTGGATAACAACGTTGACCCGTCGAGCACAATGCAAGTGGTAAAAGCACTCATCAAACATGATAAGGAGTTTGATTTGGTGATGCTTCCGGGAGAAAGGCATACCATGGGTGGAAAATATGGTGAGAGGAAGCGTCGCGACTTCTTCGTCAAGCACATTCTCAATATCGAACCGCCAGAATGGAACAGCAAGAACAGCAATTCTAACAAGTAATTAATTAAGATAAAAGCTTATGTTTTCAAAAGAGACGTACATTTCCAGGAGAGAACAATTGAAAAAAAAGTTTCAATCAGGCGTACTGCTTTTTTTAGGCAACGACGAGTGTGGTATCAACTATGAGGACAACACCTACTATTACCGGCAGGATAGCAGCTTCCTCTACTATTTCGGCATAAGTAGGCCCAACCTCGCGGCACTGATCGATATTGACGAAAACAGGGAGTATATTTTTGGCGATGAGGCCACCATCGACCTGATTGTTTGGACCGGCTCCCAACCCTCCATACAGGAGTTAGCCGAACGAGTAGGCGTTAAAAATACCAACAGCTTATCACGCTTAACAGAGAAACTCAGGAAAACCGATAAGGAAAAAATCCACTATCTACCACCCTATCGCGCGGAGCATATTCTAAAACTCAATCACCTGTTGGGGTATCCGAAAGAGGAGATTTCTGCAAAAACAAGTAAAAAGCTGATTGAAGCAGTAGCCAATCAACGCAATATCAAATCGGAAGAGGAGATCAATGAAATTGAAACAGCGGTTAGCGTGTCGTCAGAGATGCATAAGAGGGCCATGAATTTCGCCCGTCCCGGCATGACGGAAGCCCAAGTAACCGCGGTGGTTCATGAAACAGCACTTGCGGCGGGCGGTAATATAGCTTTCCCGATTATCGCGACCATCAACGGGCAGTTCCTTCATAATCACTACCATGGCAACACCATTCATGAAGGTCAACTATTCTTACTGGATGCTGGCTATGAAACCCCATTGGGATATGCCGGAGATTTGAGCAGCACATTTCCAGTGTCCAGAAAATTCACTGAACGTCAAAAAGAGATTTACCAAATAACGTTGGAAGCTCATAACATCGCTATTAAAATGTCCATGCCCAATGTCAACTTTAAAAATGTGCATATGCACGTTTGCGAATTTATTTTTGACAGACTAAAAGAGCTCGGTTTAACGAAAGGCAACACTCAGGACGCGGTTGAAAACGGAGCGCACGCGTTATTCTTCCCTTGCGGAACAGGTCATCTTTTGGGATTGGATGTACACGATATGGAAAGTTTGGGAGAGGAGATTGTAGGATATAACAATGTACCTAAAAGCACACAATTCGGCTTAAAATCTCTTCGCTTGGGAAGGGAGCTTGAACCCGGTTTCGTACTTACTATCGAGCCCGGAATCTATTTTATACCCGAGCTGATTGATTATTGGCGGGAGAAAAAAATCAATACCGATTTCATCAATTTCGATGAAGTTGATACATATCGGGACTTTAGCGGCATCCGCAACGAGGAAAATATCTTAATTACGGAAACAGGAAACCGCGTACTCGGCAAACCGTTGGCTAAAAGCATCGAAGATGTGGAGGCTGAGCGAAGGGTCGCTTTTATGTGATATTTAAAGGAGGTAAAGCATTTGTAAATACAAGAAACGAAAATTATGCCTACAAGAGACCATTTGGCGATGTATTAGTTGTTCCTATTGGGTCTTTTGGGTGGAAGCATAGTTAGAACTAAGAGGAGAGTTTAGAAACAGTCCTTTTCCTGTACGCGAGGATGCCAAGGAGAAGGATGAGCCCAAAGGCGGCCGCGATATACAGGAAAACAGCGACCGATCCGCTGGTATGCCCGTAAGAGTGCATACCGCTCAGGAAGTAGTTCACCCCCAGGAAGGTCATTAACACCGATGAGAAAGCAAGTACCGAGAGGAAGTTAAACAACCAGGTGTAGTTTCCCTTTTTCGCCAAGTGGATATGCGTAACGATGGCGTAAATCACCACGGTAATCAACGCCCAAGTCTCCTTGGGATCCCATCCCCAGTAGCGCCCCCACGACTCGTTGGCCCAAACGGCACCAAGGAAAGTCCCGGTAGTCATCAAGGCAAGTCCCACCAGCAGCGACAGGTTATTGATGATGCTTAGCTCTTTCACACGGGAGGTTACAGCGGCATCGTTCTTGGTGAACGCTATCAGGGAGAGGTTGGTGATACCCAGCAGGAAGCTGATGCCGAAAAAGCCGTAGGCCGCCACGATGACCGCCACGTGAAACATCAGCCAGGGCGACTTCAATACGGGTACTAACGTGTTGATCTGAGGATCCATCCAGTTGAGCCCCGACACGAACAGGATCACCCCCCCGAAGAGGGTTGCCAAGGCAAGCGTGAGGCTGTTCTTCCGCCCAAAGAGCAACCCGGCCAGCACCGTGGCCCAGGCGATATAGACCATCGTTTCGTAGGAGTTGCTCCAGGGTGCGTAGCCGGAGATATACCACCGTAGCCCCATACCGAACATATGGTAAAGAAAGATCAAGACGACAGCGATGGTTAGTACACGAGAGGCGTAGGTCAACCAAGAACGACTCCTGAATAACTGAACCGCGGCCACCAGAAGCAAAAGTCCCCCGAGAATAAAGTACCCCACCTTGCATCGGCCGAAAATGTTCATCTCGTTGTAATGCACTTCCGCCCTTAACTTCTTGGGGTTAATAAGCTGTGCCTTATCATTCTTCAACTGATGTGCTTCAAGTAGCCAGAGCACGTCACCCGCTTTATCCCAGTCGCCGCTCCTCACCGCGTGTCCCACTTCCGATAGGTACAAAGAGAAGGTTTGGGTGATAAAGAGCGAATCTTGTCGCGGGAAGTGGCTCAAATCTTCCCCAGGGGCATACCAAGTGTGGGTCGGGTCGTTCGGATCCGGGAAAATACCGGGAATCGAATAGTTAAAAAGCTGGTAGACGATGTTGACCCGTTCATCCAGGTTGATCAGCTCTTTATCCAGTGTACTCCTCTCATTGACCGGTCGGTGAAAAGCCTCTTGCAAACGCGGCAACAAGCAGTAACGCCCCTCCTCATCAAAAAAGTCAGCATATGCCGCGTAGCTGCCAGGCAATTCATACATGAACTGTATCAGCTCATTGTCCACCACGATAAGCGGCACCATCGACCAAACACGCGGCATCGCGAAGAGGCTCAACAGAAACCGATCGGGGTTGAGACCCTCGAAATCCCTCTCCTTATGAAGTTTCCGGAGGATTTCAGAAGAGAAGGTGTTCATCGGCATCACCCGCCCCCGGAACTGAACCGGCAGGGCGCCGAAACGAGCCGCATGCTCGACAGGCACGGCGTTCTGTAACGCGGTCTCCAACGCGGCGTGGTGTGCATCCATCCCCACCCTGACTGACGGGGAAACTTGCATGGGTTGGCTCACCTCTAAGCTGTCATCGAGTAAGGGGGCTAACATGGTGTCAGACGTAGATTCCTGCCCGATAACCGTTGAAGGGAACAGCCCCAGGAAGAAGCACAAGGGAAGAGCGGGCAGTACCTTTCTCGCTTGCTTTCTGACCCCTTTCAACTGCTTAAGCAGCGTGCGAAAGCGTGAATTGGGGACGAAGAATATAAGGATAAAGCCGATAATCAGGAGGAGGTAGCCGGAATAGGTGATGGTTCTTCCGGCCACATCCCGGTTCACGGAGAGGACGGTCCCTTTTTCGTCGGGATCATAGGATGCCTGAAAGAAGCGGTACCCCTTCAGGTCCAACACGTTGTTCATAAAAACCCGCGCCTCACGCACCTCCCCGTCCAGATGAACAAGCAGATCGCTCTCGTAGGATGAGGGACTTTGGGAACCGGGGTAACGGTTTAGCGTGAACTTTACCAGTTCCAACTCGAACGGCAGCCGCTCGACCTGAACCCCCTTGGAGGTATACATCACCATCCGGTCGCTTCGCTCCCCCTCCCGGATATGTACTTGTCCCTCCTTGCCAAACAGATGGGTGGTTAAGGCTCCCCCAAGGATCACGATCAACGCGAAGTGAATCACCAGAAGGGCCCATTTTTTCCGAAGAAACCACTTCTCTCGGAAAAGCAGAAGAAGGAAGTTCAGCACCAGCAGGAACTGGAGAAAAATAAACAATGGGGAGTAGTAGACCAGCATTTTCGCCGCTTCCGTCCCCATTGTTTTCTCAATGAAGGTAGCCGAGGCTAACCCCACCGCGTAAATCGTCATCAGAACGATGGTGCCCCTATAGGATGAAAAGAATGTGAATACCCTCTCCATTTACTACCTTTTTACGTGTCGTACCACACGCAACGTACCAAACCGCGCAGCGTAATTAGATACACTGCACGGCAAGATGTGCAGCACGTGAAGTGATGCTAAGTGTCAAGCCGCACCGCGTGTTATGCCTCCTCCCACTGCGTACGAAGCAGTTCCAAGGCAGCCGGTATCACCACTGCCCGGTCACCCTCGCAGCCGCACTCGAAGCTCACGTACTTATCGTACCCTATCTTCTTCAGTGCCTTAAAACCTTCCACGTAATTATCGGCCTCGCCATCTTCACCCGGCGTGAGGCGACGCTTACGGCTCGCGATATGCACATGTTGTAGGTAGTCTCCCGCCGACATGAACGCACCGTAATCGGAAGTCTCTTCCCAAGTCATATGCCAGAAGTCGCCCAGGCAAGTCACCCCCGGGTTGTTGATATCGCGACAGATGGATGCCGCATCGGCTAACAACCTCAAGTAGAAGGCCTCCCTACGATTCAACGGCTCCAGGATAACGGTAGTACCATGCTGTTGCGCCAGCGTACCCATCTCGTTAAACTGCTCGCACAAGAAGTCGCGGGTCTCCTGGGTATGGGGCATCGCCGGTTGCTGGTGGTTGAACGCGGGTACGATAATTACCCCGGTCGATCCCACTTCACCCGCGGCGATAATCAACTGCTCCATGGTGTCGCGGCACAGCTTGCGCACCTCGGGGTCGGTCGATAGGATAAACCCATCAAATCCCGCGCAAACCGCGCTCATCTTGATGTTGCGCCCTTGCAAAGCGTCCAGGTACTCCTGCTTGCGTGCCAGTAACGCCTTGCCGTGCGGCTCGAAGCCCACTACCCCGTTGGCTTCCATGAAATCGAACTTCTCGTTCAAGTTCTCACCCGGGGCGTTTCCTTCCTGGAAAGATATTTTCAACTCCACATCGGAAGTATCACTCCCCTTCTTCCCACCTCCGGATATCGAGGTACACCCGCCGACGGCCATTACGGCCGATCCGGCGAGTGTAGTCTTAATAAACTTTCTTCTATCAAGTGTCATAGTATCCCCTTCTATTTGCCGCTTCCCGGTACAGGTACCGTGAATCCGGACATATCCATCTTCCCGATATTCAAGTCAGCTGGCGTGTAGTCGAGCGTCGATGCCGTCATGCCATCCCACGTGGTCTCTTGACCCGTGTAGGCCGATTCACGCCCCATGATCGCGGCCATATTGGAAACTGCCGTTTCGGATGCCTGCTCGATGGGTTTGTTACCACGGATGCAGTTGATCAGGTTCACGTGCTCCAGCGTGTAGGGATTGGTTTGCTTGAAGTTGGCCTTTTCTGCCTCGTAATCGAACTTCCATATCTCGTTACCACTGTTGTCCACGATGCGGCAACCACCTTGAGAAGTCCAGTATCCTTTTGTCCCTTGCACGAACTCGCTCACGTTATTGACACACCCGTCAATCTGGCGGCACATGCTGTGCAGGTGAATCCCGTTCTCCATGGTGAAGTCGATGCTAAAGTTATCGTACTGGTCGCCCGTTACACGGCGTTGACGCGAGCCGAAGCCCACCGCGCTCACCGGCTTCAATCCCGAGAACCAGGTAAAGACGTCGATGTTGTGCACGTGCTGCTCCACGATATGGTCGCCCGACAGCCACTTCCAGTTCACCCAGTCGCGTACCATGAACTCGAAATCGTTCCATTGAGGCTGACGCTCGCGGTACCATAGCATGCTCTGGTTCCAGTAAACAACCCCACCGGTAATTTCACCGATAGCCCCGTTCATGATCTGTTGGAACGACTCCACGTAGCAACGTTGGTGATGGCGCTGCGTACCGGTAACCACCCGCAGGTTCTTGGCCTCTGCCTGGCGTGCTGCCGCCATGATGGTGCGATACCCTACCGCGTCCACGCAAATCGGCTTCTCCAGGAAGCAATGTTTACCCTTTTCCACCGCGTACCTAAAGTGCTCGGGACGGAAGAATGGTGGCGTACAGTCGATCAGCACGTCGATATCGCTATCAATCACCTGCTTGTACGCGTCCAGCCCAACAAAGCGCTTTTCAGCCGGGATATCAATCCCTTTCTCATCTTTCAGTTTATTGGCTAAGCCGTCTACCCGGTCTTGGAAAACATCGCCCAAAGCAGTGATGGTCACCCCATTAGCCGCGTTTAAAAAGTCCATGGCCGCACCGGAACCTCGGCCACCGCATCCCACTACGCCCGCTTTTAGTTCTTGGCCGTCCGTTGCCAAGTCTGGTAATTCGGGAATGTAGTAACTGCCCGGTTCCCTCAGAGGCACGTTAGCCCCGTTCTTCGTACCCCCGCCACAAGAGGTCAAAAAACCTGCCGATCCGGTACCGATCACGCCAACGGCACCTGCCACGGCAGATGTCTTCAGGAAGTCTCTCCTGGTTACACTGTTTTCTTTCTTCATGTTGATTTGTCTATTTAAATAATTTACTATTGAATTATTGTTTTACACTTATGTGTACGGTATTCGCTTTTCTCACGCCACAGCTCCCAAGATAATTCCCGTGCCAATGGATTCCAAGACTATTAAATTCCCAGGTTACAGGATTCGCGAATCAGGTTCACAAACCACCCTGAAACCAATCCCTTTCACGTCTGAATACCACCAGATGCTCTTGGGCTGTTGCGGGTCGGTTTTAAGCCATGCGTCGTGCTGGGTATGTGCCCGGCTCGCGCTACGCACGTCAGCCGCGTCAGAGGCGTAATGCCCACCCCGTACTACCCACTCCTCGCCTTCCGTTACCAGCGGGTCACGGGTCACCCCCGACCGCTTGGTGTAGGCTCCGGGATCGTACTTATCGGCCGTGTACTCCATCACGTTCCCCAACATGTTCTTCAGCCCAAACGGGTTAGGCAACACTACAGAGGGCAACTGTGTACGCCCATCGCTATTTTTATCGTATACCACGTACGCGCTAATGCTATCTGTTTTCGCCTTAAAGATGCTCCTCATAAAACCCTGGTCCGAAAAATGCTTTGGGCTACCCGGGAAGAAGTAGGCGCTTTCGCTCCCACCCCGTGCCGCGTACTCCCACTCTGCTTCGGTGGGAAGGCGGTACTTCTTACCAGTCTTGGCAGAGAGCCACTGGCAGAACGTTTCGGCAGCATAGTGCGTCATCGTGATGGCTGGCCGGTCACCCTGTCCCCACCCCTGATCCGGGTAACCGAACGGGGGCGTGGGGCCCGATATACCATCCACGCCGATAGCATCACGGTTGTTTTGATAGACGGTCTCCGGGGGCGTCCGTCCTTCACTCATCGTCTCGGCATAAAACGCCCAGAAGAGATCCCAAGTAGTCTCTACCTCGGCCATAAAGAAGGGACTCAGCTCTACCTCATGCTGAGGCGATTCATCGGAATTCCTAAACGGCTCCTTCTCCGGGCTTCCCATCATGAACGTGCCCCCTTTGAGGGCAATCATGTTGAACGACAAAGGGGTACCAGGAACCTGCTCCGTGTAGTTCACGAAGGCGGTAACAGGTGTGGCCTCCTTGTAGAAGAGGCTCGTGTCGACTTTGGCCGCACTGGCTAAACCGGGAATACCCACCATTTGACCGTGCGAGTAGTTCGGGTTGTAGTGGCCCGCGTCAAGGTGGCAACTGATACACTGAAGGTCAAGCTCCTCCACGTTCTCGTCGTAGTGCAGGTGCGCGATGATTCCCTCATCGGTTATGCCTTGTGGAAACAGGTCCTGGTGGCACTTCACGCACGACTCGTTGGGAATGTACTTCACCGCGTACTCCAATTCCGACTTCCTCTCCCAGTTGATGTCCGCAGTATCCTTGGTAAGGTATCCCCACACATCCTTTATACCCAGTGACATTTTGGCCGTGTAGTGCGCCCACGTATCATTGGAGGGGGGCAGGTGGCAATCGATACAATCGACCATCACCCCGCTGCCATTATTCACGTGAACCGAAAGCTTCCAACTTTCGTTCACGTGAGGGTGAACGTGGCACATCATGCACGACTCGTTGGTAGAGAAGTAAACCGAAGCCTGGTAGAGGGATGCCACAATGATGATCCCTATTACAATACCAATGGATAAGATGAAACCTTTGCGCTGATGAATTTTTTTCTTCCTTGCCTCTTTTTTGACTCTTTTCGAACGTTTAGCCATTATAATTTCTGATAAAGTAAGCTGGGCTATAGATTTTACCTATACATTTCTGAAATTCGCTATAAAAGTAGGCAATATTATCCTATTTGGAAAAAAATAGCCCTTAAAAGTGCCATTTTGACTACGTATTTCCTGTAATCGCTCGTTTCCTAAAGGAATTAAATTCCTCAACGGAATCCTTTATTTCAACGGGAGTTCGCTTCCTCCTGTGAATCTATCTCCAACGATTTAACTTGCTTGATCAGGCTTTGTGGTTTCATTCGTCTAACCATCTCTATCTCCATCAGGCGGTCCGGAAAGCGCTTTCGAACATAGTCAATGTCCTCCATGTAGAGCGAATCGGCTTGATGATAGCACGCATTCGCAGCCTGCTGCGTAATAAAAGCGCCCAAGCTATCCGGGTATTCCGCCAATACCGCTTTTAGGAACTCGTTGCTACGGTGGAAGCTCACCTCCGCTTTCTCCGGCTGCTCTTTGGCCGCCTGGAAGAGACCCAGTTGAAACAGGTACTCCCCGGTTATCGCCCCGATCCGGTCAGCCTCCTCCTGAACCGTTAAGGCCGAATCCAGGTAACCCAGTTCACACAGAAGCCTGGCTTTCAGGCCGTAATAATCGGGGTTAAGGCTATCGATCAACAAGGCTTGATCTATCAATCGAATGCAGCTCCACGTGGTATCCACATCGTAGTTGGAGACCCGTTGCAGGGCCTCTTGGTAAAAAACATCCGCCTCCGGGTCAACCGTGTGAGGGGTAATATCGATGGCAGCACCCGGCTTGCAACCGAAGAGAAGCAGCAAGGGGGCAACCAGCAAGGGTAATGAAAACAGTTTTCGCATCTTGATTCAAATAAAAGTAATCAACTGGCTTACAAAACTTTCACTGACATTTTCGTTATCATTTCTGCTTTCATACGCGACTGTCCGAAGAAAGTTTCAAGAAACAACAGGTAATGGTTGAAAAAGCAGAAGGGAGACCTAATGATCTCCCTCTCTGCCGCTATTATGGACGATTACACACAATCGCTCTTCTATCAAACGAACAGTGTAAGTTAATTTCGCCGGAATTGGTGAGCCCGCCTCAATGAACCAGGCTCACGTGGCTGACCTTACTCTTTAATGCGGTACAGTGCAAACTCGGCCATGTTAAAGAAGCGTGGACCCCTGCCATCGTTGGTTGCGTTAACCACGAAGCGGAAGTATTTGAAGGGGGCATCAGCCGCTAAGTAGGCCGACTCGTACGTGGAGCCCGCACCTGTTGGCAACCCGGAGGTGATACGGATTAATTCCGTCCAATCCGTGCCGTTGGCACTCACCATGATCGACACGTCTTGTGCTTTCCCGTTCGAGTTGTTCCGGTTTTGATACCAGAAAACACATCCGTCAATGGGTTCATCCAAAGCAACCTGGAAGTGGTGCATCTCGCTGATTGAACCTGACCACAATGAATGGAAGAAGGTACCCGGATTACCGTCTATCAGGTTCGCTATGGGGCCTTCTCGTGGCTCTTGCGCGTTAGACGACAGCATATCCACGCGTAGCGGGATTTTCTCCATGATCATCTCCTCTTGCACAATCACGAAGGAGGCCATCTGGGAATAGTTCTCCGACGACTGGAACGTAACGGTTCCGTAACGTGGGTTACGGGCCATATTCTGTGCCACCTTAAACGTTACCCGCTTCTCATCGGCCTTCCCGGCCACGTTTTTGATGCTATAAAGCTGTATGAAGGCAGCCGTATCCGGGATCAACACGTGATCCACTTTCAGGTTCGACTTCACGGTGACTTCCACGGTACCTGCAACGGACGGGATCGACTTAAACACTCCTTCCACTTTCCCCTCCACCAACATGAAGGAGCTTTTGCACTCTTGGGTTACGTTGATGTAGTAGGCTTGGTGCCCGTACTCGATAGTGATACGCCCGACGCGGGGAGCGTAGGTGTCATTTCGGGTGGCCTGGATATCTACCTGCCCCTCCCTCTTTTCAACCGTCAGCCATGCCGCGTTGGAGGAGGTGGACCATTTGGACAGCTCCACGTTGGTGATTACCTCCGCTACCGCCGAACCGCCCTCTATAGGGAAAACGATGGGGGACAAGCTTTTATCCGGAACAACCAACGTTTTCACCTCGAATTCAGTCTGATAATCGGGGGCACACGAGGTAATGCCTAAAGCACCAATGATTACCCCGATCAAAATGATTAACACGATATTTTGTCTCATAGAATCTATAATTTACTTAACTGTAAGGAATCCTCGATACACGTTATCACAACAACTCTGCCCGGGGGCTATACTCCATGCGCAAGATCGCTTTTACCTCCTTATACGGGTCCGTAGACTTCAATCTGTACTTGTAGTGTAGGCGAAACTCCTTGTAATAGGTCCTCCTCCCGTCAGGAGTGGAGATAATGTTGATTAAGAAGGTGTTGTCGTACATCTCGAACGGGGTAAGCTGCACCACATCGATGCTCTTGTATGGCGTGATGGTCACCTCACGCGCCAGCGGATTTTTCACGGTCTGCTTGCCGATCGCCACGACGATACTCCGTTCGTTAATCCGGTTGAGGGCCGTCTTATACTCCCCCAGGTTCTCATCACCGGCCATCATCCTCACCGAGTTCCCTGCCAACGGGAACACCTGGTTGGTGCTGGTGGGTCGGCGAACCAAGGGGTTGTTCAAATCGAGCAAGGTCACGAAGCTGGAGGTGTAGTTGTAATAGACGTTCCGGCGGGTGGTAGAGAACTCGTTCGACTTATAGATACGCAGCAGTACCTCTTTCTTTTTCAGGTTATACTCGTCAGTGTTCAACGGGTCAATCTGGTAATCGAGGAAGTAGATCGAGTCGGGCGAAATCTCTCCCAGGTTACGTAGGTAAACGGGAATTTTCACCTGCATCTCTCCAGCCGGGATAACCGCCTCCAGCGAAGGGATGGTGAAATACCTCTCCGGAAGGATGCGGGCATAACGGTTCGTCTCGATATCAAAGTTCGATTTATTGTAGGCCTTGATCAACGAGTCGCCCCTCATCAGCGTCACCTTGAAATCCTGGTCGGAGGGACGCGTGCCGCTTAGGGCGGCTACCAGGTAGATGGTGTCGGTATCCTTGGAGAGATCGGCCACCTGCCTGTCGTAAATCATCTGGGAGTTGCTCAACAGGCCTACCTCGTTCTTGTACTGCTCTTGTTCAAAGTCGTACGATTCGCAAGCGGTCGTCAAGGCAAACCCAAGTACCAAACAAGCTAATATGATATTGTTCTTCATCTTAAATCAATTTTACGGTTTATATTTCAACATATTACCTATCCCAACCCGGGTTTTGATCCATCGCGGGCACTTTAAGCAACTCATCGTGAGGCAGGGGCAGCAGCACCATCCTCGGCAGCGCGATCCGGTCACGAATGTTCTGCGTGTTGATGGTCACGATTTCAAAGAATCCCTCGTTGTTGTTGCTGTTGGTTCGGTCTCGCTCCACGTTCAACCCCCTCCAGTTATTGGTGCTGGCATCGTCATCCAGGTAGGTGCCCCAACGGCGGGTATCGAACACGCGGTACCCCTCGTTAAACAGCTCTACTTGCCGCTCGTTCATCAGCACTTGCTGGAACTCGGCCCGGCTCGACAGTTGCACTTCCGTGGCACCCGGAAGTCCCGCACGATAACGTATCATGTTGAAGTACCTCGCCATCTCCGTAACGTCGCGGGTAATGGTAACCTCCACGGTCTCGTTACCCAGGGCGTTAAACAGCTCCACGGTTTCCGATCCCTCCACGTTGTTCAACGCCTCCACGTATTCCAGCAGCACCTCAGCGTAGCGGATAATGGGGAAGGGCTTGGGACCGGTTTGGAAAGCGGCATTTACGCTCCCCTTGCCGTTCGCCCACGAATCATCGGGATGAATATACTTAACGGGGGTGTATCCACTTACGTTGTAGTCATTGATGTTGCTCCCGGCACCGGTGATACCCGACACGTCTTCGTACGAGAACCAAAACTGCTTCTTGTTGTAGTTGGCGTCCTGCGATGCGGAGTTCATCGGCCAAAAAGAGCCAGGGAAGCCAATAGAAGCGTAAAAGCGTGACTCCCGGTTGTCGTACATCTTGGGCACGCTGCCCATCAGGATATAGCTTCCCAGCGTCTTTCCACTTCCCCCGATAGTATGGGTCAAATCAGGATCGTAGGGGTACTCGTCGGAGGAGTCATGAATGGTACGGCCATCGGCCATCAAGTAGCAGTCGACCACCCGCTGTGGCACGGCCATCCCTCCCCATCCCCCGAAGTAGACCGGGAACGAGTGACGCGTGTAGTTATTCACGTTGTTGGACGGCATGGCCCAGATAAACTCCTTGTTGGTCTGCATAATCCCCTCGCCGTTAAACATTTCGTGGTACGAGCGCAACGGGTCAATGCCACCGGCACCGTTCGGGAAAGTTGCGGTGGGCACGTTCGGTGCCAAGGGATAAGGGTGCAGCGGATCCACGTCGACCGTGTGCAACTGGTAGTATCCCATGTCGATGACCGACTTCGCGGCAGCCGCGGCTACGGCCCATCTGCGCGGGTCGTACTCCTGGTTCACGTAAAACACCCCATCGCTCGACCGCGTCCAGGAACCAAAACAGCGCCGTGCCGCATCACCCCCGTTAAAGAGTGGTGAGGCTTGGTAGAGGCGCAGCCGTGCGATAAGCGCCAGCGCCGCCCCTTTCGTGGGACGTTCGTACAGGCTAATCGACTGTTGGCTCGCGGTGGGTAAGACAAGGGCCGCCTCCATGAACTCATTGCAGATGTAGTCTACCGACTCATCGTAGGTAGAGCGTTCGCGGTCGTAATATTCTGCAGACTCTGAGTTGGGCATCACCTCGTCGCCCACGATCAGGCAGGGTCCCCAGTTCATCAGCAGGTGGTAATAAGCGTAACCGCGCA
The DNA here is from genome assembly GCA_012838585.1 of Bacteroidales bacterium. GTDB lineage: Bacteria > Bacteroidota > Bacteroidia > Bacteroidales > Dysgonomonadaceae > Proteiniphilum. Next base: position 53,585 of record DUPB01000031.1, read on the forward strand.
GGAAATGCACGTAGCCCTTGTAGAGCTGTTTCTCACGTGTGGACATATCGCCCACCTTATCCACGTTAGCCAACATGTAGTTACAACGACGTATCACCCGGTACATTTGGTACCAGATATTCATGGACGAGGGAACGTTTCGCTCGTTGATCTCCCCAACGGTGAACAGTACACCGGGGAACTCGCTGGTTCTCCAGCGGGTGGTAATCTCATCCGAAGCCATCTGTCCCAGGTTCCACGAACCGCCCCAGATTGCACCGGGATCGGGAAAGTCCTTAGGGGTATTCCAGAGGTAACCGTCCGCGTTCTTCATGCTATGGAAAATAGAGTCCTCACGGAACGTGTCCTCGAAATAGGTGTCAACATCCAAGAAGTTGCAGGAACTGAGCATCACGCCAAAAATCCCCACGATCGCTATTAATATTTTTGATGTAACCTTCATATATAGTAGTTGTTAAAAGTTCAGGTAAACTTGAAATGTGTAGGACGTGGGAAGCGGGTAAGCCCCACCGTTGTAGGTGGCCTGCTCCGGATCGAAGTACTTCACCTTGTCGATGGTAAACAGATTGTTGGCCACGAACTCCAGATCGATAGACTGCAAGCCCAATAACCGGACCCACGGGTAGTTATCCACTTTATACCTCACGCTCACCTCCTGCAACCTGAGGTAGGAACCATCACGTTTCCAGAAGGTAGAAAGCTGGGAGTTGTTTGAATTGCCACCGTAAGAGAGGCGCGGGAACTCGGCGTTCGGGTTCTCGGTTTCAGTCGTACCCGAGTACCATGCCGGTGTCCAGCGGTTGGCCGGGTTGTTCGCCAGCTTGATCACGTTACCCAACTCACCACTGTAGAATGGAATCCAGCCTGCGTCGTTACCCAAGCCCGCACGGTAGTATTCTACCTTTGCCGCCCCCTTGAAGAGGAAGCCCACCGTCAAGTGCTTGTAACGGAAGTCAGCCCCCATCCCGTACATCAGGCGCGGGACCTGATTGCCATACGAGAGTGGCACCCGGTCATCAGAGTTAATAATCCCATCACCATTCACGTCGCGGTACTTGATATCCCCAGGACGAACGATACCAAAGCCGCTCTGGTCGGCACTGGTTTCAATCTCTTCACGATCTTTGAACAGTCCTTCGGAGATATAGCCCCGGATGATGCCGTACGGTTTACCCGTAACACTCATGTAGTCGTAAGGCAGTTTGTTCTCCTCGTAGTAGTCGATGATGTTTTGCGAGAAGGTATAGTTAGCCCGTACGCTAAAGTCCATATCGTTGTTGATGGCATGGAAATAAGAGACGTTCCCGTCAGACCCAAAGCTGTGCATGCTCCCCACGTTCGACATGGGAACGGTTACCAATCCCAAGTAGTTGGGCAGGGTCACCCGTGTCATGAAGATGTTGTCGCGTTGGTCGCGGAAGACGTCCACCACGAACTTGAGGTTATCGTTTAAAAAGTTGGCCTCGATACCCACGTTTGCCTTTTTCGCGACCTCCCACTTCAGGTTGTCGGCTCCCTGCTGCTGTTCAACGATACCATCCCCGCGGTAACCCCAATAACTCGACGCGCGGTTGCTGATCAACGTGAGGTAGGGGAAACGGGTGGCTCCCGATATCTGGTCGTTACCCGCCAACCCGTAAGAACCGCGAATCTTCAGGAAAGACAAAAACGGGAGATTATTCTGCACCCATTGATACGAGGTAGGTACCCACCCAAGGGCGAGCGAGGGGAAGAACCCGAAGCGCTGCCCTTTCTGGAACTGCGAGGAACCGGTGTAACCGAAGTTCCAGTCCACGAAGTAGGCATTGTTGTAACCGTACGAAAGCCGGCCCGACACATTTTGCCGACGGGCGGGAATGGCGTTGATACCCAGGTTGCCAAAACCCCAGCGGGTATCTTGCACATCTTCCATGTAATAGTAAAGCAGGGCTCCCACATCGTGTAGATCAAAGGAGCGGGTCCAGTTGGCTTTTGCCTCACCGTAGTATTTTCTCCACAAATCACTGTCGTTCCCGTACACTAGGGTTGACTCGCGAATCCGCAACGACTTAATCAAGTTACCCCGGGCATCTCGTCCCGTGGCGCGGTACATATTGGGCCATACGCGGCGGTACTCGTAAAAATAGGACTGATAGTCGGCCATCACCTGCGCGGTTAACGTCAACCCCTCGAAAAAGCCCTTCACCTGCTGGGTGAGGCTCATCGTGATCATATTACGGGAGTTGTTGTTCTTGGTATACCCCGTGTAGTTCAGAGAGGCGTATGGTGATGAAAGGTCATTCGTCCCGTAGGTTGGCAGCGTGCCATCGGCATACTGCTTCGGGAACATCACCGGCGTAAGCGAGCGAACGGCCGACCATAGGGTATTGGTATTTTCAGATCCCGGTAGTGTATGGTCAGTGATATTCCCATCCACCCCGAAATAGAGCTTAGTCAGCGGGGTTAAGTTCATCTCGATATTCGCGCGGTAGGTCATCTTGTTGTAGGCTACCGGTCGTTTAAACTTGGCCTCCTCTTGCTTGTAGGCGGCATACTCTTGTTGCGTTCCCACGGAGACAAAGTAGTTGGCCAAGTCCCCCCCACCCCTGGCACTCACGTAGTAGCGCTGCTGCATGGAGGTTTTCTTTATGATCTCGTCAATCCAGTTGACGTCGGGGTAGAGTTCCGGGTCGAGACCCGATTGGATCACGTCCAGCTCGAGACGGGTGTAGAGGTCGGGGTCACCCGACATGGCCCTGGCCTCGTTGGCCAGCTTCGCGTAGTCATACGCGCCCAGGTACTCCGGCAAGCGTTTCAATTGGTTCACCTGCATGGTGGCACGTCCGGTAATTTGCAACCTGCCGGCGCTTCCACGCTTTGTGGTGATGATTACCACCCCGTTAGCTCCGCGCACTCCGTACACGGCGGTAGCCGCCGCGTCTTTCAAGATTTGGAAAGAGGCCACGTCATCGGGGTCCACGTCTTGCAGTCGCCCCTCCAGTCCGTCAATCAGCACCAGGGCACCCGCGTTGGCGCCAAAGGTTCCAATCCCCCGAATCCAGAAGTTGGAGATATTCTTTCCCGGTTCCCCCGATAGCGTCATGGCCATCACGCCCGCGACCCTACCGGCCAACATGTTGTTCAGCGAGACACCCGGCGTTTTCAACTCCTCCACGTCCACGCTGGTGATAGCACCCACCACCGACACCTTCTTCTGTGCCGTGAGCCCGGTGATTACCACCTCTTCCAGCTGTTGGGTATCTTCTTTCAAAATGATCTCCAACTCGTCGGATGACTCCTCTATCCGTTTCTCCACCACGAGCATCCCGACCATTTGGAAAACGACCGTCTCGTCACGGGCCACGCGCAGGGAGAATTCACCATCCACGTTGGTGGTGGTTCCCACTCCGGGAGCGTTTTTAATGTAGATGGAGACACCCGGTAGCGGATGTTCAAACTCGTCCATCACCACGCCCGCTACCGTCAAGTTCCTGTTTATCGAACTCTGTCCATAGGTTGCCAAGGGGAGTAAACCCACTAAAAGCAACATGGCATATATCAATCTCTTCTTCATATCAAGTTATAGCTAAGAATTATTCAATGGAAAGTTTACGAATCACCTTGTTCCTATGGTCCGCCACGTAGACGATGTCGCCATCGGCACTCACCGCCACGCCAGCCGGGTAGTAGAATTTGGCTATCTCAGGACCTCCATCCTGGAAACCGGCACTTTGTGGCAACCCGATGGCGGTGTTCACGGTAGCCTTTTCCTTCGGCACGGTGGTATCGATAACCCGGATGCAGTGGTTTCCGGTATCGGCGATGTAGAGCTTACCGTCATCGGTGAAACAGATCTGCTTGGGTCCCATGAAGCGTGCGTTCTCAAGCGTTCCATCTTCCCAGCCGCGGCCATTGACCGGGCCATCGATAAACGCCCTCCCGGCATAGCTTTCACCCTTATAGGTAGCCTTGTCCTTATCAGCCAGTTGTGACACGTCAACCCGTCCGATCATATTGTAGTCCTCCATGCAGAAGTAGAGCATGTTGGGCTCAAGCGGAGAGAAGATACAGTAGGTGTTCCCCCCCGACTGTCCCCGGGCGTTGGGGATATTGGGTAACACGTTATCCAGCAACACCTCCACGTTGCGGGTAGAGGGGTTAAAGCGTACCAGCTGTCCCTTCCACATCACCGTGTAGATCATGTTGTCCACCTCGTTGGCCACGAACGAGTACTTCCAGTTGCCCTCGATCACGTCCTTCGTGTCAGGTCCGGTGATTAACGAGCGGCGACGGGGCGCGTAACTCAAACTTTTAGGCAGGTGGTAGTAGTACAGCCCGGCGTCTTCCGGCATGTAAACCGACTCCAAACCATCTTCCCCCGAGAAGGTCGGCGCGTTGGTATAACTGGCGTTATAAAGGATCACGATAGCGGTTTGGCTCTTCAAGTCGGCCATGATAATGTTGCTAGCAACACCTTCTCCCCTTTCGTTCCGGGCACCTTGACCACTATATATACCCTGGTGGTTAAACGACCTCTCGGCAATAAAAATATTGTCCTCATCATCCAACACGATGGCGAAGGGTGACGATAGCGTCGCTACCGTGAAATCACCGCCCACCGTGGGCATCGACTGGTTATCGGTCTCCGGTTTCCCTAATACCGTGCTTACCGTGGTCTGCGTCTTGTAGAGGAATTGATCCTCTGCAACACCGGAAGCGGTTTGGCCATCCTTCCCGGTTCGTTCCACTACGATGTTCATTTTGCGTAAAAAGGTCAACTTGGGAACCATCGTGTAGATCTTGTTCCCGTTGGAACCTACCAATCCCGCCGGGTGCTTCACACCAAGGGAATCTTCAAAGTAAACCCGAAGCCCGGTAGTGTCGCTCCCAAAGTTGGAACCCAGGATGATCATCGGTGTCGCGATGCCTCCCGAATCGGGGTAGAAATCGGTAACCTCAATCGGCTTCGATGGGTCGTAGGCTTGGTAATGCACCTTGCCCTCCTCCTTGCAGGATGACAGTAGCCCGTTCAACAACAAGGGCAAACACAACAAGAAAAGGAGGTGCCTTCGCTTAAGTGTTTCAGTTAACGTTCTATTCATGTTTAAAAAATTTAATAATATAACCGAGTTAAATGATTCTAAATAACAACGCCGCGAATATAGTGAACGTTTTTTATTAAAAAAAGTTTTCTACCCTGAATTTTTCGCGTAATTCCGGTAAAAAGTGCGCTATCGACCATGTTATTTGTTAAAAACCGTTTCCTTTTAACGGGGTAATGCATTCTGTGTCAATGGTTAACAAAACAGAACCTTACCCTTGATCAGATAATAACTCACTCATGGCCATTCGGCCATTTTGTGGTAACCCATTTCATGAGCTTGCTTTTATGATCTCGCGGGCCGCTTCGATAATGGTATCCCTCATTTTATCCTTGTCGGCCTGCAGCATATCAACCTGAAAATCAGGTTCCACACCAAATTCAATGTGCTCCTTCTCGGCATTGAACATGGGCGAAGCAGAAAAGCGAACCGACCAGCCGTTGGGGAGCTCTGAGGAGAAGGGCAGGCCGCTACCGCCACCCGTCTTGTCACCGATAACGGTCACGTTGGGCGCGTATTTCATGATACTGACAAAGTCATTGGTCGCACTATAACAGCCCCGGTTAGTGAGTACCACCACCGGTTTCTGGTAGCGCACCCTATTGGAACTTTCCACGTACTTGGGGTGAAGGGGGGAGAAGTCATTGTGACCAGGACCCTTTTTATGGGCAATATACCCCACAAGGGTGCGCTCGTTAAAAAAGCGACTGCTCAACCGCTCCACGTTGGTGAGGTTACCCCCGCCATTGCTCCTCACGTCGATGATCAGACCGTGGCATAATGCCATCCTATTCAACACCTGATCCAGAGCACCTTCGCCCAAGTCGTTCGAGAAACTCCCGTAATAGAGGTAGCCCACGTTGTCCTCCAGCACCTTGTACCGCATCCCGGAAGTAATCCCATAGTCGCTACCAAGGTAGCGGGAGCAGATAGACGCATCGAAGTTGACGGGGTAATCCTCGTACCACTGCCAATAGCGGGTTATATCGTGCGAAGCCGACAGGTTCACGTGACCATCCTTCAGTTCGGCCAACATTAAGCCCATAAGCTTGAAGAGGGCATCGTTGCCCATCTCTTGATTCACCCTGGGGCTATACTTACGGTACACGGCATCCCAATCGATACCCTTGTAGTCGAAAAAGCAGTAATTCCTGTCCAAGATGGTCCATAATGCCTCGAAATTTCCCCTCGGGTCATTATCAAAGCGGGCGCTCATATCCCCGCAACTGGGCAGCCAGAAAAGCGGCATGAGCAGGAGCAGGCTTATCGCGTATGGTTTGCCCCGATTCATCAGTTTTGAATTTAATGAACTTAACTTTCGCATGTCGTTTACTGTTTGAGCTTTCAGGGCGAAGACCTCGTAAACTTTCGTGGGAACACATCCTGCGAAGATCGCGTTAAAAAAGAAAAGCTGTTTGAGCGCAAGCGAGTTATTTTTCTTTTAGCAATCAAGCAGTAGATGGGTCACGAAATTTACGTCAGTCAAGCCTGAAAGCTATTAAACAGTTACATGCGAAAGTTAAGTAATGAACTCTTCAGCTTTCAAGACGAGAAAGCACAAAAAGTTTCTCGATCCGGACTCTCAACGGCAAGGAATCTTGTTGATTCGTCGCAGATGCCTCCCCCCCTCGAACGGCGTGTTCAAGAAGGCAACCAGGATTTCGTATATCTCCTCCTCCGTAAGCAACCTACCTGGCATCGAGAGCACGTTAGCGTCGTTGTGCGCCCGCGCGAGGAATGCCACGTCGGGCGACCAGCAGAGCGCAGACCGTATCCCCTGGTGCTTGTTCATCGTCATGTTGATACCATTACCACTACCGCAAATAGCGATACCGGGGTAGCACTCGCCCTTTTCCACGGCCAAGGCCAGCGGGTGCGCGTAATCGGCGTAATCAACCGCTTCCCCGGAGTATGTACCAAAGTCCTTGTAGGGAATCCCTTGCTCCTTCAGCACACCGAGAATATACTGTTTCGCTTCAAAGCCGGCATGATCCGATGCGAGGCCGATGGGTTTTTCAACGTTATTAAAAAGCGACATGATGGATCGTTTATAGTATCTTCTTTACCTGTTCGTAAACGTTCTTGCCGGTATACCCTAACTTCTCATCGAGCACCGTGTAGGGAGCCGAAAAGCCAAAGGAGTTCATACCCCAAACCTTTCCATCAGCACCCACCAGCCCTTCAAGCGTAACGGGCAGTCCCGCGGTAAGGCCAAATTTCCGCTTCCCCTTGGGCAGTACCGACTCCTGATATTCAACCGGCTGCGACCTGAACAACCCCTCGGAGGGAACGGAGACAATCCGAACCCTCACGCCATCGGCACGAAGCAGGGCAGCACCCTCAACCAGCGTAGACACCTCCGAACCCGACGCCAGTAAAATCACGTCGAAATCCTCCTCATCTTGTACAATGTAGGCTCCCTTATCGGCTTGGAACGCCTCGTCGATGCGGGATTCGGCAGCCGGTAGGTCTTTGATATTCTGTCGGCTTAAAATGAGCCCCGTGGGGGTTTGATTGTTTTCAAGCGCCATCTTCCAGGCGACCGTCGTTTCATGCACATCGGCGGGGCGCAGCACCAACATCGAGTTGCGGCCACTGTGATTCTGCAACTTCTCCATCAGTCGGATTTGTGCCTCTTGCTCCACCGGCTGGTGGGTAGGACCATCTTCTCCCACCCTGAACGCGTCGTGCGTCCAGATAAAGATAACGGGGGTCTCCATTAACGCGGCAATGCGGATAGAGGGTTTCATGTAGTCAGAGAAGACGAAGAACGTTCCGCAAGCCGGGATTACCCCGCCATGCAGGCTCATGCCGATGCAGAGGCACGACATGGTGAACTCCGAAACACCCGCTTGCAGGAAGGCACCGGTGAAATCCCCTTTCGCGAAAGCTTTGGTTTGTTTCAAGAAACCGTCTGTCTTATCGGAGTTAGAAAGGTCGGCCGAGGCCACCACCATATTTTCTACCTTCTGTGCCAGCACCCCTAACACGGTTGCAGAGGCTGCACGGGTAGCCGATCCCGATTTCTGCTCAATACCCTTCCAATCGATCTCGGGCAATTCGCGAGAGAACCACTTCCGCTTCTTCTCCGCCAATTGGGGATGCGCTTTGCCCCACGCCTCCTCCTTCGCTTTTTTAGCGGCAACCAGTTCGCGTAGCTTCTCTTTCCGTTTTTCATACATCGCTTTAACCTCTTCGGGAATCACGAACGGGTTGGCCGGGTCTCCCCCTAAGGCCTTAATGGTCCGTGCCACGTCGGCACCGGCCGCGCTCAAGGGTTGCCCATGGGTAGAGATTTGATTTTCAAACGAGCTGTTATCCGCGGTCAATGCCCCTTTCCCCATCACCGTATCACCAATGATCAGGGTGGGCTGTCCCTTTACCCCTTTCGCTTCAATGAGCGCTTCCCGTATCTCGTCCACGTCGTTCCCGTCGATCGTGATCACGTACCACCCCCACGCTTCGTACTTCGACGCCACATCTTCACTCGTGACCTCATCGGTGGTAGTGGAGAGCTGAATCGTGTTGGAATCGTAAAACATGATCAGGTTATCCAGTCCCAAGTGGCCGGCAATGCGACCCACTCCTTGGGATATCTCCTCCTGAATACCCCCGTCAGATATAAAAGCGTAGATCGTTTGGTTCATCACGTCACCCAGGCGTGCCTGAAGGAACTTGGCAGCGATGGCCGCACCCGCGGCGAAAGCATGCCCTTGACCCAGCGGCCCGGAAGTATTCTCCACACCCCGTTTCAGGTCGATCTCGGGATGACCCGCCGTGGGACTACCCCACTGACGGAAGTTCTGCAACTCTTCCAGGGAGTATTTTCCACTTAAGCAGAGCACAGAATATAGCATGGGCGACATATGCCCCGGGTCAAGGAAAAAGCGATCCCTGGATTCCCAAGTAGGGTTATCGGGATCATACTCCAAAAACTCGCTGTAAAGGACGTTGATAAAATCTGCACCTCCCATGGCACCACCGGGATGGCCCGATTTTGCTTTCTCTACCATTGATGCCGACAAGATGCGAATCGTATCGGCTGCCTTGTTCATTAACGCGTTGTCGTTCATATACGTTGCAATAAAACGGTTATTATATTAAAATTAAAAAAGTTTCATGTAAGGATTTCCAATCAGGAGCGCTTTTCAGCCTCACAAAGATAACATTTTTTTACTACTTTCCCGACTCTTGATTGATATGTTTACCCTATTTTTTGATATATCAACCCGAAACAGTAATTTTGCGATATGGGGTTAAGCCGTAACAAGATCAAACTAATTCGTTCGTTAAAGGAGAAAAAGTTCCGTGACGAACAGCAACTCTTCGTGGCCGAGGGGAACAAGCTGGTATCGGAACTGCTGAAGAACAAGAACAGCCGCTGCTACTTCCTGGCAGCCCTCCCCGAATGGTTGGATGCCCACCCGGGCATATTGGCCGGGGAGATCATCGTGGCCTCCGAAGCCGACCTGAACCGGGCCACGTTCATGAAAACCCCGCCCCCGGTAATCGCCCTCTTCCATCAGCCCAACCATGATGCCGGGCAGCTTGACATGAAGGGCAATATTAGCCTGGTCCTCGATGGCGTACAAGACCCGGGGAACGTGGGTACCATCGTGCGCATTGCCGATTGGTTTGGAATTGAGCAGGTGATCTGTTCCGGCGATACCGCCGACATCTATAATCCCAAAACGGTTCAAGCCACGATGGGAGCCATCGCACGGGTAAAGGTGATCTACACGGATATCGTACACTTCCTGCAAGAACAGGAGCGACTGCCCATCTACGGGACCTTTTTAGATGGCCACAACATCTACGAGGAGACGCTTCCCAACGCGGGAATCATCGTGTTAGGCAGCGAGGGGAAGGGTATTAGCCGAGAGGTGGAAAAAAGGATCAGCAGACGCCTCTTCATTCCCAGCTTCCCCACGGGGAGAGCCACTTCGGAGTCACTTAACGTGGCGACTGCCGCGGCGATTATCTGCTCCGAGTTTCGTCGCGGACAGGCATGACATGCCCGTCATACCAAAAAAAATCACGTATTGAAAAATACGTGATTACCTAAAACAAATCTTATGAAGATAAAAACCTCATTTCCATTAGTTAAGAGTTGAGGTTCGGGTGGAAAACGGGACTCGAACCCGCGACCTTCGGAACCACAATCCGACGCTCTAACCAACTGAGCTATATCCACCATATTGATTTGCGAGCACAAAGGTACAACATTTTTTTCATATCACATTAAAATCGACCTACATTTTTGATTTTCCCCGCCTCTTGTAAAGAAACTAGAGTTTTTTTTTGTAAGTTTGTAATCCTTTGAAAAGGGAAAATACGATTTGAAGCAGGCAGACAAGAGGGGGTACGGATGCGCAAGCAGCCGTTATCCCTTGCGTTTCACCATGTTTTTGATATTAAAGCCAAAAACAACATGAAGAGCAATCTAATCAAACTATCGATATTGGGCATATCCTTCAGCCAAGTTCAGGCTGGGGCTTACGCACTAATCTTTGCCGAAGAGAACGGCATTCGCCGCCTCCCCATCGTGATAGGAACCCCTGAGGCGCAATCCATCGCGATCGTCATGGAGGGCATCACGCCGCCCCGTCCCTTGTCGCATGACCTTATCTGCTCCATCTTTAAAGAGCTAGGTATTCAATTGATCGAGGTGGTTATCCATAAGTTCGAGGATGGTGCTTTTTTCTCTGAACTGCTGCTTAAACAGAACGGAAAGGAGTACCGAATTGATTCGCGTACGTCAGACGCCGTAGCAATAGCTATTCGTACGGGCTCCCCCATTTATACCACGCGGGAGATCATGCGAAATATGGCAATCGTGTTTGACGAACGTCCCACCACCTCATCAAGCGAGTCATCATCCTCGGAAGAGAGCGGGGAGGAAGAGCTATCAAAACTCCGTCTGGACACGCTAAAAAGTCGTCTCGAAGCCGCGGTCAATGAAGAGGACTACGAGCTGGCAACCCGGTTACGTGACGAAATCAACCGTCGGGAGAACCGATCGTGATAGAAACATCTCGGGAAACCTGAAAGCTAAGAAACGAAAACAGTATCTTAACAGCTCCAAGAAGCCGAGCAAAAAGATTCCAGAAAAAAGCGAAAGTGCAAAAAAACAAAACAGATGGCCGGAATCCTTTTCTACTGCCCCAACATCCTTGAAAGCCCGGTGCTACCCGAAGAGGAGTCGTACCACTGCGTGAAGGTACTGCGAACCCAAGAGGGAGAGATGGTGACCGTCACCGATGGAAGGGGGTTCTTTTACCATTGCGAGCTTGTTCAAGCGCATCCCAAGCAGTGCATCGTGGCCATTCGTCACCAGGCTGAAACAGCCGTGAACAGATTGTTCACCCTCCATATCGCGTTCGCTCCCACCAAGCAGATGGACCGGAACGAGTGGTTCCTAGAAAAAGGGACGGAGATAGGGATTGACCGGTTCACCCCCCTACTCTGCCGCTATTCCGAGCGAAAAGAGATCAAGGTCGAGCGGCTTCGGAAGATCGTGGTTTCTGCCATGAAGCAATCGATGCAGGCTCACCTGCCCGAAGTAGAAACGATGGTTCCATTCGAAGCGCTGGTAAATCGGCCCTTTCAAGGGAGAAAGTTCATCGCACATTGCCACGACCTCCCCAAGAAGGAGCTGGCACATACGTACCAGAAGGGTGAAAACGCGCTGATCCTGATTGGCCCCGAGGGCGATTTCAGCGAAGAAGAGGTTGCACAAGCCATTGAGCAGGGATTTGAACCGGTAAGCATTGGTGAAACCCGACTGCGCAGCGAAACTGCCGCCCTTGTTTCGATGCATACCATTCATGTGATCAATAACATCATACAATAAACCATAAAGCAATGAGAAAAATAGAGATCCTATTAGCCATCGCCCTACTCCTCTTGGTTTCGGGCTGCAAGCAAGGAGCCGACAAGAAAGAACTCCCGAGGGTGGCCATCGCCGGTATCGCCATCGAGTCCAGTACCTTCTCCCCGGCGGTTACTCACGAGGAGGCCTTCCGGGCACGGGTGGGAGACGATGTGTTCTCCTACTACCCCTTCTTTTCGCCCGACTCGGGTATCATTGACCGGGCCGTGTGGCTCCCCACCCTTCGGGGGCATGCCATGCCCGGTGGAATCGTCACCCGTGAAGCATACGAGTCGCTCGTCACCAAAACATTAGAGATGCTGAAAGAGACACTCCCCCTGGATGGCCTCTTTTTTGACATACACGGAGCGATGAGCGTGCAAGGGTTGGATGACCCAGAGGGAGACATGATAGTCCGCGTACGTGAAGTGGTGGGAACCGACGTGTTGATCTCCACCTCGATGGACCTTCACGGTTGCGTTTCACCGCGTCTCGCGCAGAACAGCGACCTGATTACCTGCTACCGGCTGGCTCCTCACGAGGATGCCCTCGAATCGAAAAAAAGGGCGGTCACCAACCTGCTCCATCGGCTAGAGACTGGGAAAGGGAAACCAGCCTACAAGGCGTGGATACCGGTACCCATCTTGTTGCCCGGCGAAAAGACCAGCACCCGCGTGGAACCCGGTAAGAGCCTGTACGCTCAGATCCCCTCGGTCTTGACCCCGGGGGATGACAAGGTAATCGATGCCGCCATCTGGATGTCCTACCCCTGGGCCGATGAGCCGCGCAACCACGGCGTGGTAATGGCATACGGCGATGACCAGGAGGCGGTAGGCAAAGCCGCCGAGGCGTTGGCCCAACATTTTTGGGAGGTGCGGGAACAGTTCGAGTTCGTGGCTCCCACCACCTACCTGGACGACGCGTTGAACCAAGCGTTGGCGAGCGACAAAAAACCGTTTATCATCAGCGATATGGG
>DUPB01000004.1 GCA_012838585.1 Bacteroidales bacterium
ACTATCTGTTCACGAGCGAAGGCACCTCCTAAGAGGTGCCTTCGTCGGTTAGGGCTGTTTTTAACCCTGCCGCTTTGATTCCTTCGTGAAGCTTAGGCGGGTAGCTTGACGGGTTATAACTACTTTTAACCCCCCGCCCGCTTGGCTATTAAGGGGAATATCACTACTTTTACATTTTGAAAGCATCAAAAAAGAGTGTATGAGTCATCGTATGAATCGTCCCGCTATATTGTCTCCGTCGCCCTACGTGGATCCTGTATCCCCGTCTCCTATTTTTGTCCGCCCGGTGAGTAGGCGCTCCGTGTCCGGTAGTCCCGTTATTGTTCGTGTCGTGGATAGCCGCTCCCAGTTTGAGCGCTCCGCTTCAGTTCGTTCCAGGTCCACCCGTTTCGGCTCTACCCGTTCCTTGTTCACGCGCCTTATCTCTCTCGCCTTTCTCGTGCTATTATCAGTGCCGCACATGATGGCGCAAAATAACGTGATCGACGAGATCGTCTGGGTGGTGGGCGACGAGGCTATCCTCAAGTCGGAAGTGGAGGAGTACCGGAAAGATATCCTCATGCAAAACCAGCGCCTAGAAGGGGATCCCTACTGTTTTATACCCGAGCAGCTGGCTATCCGCAAGCTATTTCTCGACCAGGCCAAGTTAGATAGTATCGAGGTGCAGGATGCCATGGTGAACCGCGAAATGGAGTTTCAGATCAACCATTACATATCGAGCATCGGGTCGGTAGAGCGACTGGAGGAGTACTTTGGGAAGAGCATCGCGACCATTCGCGAGGACATGCGGGAGCAGATGCGGGAGCAGATGCTTATTGAGGGGGTACAGCAAAAGCATTTCGGCAACATCCAGTTGACCCCCTCCGAGATCCGGAAGTTTTACCACAGTATACCCACGGATAGCCTCCCCTTTATCCCCACCACGATGCAGGTTCAGATCATCACCGTGGAGCCGGAGATACCGCTATCCGAGATCGATAAGGTAAAGGCAAGGTTGAGGGAGTTCACGGAGCAGGTCAACAGCGGGGAGCGTGAGTTTTCGACTTTGGCGCTCATCCATTCTGAGGACCCGTCGGCAGTGCAGGGGGGCGAGCTGGGGTTCGCGCCGCGGAGTAACTACGTACCTGAGTTCGCTAACGTGGCGTTCGCGTTGAACGACCCCAAGAAGGTGTCTAACGTGGTGGAGACCGAGTATGGCTTCCACATCATTCAGCTAATCGAGCGGAGGGGGGAGATGGCCAACTTGCGTCATATCCTGCTGAAACCGAAAATTCCCCAGGTATCGCTTGATACGGCGATTATCCGATTGGATTCTATCCGAACCGGTATTGTAGAGAAAAAGATCACGTTTGATGATGCAGCCACCTACCTTTCAGCCGATAAAGATACGCGCAACAACAAGGGGATCATGGTGAACAACGTGCCGCGGAGCAGCAATGCCGGGACTTCCCGTTTCGCGCTCAATGAACTGAACCAGGATATCGCTAAGGTGGCGGGCGAGATGAAAGCTGGCGAGATATCGGAGCCGTTCATCATGATCAACGACAAGGGGCGGCAGGTGGCGGCTATGGTGAAGGTCTCGGAGAGGAACGAGGGGCACAGGGCGAATATCAATAACGACTACCAGATTATCAAGCAGATGGCAGAGGCCAATAGGCAACAGAAGATGGTGGACGAGTGGCTCAAAAAGAAAATCGAAAAGACCTACGTGCGCATCGATCCCGGATGGAAGAATTGTGAATTTCAATACGACGGTTGGGTGAGATGAGAAGAGGGTCTTCATATTTTTTACAAGAAAGCACGCTGTTGTTGGGTGTGCTTTTTGTTATTATGGCTGCTGCCAAGGCACAGCAACCTCCCGATAACGCACCGCCTGAGGGCGTGGTACGCATCGTTGAGATGAGAGAGGCACAACTGGGATTCAAGCGAGAGGGGTTCGAGGCCATGATCTTCTCTGGCGACGTGGTTTTCTACCATGACGGTGCCTACATGTATTGCGATAGCGCCTACCTCTACCAAGAGACCAACTCGTTCGAGGCGTTTAGTCACGTGATGATGGAACAGGGCGATACCATCTTCGTCTACGGTGACTACCTGCACTACGATGGAAACACCAAGCTGGCCCGCCTGCGCGATAATATCCGGATGGAGGACCAAACGATGACGCTCTTCACCGATAGCCTGGATTACGATAGGGTGGCGAACTTGGGGTACTACTTCGACGGGGGTATGATCGTGGATGAGGAGAATGAGCTTACCTCCTACTGGGGCCAGTACGCGCCCGATACCAAAGAGGCACTTTTTAGCGATAGCGTGAAGCTGGTAAACGAGGATTACACCATTTACGCCGACACGCTGAAGTACAACACCGAGTCAAAAATTGCCGATATCCTGGGTCCCTCCCGCATCGTGTCGGATAGCGGGTACATACATACTAACCGCGGCTGGTACAACACGGTCACCGAGGATTCGAGGCTGCTCGACCGATCGCGGGTTTACAGCAACGATGGCACCAAGGTGCTGATTGGCGACACGATATACTACAACCGGCTAACGGGAGAGGGGGAGGTGTTCGGGGATATGTACCTCGAAGACCAGGAGCGAAAGGCTATACTAAGGGGTAATTACGGTTTTTATAACGAGAAGACCGAGTTTGGCCTCGCTACTGACTCCGCCTACGCGATCGACTTTTCCCAACAAGATAGCCTCTTTCTGCATGGAGACACGTTGATGATGAGTACCGACTCGATCTACCGGAATATAAAGGCTTTTTATCAGGTTCGCATCTACCGCTCCGACCTTCAGGCGATTAGCGACTCGGTACACTACTCCTCCCGCGACTCTATGATCTACATGCGGGGCAATCCCGTGATATGGAACGAGAACAACCAGGTCTTGGGTGAAATGATCGATATCTACCTGAACG
>DUPB01000032.1 GCA_012838585.1 Bacteroidales bacterium
ACGGCAAGGGGAACGCCGACTTCAACCGGGAGAAGACCATCAGCATCGTGGGAACCCGCGGCTCCACCCGCTACGGGGAGGGTTTCTGCCGGGAGTTCGTTTCGGAGATCGCCGCGTCTTTCCCCGACGTGCAGGTGGTGAGCGGCCTCGCGTACGGCATCGACATCTGTGCCCATCGGGCCGCCCTGCAGAACGGGCTCTCCACCGTGGCGGTGCTAGCGCACGGGCTGGACAGGATCTACCCGAGATTCCACCGGCAAACGGCCATCGAGATGCTGGAAGAGGGGGCACTGCTGACCGAGTTCCCTAGCGGTACCAACCCCGACAGGCACAACTTCGTGAAACGAAACCGCATCGTGGCGGGCATGTCAGACGCGGTCGTCGTTCTCGAGTCGCCCAAAAAAGGAGGATCGCTCCTCACCGCCGATATCGCGAACTCCTACTTCCGGGAGGTCTTCGCGCTACCCGGACGGGTTGACGACAAGGTGTCCGACGGCTGCAACCGCCTGATAGCCGACAACAAGGCGCTGCTGCTGCACAGCACGGCAGACTTCATCGCGCACATGGGCTGGGTGGAATCGGCAACACCCAATATTCCCCGGCAAACGAAACTATTCACCGAGCTATCCGAAGAGGAGCAAGCAATCATCACCCTCCTCGCCCAAACACGGACGATGCAGGTGAACGCGATGAGCATCGCGCTCAACACCCCGGTATCGGAACTCTTCATGACCCTGCTGGAGCTGGAGATGAAAGAGCTCGTGGAAGCACTACCCGGGGGCATGTACGGGTTGATATGAATTTTCTTTCGGAATCGCTTTTTAACCTCTGGTAAATTGGTTATATTTGTATTACCCGTAACTTTTTATACATTGCTAATTGATAATTACTAATTGATAATTGATAATCGAACTACAATCATGGCAGAAGAGATAAAAGATACCAAGAACAGTGAAAAATTGAAGGCGCTGCGCGCGGCGATGGACAAGATAGAGAAGACCTACGGGAAAGGGTCTATCATGAAGATGGGCGATGAGAAAGTGGAGGAGATCCCGGTCATCTCATCCGGCTCCATCGGGTTAAACGTGGCGCTGGGCGTGGGTGGATACCCCCGCGGGCGCGTCATCGAGATCTACGGCCCCGAATCGTCCGGTAAGACCACGCTGGCCATCCATGCCATTGCCGAAGCGCAAAAGGCGGGCGGATACGCGGCATTTATCGACGCGGAGCACGCGTTCGACCGTTTCTACGCGGAGAAGTTGGGCGTGAACACCGATGAGCTGCTTATAGCGCAGCCCAGCAGCGGGGAGGAGGCGCTGGAGATCGCGGAGCAACTGATACGCTCCTCGGCGGTCGATATTATCGTGATCGACTCCGTGGCCGCGTTGACACCCAGGAAGGAGATCGAAGGCGATATGGGCGACTCGAACGTCGGCCTGCAAGCCCGGCTGATGTCGCAAGCCCTCCGGAAGCTCACCGCCGCCATCAGCAAGACCAACACCACCTGCATCTTTATCAACCAGCTAAGGGAGAAGATCGGGGTCATGTTCGGGAACCCCGAAACCACGACGGGCGGGAACGCGCTCAAGTTCTACTCGTCGGTGCGGCTCGACATCCGCGGCAGCGGCAGCCCCATCAAGGACGGTGATGAGCAGATCGGTCGCCCCACCCGGGTAAGGGTAGTGAAGAACAAGGTGGCACCACCGTTCCGGAAAGCGGAGTTCGACATCATGTTCGGTGAGGGGATTTCAAGAACCGGGGAGATCATCGACCTGGGGTCCGACCTCGGCATCATCAAGAAGAGCGGCTCCTGGTACAGCTACAACGACACCCGATTAGGGCAAGGGCGCGACGCCGCCAAGCAGGCGGTCAGGGACAATCCCGAGCTCGCGGAAGAGTTAGAGAAACTCATCTTCGAGGCGCTCTCGGAGAAAAAGTAACGCGCCGGATTACTTAACGTTATAGCTTTCAGGCTTGACTGAAGTTCGCGGGATATGTCCCCGTGAAATATTTGCGATAAGTGAGAGCAAATGCAAAGCTTGCTTTGACTTTGCCGAACGCGGCAAATATCTACGGAGTGAAACGAACTAAGGTCTTCGCCTTGAAAGTAATAACTGTTTTATAACGACTGCTCAGTTTCGCTGCACTTTCGCGTATTCACCTCGTCGAGAATCGCGACCGCGTCTTCCACGCTCTCCACGTGTCGTATGACGAGCGAGCGGCGCTTGCCCGTTTCGCGGAAGAGGCAGCGGCGGGGGTAGCTTTGCACGAAGTTCAGTAGTTTATCGAACGCGGGCGACTGGTAGAAGGGCGACTCCGGGTCGGCCACCAGGTGCAGCGCCATCTGCCCGTTCTTCAGCACCACCTTCTCCACGCCCACCGTTTGGGCCAACCGCCTGAGCCGCACGATCCGGATCAGCTCCCTCCCCTGCGTCGGTATCCGCCCAAACCGGTCCTCCAGTCTCCTGGTGAATTCCAGGGTCTCCATCTCGCCCGTTATGTTGTCGAGCTCACGGTAGATGGCTATCCGCTCCGCGTCGTTGGGGATGTAGGTCACCGGGAACATCAGTTCCAGGTCGCTCTCCACGTGCACGTCCTGCACGAAGTTCCCATCGCCCTCCTGGCCGTTACCCGATGGCTCGCTATAGAGCCCCGCGAACTCATCCCGGCGCAGCTCCTGCACCGCTTCGGCCAGTATCTTTTGGTACGCCTCGTACCCCAGGTCGGCGATAAACCCGCTCTGCTCCGCCCCTAACAGGTTACCCGCCCCCCGTATATCCAGATCCTGCATCGCGATGTGCAGCCCGCTACCCAGCTCGGCGAAGTTCTCGATGGCCTGGAGCCGGCGACGGGCGTCACCGGTCAGCGTGTAAAGCGGTGGTGCCAGCAGGTAGCAAAACGCCTTGCGGTTGCTCCGCCCCACCCTGCCCCGCAGCTGGTGCAGGTCGCTCAGCCCGAAGTGGTGCGCGTTGATCACCACTATGGTATTCACGTTCGGCATATCGATACCCGATTCGATGATGGTCGTCGCGATCAGCACGTCCTGCTCGTGGTTCACGAAGTCGGCAATCACCTTCTCAAGCCGCTTGGGGTCCATCTGCCCGTGTCCCACGGCCACCCGGGCGTCCGGCACCTCCCGTTTGACCAGCGCCTCAAGCTCGTACAGGTTTTGGACGCGGTTGTTCACGATGAACACCTGCCCGTTGCGGCTCAGCTCGAAGTTCAACGCCTCACGGATCACGTCGGTATCGAACGGGTGCACCTCCGTCTGTATCGGGTAGCGGTTGGGCGGGGGCGTGTTGATGATGGAGAGGTCACGCGACCCCATGAGCGAGAACTGCAACGTGCGCGGTATGGGGGTAGCCGTCATGGTGAGCGTGTCCACGTTCACCTTCAGTTGCTTCAGCTTCTCCTTGGTGGCCACCCCGAACTTCTGCTCCTCGTCGATCACCAGCAGCCCCAGGTCGTTAAACTTTACATCTTTCCCCACCAGCCGATGCGTCCCGATCAGGACATCGATCTTCCCCTCTGCCAGGTCGGACAGGATCTCTTTTTGCTCCTTGGGTGAGCGACCGCGGCTCAGGTAGTCCACCCTCACGGGGAAGTTCTCCAGCCGCTCGCGGAAGGTATGGTAGTGCTGCGTGGCCAGCACCGTGGTCGGCACCAGCACCGCCGTCTGCTTCCCGTCGATAGCCGCTTTAAAGGCCGCCCGGATGGCGATCTCCGTCTTGCCGAACCCCACGTCACCGCAAATAAGGCGGTCCATGGGCCGGTCACTCATCATATCGGCCTTGACATCGCGCGTGGCCTTCACCTGGTCGGGTGTATCCTCGTACATGAACGATGCCTCCAGCTCCGTCTGCAGGTAGGTATCCTTCGAGAAGGGGAACCCCTTCTCCTGCTGCCTTTGCGCGTACAGCTTGATCAGGTCGCGCGCGATATCCTTTATCTTCGACTTAGCCCGCTGCTTGACCCGCTCCCACGCGCCGGAGCCCAGCTTGTTGAGTTTTGGCGCCTCCCCCTCTTTCCCTTTGTACTTGGATATCTTGTGCAGCGAGTGAATCGAGACGAACACCGCGTCGTTGTTCTTGTAGGTGAGCTTGATTACCTCCTGCACCTTCTCGCCGATGCGCAGCCGCACCAGCCCCGCGAACTGCCCGATACCGTGGTCCAGGTGCACCACGAAGTCGCCCATCTGCAGTTGGTTTATCTCCTTGAGGGTTAGGGCGATCTTGCCCGACCGTGCCCGATCGGACTTGAGGCTATACTTGTGGAAGCGGTCGAAAATCTGGTGGTCGGTGAAGCAGCAGATCTTCAGCGCTTCGTCCGAGAAGCCCTCGTGCAACGTTTTGGTCACCGGCACGAACGGGATGGGGTCGTTCCGGTCGTTGAAGATATGGAAGAGGCGCTTCTGCTGCTTCTCGCTATCGCTCAGGATGTAGATGGTGTAGCCGTCGTCCATGAAGCGGTGCAGCGAATCGCTCAGCAGGTCAAAACTCTTGTGGTAGAGTGGTTGCAGGGAGGTTGTAAATGAGATGACCGCGTTGGGCGCATCCACCCCATTCGCTGTTACCCCCTTCGCATCCAGCGTCAGTTTTTTGAAGGGATCGATTGCCCCCTTGAACTCCTTCAGCGTGAGCAGCTCCGCCTTCACGAACCCCTCCTCCTCCAGATCCACGCGGGGCTCCTCCTCGTTCAGTCCCTCCACCCGACTGTAGACCCAGCGCGGGTCTTCGACCCCCACCACCCCGTTCGCGGGCAGCGAGTCGAACAGCGAAGCGCTCCGCGTGGCCGAGCGGGTAAGGTCGGGCACCACCCGTATCTCGTTGAGCCTCTCCCTGGACAGTTGCGACTCCAGCTCGAAGGTGCGGATGGTATCCACCTCATCGCCAAAGAAGTCAACCCGGTACGGGTACTCGCACGCGAACGAGAAGAGGTCCAGGATGCTGCCCCTCACGGCGTACTGTCCCGGCTCGTAGACGTAATCCACCTGCTGAAAGCCGAACGATTCCAGCACCTCGCTCACGAAGGAGGGGTCGAGCCTGTCGCCCACCTTTACCTTCAGCGTGTTCTCTTCGAGGTGCTCGCCCGACACCGTCTTCTCGGTCAGCGCGTCGGGGTAAGAGACGATCAGCAGCGGCTCATCCGGTTCCTGCAGGCGGCTCAGCACCTCGGTGCGCAGCACCTGGTTGGCCGGGTCCAGTTGGCCGTACTTGGCTGCCCTCTTGTAGGCCGACGGGAAAAAAAGCACCCGTTCGCTGCCCATCACCTGCACCGCGTCGTGGTAGAAGTAGCCCGCCGTCTCGGCATCGTTCAGTATGTAGAGGTAGGTTCCCGGTCGCTTCTTGAAGAGGCTCACCGCGAAGAGGGCACGTGCCGACCCGTGCAACCCCGTCACGGAGAGCACTTCCACCTTCTCCAGCATCGCGCTGGCAGCCGCCACGTTGGGGTGTTTCTCCACCCGCTGCTGCAACTGGCTAATCTCTATCGGTTCAAGCATTGCCATGAAACTGCAAAGGTAATTTATTTTTATTATC
>DUPB01000033.1 GCA_012838585.1 Bacteroidales bacterium
CGAAGCCCGCGATAGCCTCTTTGGCAGGGCGTTTCACGTGGGTGATGGTATCGCCCACCTTCACCTCTTTCGACGTCTTGATGCCGGAGATGATATAGCCCACGTCGCCGCAGGTGACCTCCTCTCTTGGCACCATATCGAGCCTAAGTATGCCCACCTCATCGGCGTTATACTCTTTACCCGTGTTGATGAACTTCACCAGGTCGCCCTTCCGGATGGAGCCGTTCTCGATCTTGAAGTACGCGATAATCCCCCGGAAGGAGTTAAAGACCGAGTCGAAGATCAGTGCTTGCAACGGTGCGTCGGGGTCGCCTTTCGGGGCGGGTACCCGCTCGATGATCGCCTTCAGGATATCCTCTATTCCAAAACCGGTCTTGCCGCTGGCACGGATAATCTCTTTCCTTTCAACGCCCAACAGCTCGATGATCTGCTCCTCCACCTCCTCCGGCATGGCACTTTCCAGGTCCACTTTGTTTAGCACCGGGATGATCTCCAGGTCGTTTTCGATAGCCATGTAGAGGTTAGAGATGGTCTGGGCCTGAATCCCTTGCGCCGCGTCGACCACCAGCAGCGCGCCCTCGCACGCCGCGATAGAACGGGATACCTCGTACGAGAAGTCCACGTGTCCCGGTGTATCGATCAGGTTAAGCGTGTATGTTTCGCCATCCAGCTCATACTCCATCTGCACGGCGTGGCTTTTGATGGTGATGCCCCGCTCTCGTTCCAGGTCCATGCTATCGAGTAGCTGCGACTGCAGGTCATCCCCCTCGACGGTTTCGGTGAACTCCAACAGGCGGTCTGCCAACGTGCTCTTGCCGTGGTCAATATGCGCTATAATGCAAAAATTACGTATATTCTTCATCTCATGTAACTCCTCTCCTCGTTTAAATCACCCTATTGCCGGACACACGGGTTTTACCCGAACCCCCGTGTTATCACTTGTCAACCAGCGAATTCCCTATAAACTCCACCTTGCTACAGGCAAGCGGTCACCTTTTTTAAAATTCCGCGTTACCGGGTGTGCGCGGAAACGGTATCACGTCCCGTATGTTGGCCATGCCGGTGATAAACAGCATCAGCCGTTCGAAGCCCAGCCCAAAGCCCGAGTGCGGCGCGGTACCGAATTTGCGGGACTCGATATACCACCAGATAGGTTGGGTGTCCATACCAATCTTGTTCACCCAGTTCATCAGCTTATCGTAATCGGTCTCCCGCTCCGATCCCCCAATGATCTCCCCGATCTTCGGGAAGAGCACGTCCATTGCCCGCACCGTTTTCCCGTCGTCATTTTGTTTCATGTAAAACGACTTGATCTCTTTGGGGTAATCGCTCAGAATCACCGGGCGCTTAAAGTGTTTCTCCACCAGGTACCGCTCGTGCTCCGATTGCAGGTCGGCTCCCCAGTAGACGGGAAACTCGAATTTCTGTCCCGATTCCTCCAGAATTTTCACCCCTTCGGTATAGCTCAGCCTTACGAAGTCGTTATCGAGCACGAAATGCAAGCGTTCTAACAGCTCTTTGTCGTACATCTTTGCCAGGAACTCGATATCATCTTTACAGTGCTCCAACGCGTAGCGGATTAGGTACTTCAGGAAGTCCTCCGCCAGGTCCATGTTGTCGTTGTTGTCATTGAACGCCACTTCCGGCTCAATCATCCAGAACTCTGCCAGGTGGCGCGGCGTATTCGAGTTCTCCGCTCGGAAGGTGGGCCCGAAGGTGTATATGGCTCCCAGTGCCATAGCCCCCATCTCCCCTTCCAGTTGGCCCGAAACGGTCAGGTTGGTTTGTCGTCCGAAGAAGTCCTCCTTGAAGTCGACCTTTCCGCTCTCATCCCTTGGCGGGTTGTTCACGTCGAGCGTTGTCACCTCGAACATCGAACCGGCCCCTTCGGCATCCGATGCTGTAATAATAGGCGTATGGAAGTAGAAGAAGCCCCTGTCGTTAAAGTACTTGTGAATCGCGTACGACATATGGTGCCTGATTCTGAAGACAGCACCAAACGTGTTGGTCCGCGGTCGCAGGTGAGCTATCTCGCGCAAGAACTCCAGCGAGTGTCCCTTCTTCTGCAGCGGGTAGGTAGTTGGGTCAGCCTCCCCGTAAATCTCTATCTCGGTGGCCTGTATCTCTACCGACTGTCCTTTTCCCATCGACTCCACCAGTTTCCCGTTCACGTTGATGCACGCGCCGGTCGTGATGGGCTTAAGGAACTCTTCACCAAATTTGGCTACATCGATAACAATCTGCATGTTATGAATCGTGGAACCATCGTTTAGCGCTACGAATCCCACGTTCTTGTTGCCTCTGCGGGTGCGTACCCACCCCTTCACGTTCACCTCTTCACCAAAGTTCTTCAGCTGTAAAGCCTCTACTATTTTCGTTCTTTTAATCTGTTTCATAATCCCATGGCACACACTCCCTTACGGGAGGTTGCTATACCATTTGTTTATAATATTTCTGTTTTAGGAGAACGGTATTACCCAATAATATGAACCAACCGTTCCCCTGTTGATTGTTTCTCTCTCGTTGAGTAACATTGCCGATTGTTAGTCGAACGCCCCCATTCTCAGCATGTTCACCTCTTGTTCGGTGAGGTAGCGCCATTTGCCGCGCGACAGCTTTTTCTTGGTCAGTCCCGCGAAGTAGACCCGGTCCAGTTTCAGCACCCTGTACCCCAGCTTCTCGAAGATGCGTCGCACGATGCGGTTCCTTCCCGAGTGGATCTCGATACCTACCTGTGTGAGATCCTCCTCCGTGACGTAGCTGATTGCATCCGCGTGGATCTCCCCATCTTCCAGTTCGATACCATCTGCGATCATCTGCATATGCTCCATCGTCACCGGCTTATCTAGCCACACCTGGTAAATTTTTCTTTTCTCGTACTTCGGGTGCGTCAGTTTCGATGCCAGGTCGCCATCGTTGGTGAGCAGCAACACCCCGGTTGTCGCCCTGTCCAATCTTCCTACCGGGTAAATCCGTTCCGTGGCCGCGCTCTTCACCAGTTCCATCACCGTCTTCCGGTTTTCCGGGTCATCGGTGGTCGTCACGAATCCTTTCGGCTTGTTGAGCAGGACGTACACCTTGCTCTCCAGTTGAACCGGCTGGTTATTGAACAGTACCTCGTCGGCCCGGGTAATCTTGGTACCCAGTTCGCTAATGACCTCCCCGTTCACCTTTACCACCCCTGCCTGGATAAACTCATCGGCTTCCCGGCGCGAGCAGATACCGGCGTTGGCCAGGTACTTGTTCAGCCGGATGGGTGCATTGGGATCGGCATCCTCCTTGTACTTGATCTGCTTGAACGGTTTTTTCTTCTTCAGCTTCTTCCTAGGGCCACCCTGTTGCGGTCTGCCGCCCGGGTACTGAGGTTGATTGCCCCAGCTCCGGTTATACCCTCCACCTTGGCTCCTCTGGCCGGATTGGGTTCGCTCTCCCACTCTTGGGCGGCGTTTCCGCGTGGCGGGGCCACCCTCGTAAGCGCCTGCTTCCCGATTGCCATAGTCGCCTCTATCATTGTAAGAACCCCTGTTGGATGCGCCATACGTTCCCCTCTGTTGGTTCCCGTACGATCCTCTCTGCTGATTGCCATACGGTCTTCTTTCCTGGTTGCCGTAAGCGCCTCGTTCGTTTCCACCGTAGCTACCCCGATCTTGCTGGTTGCCATACCCCCCTCTATCCGGGTGGTTGTAGCGTCCCTGGTCCTGGTTGCCATAGCTCCTTCTCTCTTGGCTGCTATAGCGTCCCCGATCTTGATTGCCGTAGGAACCCCGCTCGTTCTCGTTGTAGTTTCTTCGTTCCTGATTGCCATAATATCCCCTCTCCTGGTAATTCCTTTGATTGGGATTACCCTGTCGATAAGGTCTTTCTGACTGATAACCATCTTGTTGTATTCTTCGATCACCACTGTAATTCCGGTTCGAAGAAGCGTGTCTCTCATTGTTCGCGTCGTTATAACTTCTTTTGGGACGCGACTCGTCATTGTTTGTTGTCATTGTTCTATTAACTTTTTATTTACACTTAAAACCTCACGGTTTTTTATCATCACTAAAGTTTTGATGTACAATTTGTCTAAATTCCCGTGTAATTGTGGGGTGTGATTCTTTTCAATTCCTCTTTTACCTGTTCATTTACCTCCAATGTATCGATAAACTGCTCGATGCTCTCACGCGTGATCCGCTCATTCGTACGTGTTAACGCTTTCAGTGCCTCGTAGGGTTGCGGGTATCCCTCGCGGCGCAGGACGGTCTGTATTCCCTCTGCCACGACTGCCCAGTTGTTCTCCAGTTCCCTATCGATAGCCTCTCGGTTAATTAACAATTTATCGAGCCCTTTTGTTGTACTCTTTATCGCGATAAGCCCGTGCGCCATGGGCATCCCTATGTTGCGGGTCACCGTGGAGTCGGTCAAGTCACGCTGTAGTCGCGAGACAGGCAGCTTGGAAGCAAGGTGCTCCAGCAGCGCGTTAGCGATTCCCAGGTTCCCCTCCGCGTTCTCGAAGTCAATCGGGTTCACCTTGTGCGGCATGGCCGATGAGCCCACCTCACCCTCTTTAATCTTCTGCTTAAAGTAGTCCATCGATATATATTGCCACATATCGCGGGTAAGGTCAATCAGTATCGTGTGCAGACGTTTCATCGCGTCGAACGAAGCCGCGAGCGCGTCGTAGTTTGAAATCTGCGTCGTGTACTGCTCCCTTTGCAGGTTCAGCTTCTCTTTCAGGAACCGGTTCCCGAACGCTTGCCAGTCGATATTCGGGTAAGCCACGTTATGGGCGTTAAAGTTGCCGGTAGCCCCTCCGAACTTCCCTTTCGCCGGGATATGTTTCAGCACCTCCAGCTGGTTTTCCAGCCGATAGGCGAACACCTTCACCTCTTTCCCAAGGCGTGTGGGCGATGCCGGTTGACCGTGCGTACGTGCCAGCATGGGAACCGCCTCCCACTCGTCGGCCAGGTTGTTCAGTTTGGTCAGCACCCCTTCTATCGCCGGGATGTAGCACTGCTCCAGCGCATCCCGCCACATCATCGGCGTGGCCGTGTTGTTGATATCTTGCGAGGTGAGCCCAAAATGGATAAACTCCTTGTACGGTTCCAGTCCAAGCTCATCGAACCTCTCTTTGAGAAAGTACTCCACCGCCTTCACATCGTGGTTCGTGACCCGTTCGATCTCCTTTACCCGCTCCGCGTCAGTCACGCTAAAGTTGGTGTACAAGCTCCTGAGCTGTTCGTACACCTCCTCTTTCATCCCGCTCAGCGATGGTATTCCCGCCTCCCAAAGGGCGATAAAATACTCCACCTCTACCTGAACCCGGTACTTGATGAGCGCGCATTCAGAAAAGTAAGGGTATAAATCGACCGTTTTGTCCCTATACCGCCCATCAACGGGCGAAATGGCTGTCAGTTGATTCAACATCATGATCGTTCTTGTATCCCCACCCGCTTATTCAATCATTTGCCGTAACTGCCCAACCGGTGGCATCTCTCGATGATTATATCCGTGTCCGGTTACTCGATTTTCCTCGTTGTCTCAATCGATTTCATGTTAAGCGAATCAAGTCCTCCCGCGGGTGGCACTTTTTTTCAGGCTACAAAAATAGCGATAATAAAAGAGTCTTGAAAATTTATAGTAAAATATTTGCCGAAAATTTTGGAGTGAATCAAAAAGGGGTTATCTTTGCACCGCAATTTTGGGAGGCATCCCAGGGAAAGCGTTCTCAAAGCAAGGTATCCAACCGAAATGGCAACTCAAATTTCCCGGGCGTTTAGCTCAGCTGGTTCAGAGCACCTGCCTTACAAGCAGGGGGTCGGCGGTTCAAATCCGTCAACGCCCACGGTTGAAAGTCAAGCACTTATCGAGGTTTCGTTAGGTGCTTTTTTTGGGTTAAACATAGGTTAAACATTTAGTGAAAGGTTGCCGTGTAATGCGAGAAATAATAATATCGCAATGAGTGTCAAGAGCACTATAGTATTGTAGTAGCGATGGATGTAGGAGAAGTAAACACCTCTATTTTTCGATTATCTGCCAAAGTCATGATTTTTGCACACGGTGGATAGAAGTTTTCTCTTTCGCCAAGGAAATCGAGCAAAAAATTGGTGTCTAAAAACACTTTTTGCATAGCTTAATGATGTTTTTCGTCCAAATAATCGATGTAGTCAGAGCGCAACTCTTGCCAATCACGGGTGTCATTTAGGGCTTTTCCATCAGCGATGCTACTGACGAAAGGAGAGATTTTTATATCCGCGGACGGTTCATCTCGTGTTATTAAATCAAGCTGATTTTCAACGAC
>DUPB01000034.1 GCA_012838585.1 Bacteroidales bacterium
GACACCTATAAATGAAGGATTATTTAAAACATCAAAGGTTCACTAAAGTTAGACTATTCCTCGCCATGGCCTTGTCCAAGTAAACTTGTCCAATGCTCATTTGGCTTAACGGAATAGTTCCATACACCGAAACAAAAAAATAAAATAATCGTATGAAAAAAACAAACAGCTTAAATACCTCATTACTACTATGCTTTATCTACCTGTTTTGCTGTACAAGCCTGTTTTCGGCGAATAGTCAAAAAAAGCAATCCGATTCACCAAAACATATAACCAAAGATGTTGCTGTTGAACCCGCCTTCTGGTGGAGTGGGATGAAAGAGACAGAACTTCAGCTGATGGTGTATGGCGAGCAGATCGCTCATTTCACGGCGAAGGTGAACTCGCCCCACGTGCGCATCAAGGAGACGGTGCGGCTGGATAGCCCCAACTACCTGATTCTCTACCTGGACATTTCGGGTAGCGAACCCGGGGCGTTCGACATCCTCTTCCACAACCAGGGAGTGACGCATGGCTACCGGTACGAGCTGAAGGAGCGGAACCCCGACCGGCTGAACATCGAGAGCTTCAATTCGTCTGACGTGCTGTACCTGATCATGCCGGACCGGTTCGCGAACGGTGATCCATCGAACGACCAGATCAAGATGCGGATGCCCTACCAAGTGGATCGAACGCACCACAGCGCCCGTCACGGGGGAGACCTGAAGGGAATATCGGATCGGCTGGATTACCTGGCCGACCTGGGCGTAACGGCCATCTGGCTCAACCCGGTCCTGGAGAATGATATGGAGGGAGGATCGTACCACGGCTACGCGACAACCAACTACTATAACGTGGATCCCCGTTTCGGTAGCAACGAGGAGTACGTGGAACTGATCGCCAATGCGCACGCCAAAGGGATGAAGGTGGTGATGGACATGATCTTTAACCACTGCGGCAGCGACCACCCATGGATGTACGACGTGCCGTCGGCCGACTGGTTCAACAACCCGGAGGAATACGTGCAGACATCACATAGGAAGGAGATGTACTACGACCCTTACGTCTCGAAGTACGACTGGGACAAGATGGTGGACGGCTGGTTCGTACCCACCATGCCCGACCTGAACCAACGCAACCGCCACGTGGAGAAGTACCTGATCCAAAACAGCATATGGTGGATCGAGTACTCGGGAGTAAACGGCATCCGCCAGGACACCTACCCCTACGCCGACTACGATATGATGGTGCGCTGGATCGAGGCGGTGGAAAGGGAGTACCCCAACTACAACATCGTGGGCGAGGCGTGGCTTGACAACCCCATCGGCACCGCGTTCTGGCAGAGGAACAGTCCCCTCAACCCGAACGACACCAAGCTGAAATCGGTGATGGATTTTCGTTTCATGGGGCTGTCTCACACCGCCTTCTTCGAGGAGACGGGCGGGTGGAACGGGGGACTGCAAGGCATTTACGACCATATGACCTACGACTTTATCTACCCCGATATCCACAACGTGCTGCGCTTCCTGGATAACCACGACACCGACCGGTTCCTGAAGGAGTACCCCAAGAGTTCGGCCGACCTGTCAGGCTGGAAGCAGGGCATTACTTTCCTGCTCACCATGCCGGGCACCCCGCAAATCTATTACGGGACCGAGCTGCTCATGCATGGCAACAAGAGCCGGAGCGACGGTGACATCCGCCTTGACGTGCCGGGGGGATGGCCGGGGGATGCCGTAAACCAGTTTACCGAGGAAGGACGCGACAATCTGCAGAACGAGGCGTTCAACTTCATGAAGAAACTGCTCCATTGGCGGAAAGGGAACGATGTGATCGCACACGGCGGTATGAAGCACTACGTGCTGCAAAACGGGGTCTACGTGTACGAGCGGTACCTCGACAACGAGCAGGTGCTTATCTTTATGAACGGCACATCGAACGAGGTGGAAATAAACCTTGACCGCTATAGCGAGTCCATACAAAACAAGGACGACTGGACCGACTTCCTGTCGGGCAGGAGCGTAACGCTGGGCGAAATGTTGACCCTCGCCCCAAGGGAGATTCTCCTGCTGGAGTAGCTGTTACAAATCAACTTTTGTATGTTTTTGCTTTCAGCGCTCAACTGGCGCAAACTTTGCGACCCATCAGCTACTTGTTCGCTAAAAGAAAAGAACTCAGCTTCGCTGCACTTTTGAAGTTAGCTCTACTTTTTCTCGCAATAACATAATCCAAACAAGTTTGTCTTCTGTCTATTGCTTAACGAAAAAGTTGCTCACAACGGCATATATGAACAAGTTCATTTCTGCTCGTCTTGCTTAACGCAAAAGCTCACTTACGCTTCAAACAGCTTTTCTTTTTTAACGCGATCTGCGCAGGATGGGTTCCCGCAAAGATTTGCGAGGTCTTCGCCATAAAAGCAAAAACAACCATCATGTACAAGAAAGTTGAGTGAAAAAACAAACACGAAAAACGAGTAATACGCGATGAAAAAGCAATACTTGATCATACTCTGGATCTGGCTCCTGATCCTTGCCTTCGCGTACGGGTGCGGGGACGATCCGATGGTAAAACCCGATCCGGAGGAACCTGATACGGAAGAACCTGGAACGGAGGATCCCGGTACGGAAGAACCGTCTCCACTGAAGGATTGGTTCTCCTGGGATCCGGTGACACCGGATGC
>DUPB01000035.1 GCA_012838585.1 Bacteroidales bacterium
GAGTCACCCCCCACCGCGATCACGTACACCAGTCCATGGGTGATGTAGGGCTGGTGTGTCCAGGAGACCCTCGATGTCTCTTGATTCCGCATCGCCCTTCGTTGTTTCCGGCTTATCCCCCCGCGGTACTTCGGGTCGTCATAGCGATAGAGATCGTAATCCTCGATGAGCTTTATTAGCTTGTTGGCATAGGCCCGATCGGTCGCGTATCCCGACTTCTGCAATCCCTTAGCCCACCCCTTGTAGTCGGTAATCGACAAATTGAATAGGGAGCGATACCGCACCCCGTTCACCAGGAACTCGGAGTGATCGCGATACGACTCTTCCACCCGCGCGTACTTACGAAAGCAGTCGTTTTGACCATCATCTGCCGCGTACACCTTCGGGCCGTTCCACTCCCGATGGCATTTGATCCCAAAGTGGTTGTTTGACTGACGCGCCAGCTCACTCAACCCGCCTCCCGACTCCAAGATAGCCTGTGCCAGCTTGATCGACGCGGGAATGCGATACCTATCCATATGTTCCCTTGCCAAATCGCCATAACGTTCCGCGTACTCTTCATAGGCTTTTACGCGGGGCTGTCCCCAAACGGGAATCGTGAAAAACAGCAACGTTAAAACCAAAAAGAGCGAGAAAATATATGTATATTCGCGAAACAACTTACTCATGATGATCGTATGCAAGAAATCAATTTAACCACAAAGATAGCTGTTTATCCGTTAGAGGAGTGCTCCGAGGTTGAAAAAAAACTTATCGACCGGGCTAAACAGGCTACGCGGGGCTCGTACGCGCCCTACTCCAACTTCCGGGTGGGTGCGGCCGTCTTGTTGGAAAACGGCGAGATCATCGCCGGCAATAACCAGGAGAACGCGGCATACCCGTCTGGTCTCTGTGCCGAGCGAACGACCGTATTCTTCGCGCACGCGGCTTACCCCGATCAGAAAATCATTGCCATCGCCGTGGCTGCATGGAACAACGGCACGTTCACGAGCAACGCCATCACTCCCTGCGGGGCCTGCAGGCAGGTGCTGTTGGAGAGCGAAAACCGTTTCCAGTCTCCCGTGCGGGTACTCATGTACGGTGAACAGGGAGTCTACGTGGTAGATAGCGTCAAGCAGCTTCTCCCCCTCAGCTTTGGCGATGAGATGTTAAAAAGTTAGAACGAGGCTTCGCAGAGCGTTACCAGGTACCACCGATTATCGATGAGTTCGAAGTAGTAATCGGCGTAGATACCGTTGTCGATACCCCGTATCTCCACCACGGCCGTGTCGTTCCTAAAACGCACCACCTGGTGGTATTGGTCATACGGGCGGGTCAGGAAAGTGCTGTCGTAGGTAAAATCTAACATCTCCCACTCGTACCTACCGATGGTCTCCTCTATCGGTGCCATCCCTTCATCATCCGTGTCGGGAACAGTCACGTTAATCGGAAATTTGACGCGGTTCAGTTGGAACGACCGCTGCTCACTGAATTTCTGAAGGAAGAGGTCAAACTCCTCCTCGGTATCAACATCAATGTCAGACGTGTCCTCCACGCGTAGGGTCGACTCGCTATTCGCTTTATCTCCCGCGGATTTCGCCCGGCCATCCCTCTCGCTTTGACCGCAGGAGAGAATCAGCAGGAAGAAAAGGAGTGGGAAGAAAAAACGGTTTAGTTTCATATTTAACTAGCAATAGATATTCGCTTCACGACATACGCGATGCAAAGGTATAAAAAATAGCGGTAACCAAAGAGCCGGTAGATGCTTTTTTGAAAGAAAATATCGTTATCTTTGTTTATAAAAACAAAAACCATGGATGCAGTAGACAAATTAGCCAGCTGGGTGGAGGGCGATGCCGACTTCAAACAACCCCTTCACGCGTTGGTCTGTTTTTCCGAAACGGAGACCGGGAAGAGGCTCGGCGTCCTCGCCGCGCATTTCACGCTATCGCGGATCGACAAGTCGTCCATCACGTTCCTGCAGCTACTAAGGCCGCTGGGACCCGATCAACAGGAAGAGGAACCAGGGACCATGGCTAACGACGTTTACCAAAACAGGCTCTTCACCAGCATCATCGAGAAGCGGGAGAAGAGCCGGGTCACCATCCGTGCCTTCGTGAAACGCTCAGACGACTGGTTATCCGAAATCCTGAACCTATCGAAGGAGCAGGAGTGCAACATGGTGCTGCTTGGGATAGGTAGCCATCGGTTACATCCCGGCTTATGCCAGAAGTACTTCCGGTTAAAAAACGATCCCACCCGTTCTGAACACCATATCTTGAGCCAATTCCAACCTTCCGAGGCGCATATCTTGAGCAACATCAGCTCGTTCATGAACCGTAACCCCGTGGCAAGCGGTCTCTTCCTGAATCAAGACTTGGACAGCTTAAATAAAATCTTTGTTCCCATACTGTGCCCTGCCGATATTCAGGTGCTGCCTTACGTTCTCTTCCGATATGCCGAAAAAGAGCCCATCGAGGTGATGGTATGGGATGCGATCGGCATCCTTGCGTCCGACCCGAAGATACAGAAGCTCTACCAGCAAATCGGCAAGAAAATCGAGGGAAAGATGATGCAGTGGGATGGTGACCGGAAGATCGACCGGGCGTTCATTAAATGCCAAGACCTGGTGATCGTGGGTGCCGGCGGGTGGACCAAGTTGCTGACCGCGGGATTGCCGTGGATCGATGCACTTCCATCCGTGCTCATCATCAAGGACAATATACTTTAAATAGCATGACAAATCCAACAAGCATAAGAAAACAGGTAGTGGCCATTCGTGCTCACCTATGGAAAAAAGAGCTAAAAAAGGCCATCGATCAACTCGAGGAGCTAATCGCCATTGAGGGCAACTGGATGTACACGGAAAGGCTCACGGAACTGCGGACCCACTATCAATACATGCTGCACTACTTCGTGGAGGGTCAGCAAGACCCCAAGCAACAAGCCATTTACCAAAAGATAACCCGCGATATTTATACCCTTGCCGATGATGCATCCAACCGGCTGCTCACCCGAAACTGCCCCTCGTTCTTTTACGAACAGACGAGGAAGATGAACCGCCATGAGACCACCACACTTGACGAGTATGCTGATATCTTTTCGAAACAGGCCGACACTTTTTCCTTTATCGGCCTGCTGGAGGAGGGCGAGGAGAAGAAAGAGCGCCTCAACCGGAACCAATTATCGTACGAGAACAAGATGCAGGAGATGTTTTACACCGTGTACACCTCCTCCCCTACCAGGGGTACGAACGGCATGTTCGACTCCATGCAACGGTTCATGGAGAACCAGCTGGTACCGGTACCGGCCAAGGGCATATTCCTAACTGCACTCACCCTAAACACCTTACATCGGTTCGACGCGGGTAAAATTAACCTGCTCCTCGACACCTGTCGCCGCCCCGAACCGGAACTCTTCGCGAGGGCTATCGTTGGTTTGATCCCCATCTTCCAGACCTACCGATCGCTCTGGCCCCTCTATCCTGAATGCAGCGACCGGCTCAAACTCCTGTCTGACGACCCAACGTTCAACCGCCGCTTTATCACCGGCATCACCGGTTTCATCCAAGCGCACGAGACCGAGAAAATCGCGAAGAGGCTTAAGGAGGAGATCCTCCCCGAGATGATGAAGTTGAGCCCGATGATCGGCAAAAAGATCAAGCTGGACGAATGGATGGGGGAGACAGGGTTCGAGGAGAAGAACCCGGAGTGGCAGAAGATTATCGACGAGAGTGGTTTAAGCGACAAGCTACAAGAGCTCACCGAGCTACAGATGGAGGGTGCCGACGTGTTCCACTCCACCTTCTCGAACCTGAAGTCGCATCCCTTCTTCCTGGAGATGAGCAACTGGCACCTCCCGTTCGACCCGGGGCACAGCTCCCTGGAGTCACTTTTCGGTGATCAGTCCCGCGGCAACTCCATGATCGACATCATGCTGGAGTCGTCCCTTATTTGTGATTCAGACAAGTACTCATTTTGCCTGAGCATCCTGGTGATGCCGGAGCGTTACCAAAAGATGATGATCGGGCAGTTGGGAGCCGAGGGGACAGAGATCAAGAAGATGCAGGAGGAGGAACAGGTACTTAACCCGCACCAAAAGGAGGAGGGTGTCATTAAGCAGCAGATCCAGAACCTGTATCGTTTCTTCAAGTTACACCCTCGGCGGGCAGAGTTCAACGACATCTTCGAGCTCCCGCTCGACTACCACCGGGTGGTTCCCTTTTACCCGATCGTCAGGCAGTCTAACCACCTGGAACAGATCGCTCTCCACTATTTCGAGAAGAACAATTTCAAGGAGGCGATCGAGGCCTACACCCTATTGGCGACAGAGCGGGGCGACCAAAGCGAAACGTGGCAGAAAATTGGCTACTCGAAGCAGATGCTGGGTGATATAGAGGGAGCGCTGGAAGCGTACCTGCACGCCGACCTGGTGGAGGAGAACAACACCTGGATACTCAACCGGGTAGCGTACTGCTACCGGGTATTGAAAGAGGCTGTCACCGCGTTGGAGTTTTACCGCAGGGTGGAGCAGTTTAGACCCGACGATATGGCGGTTCAACTCAACATCGGCCATTGTTACCTGGAGTTGAAGCAGTACGACGAAGCACTGAACTACTACTTTAAAGTGGAGTTGCTGGGGAATGCCGGCTCCCGGGCGTGGCGGCCCATCGCCTGGTGCGCCTTCCTCTCCCGGAAGTATGACGTGGCACGGGACTACTACGCCCGCGTATTGGGGAAGAAACCCTCCGCTCACGATTACCTCAACGCCGGGCACGTGGAGGTGTGTGTCGGCAACATGAAGCGCGGGGTGGAGCTTTACCTGCTATCGAAGCAAAAAGCGGGCGACATGGAGGCATTTCAAACCATGTTGTACGACGACGAGAAGGAGCTGCAAGAGGCCGGGGTGGATACTGCCATCCTGCCCATCATTCTTGACGCGATGCGGTACGAAGAGGAGAAGAACAATAGAGCTCCCGCTCAAGGATAAATGCATACACCCCGGGAGGGAGGAACGCCCGCATGTTTTTCCCCTGTTTCAAGCTCTCCCGGATAAAGGTAGAGGATATCTCTACCAAAGGTGCGTTCACCACCTGCACGCTATCCCGGTACTCGGGCGGGACGTTCACCGCTTCGCCTTTCCGTGGGTAGATTAAGACCCCATATTGTTGTAGAATGCGCTTATGCTCGTACCAGCGGTCGAAAATAGCCCAGTTGTCCCCCCCGATAATGAGGTGAAACTCCGTCCCCGGGTACTCTTTGTCTAACGCGGCGAGCGTTTCCACGGTATAGGAAGGGCGCGGCAAACGAAACTCGATGTCGGAAACATGCAGTCCCTCATACTCTTTAAGCGCAAGGCGCACCATCTCCAGCCTCAGCTGGTCGTCCAACAGCTCCTCCTGTCGCTTTAGCGGGTTGTGCGGCGTGACCACGAACCACACCTCGTCGAGGGAAGTGAACTCCAGCATGTAGTTGGCCACGACAAGGTGCCCCACGTGAATGGGGTTAAACGACCCGGAAAAAATACCCACCTTCATGCTCTTTGAATGTTAGCTAACCCCCATGATATCCGTTCAACATACTTAACGATTAACGCAATAAACAACGAAATAGTTTAAAAAACGAGAACAGATCAACTCATCCGATGCTTGTAATCCTCGTAACCAAACTCGCGGTAGAGCTCGAATCGACCATCCTTGGTCCACAAGCCGATAGAGGGATGCGAAACCCCGTTAAACATGGTGGTCTTCACGGTGGTGTAGTGCATCATATCCTCGAACACCAGCCGGTCACCCACCCTCAACGGCTCATCAAACGACCAGTCGCCCATGAAGTCACCGCTCAAACAACTATTGCCTCCCAGTCGGTAAGTAGGTTTTCCCGGAACCGGCTCATGGTATGCCCCCCGCACACGCGGCTTGTAGGGCATCTCCAGGCAGTCCGGCATATGACAGGCGAACGACACGTTGAGCATCGCGGTCTTTACCCCGCCGTTCTCCACGATATCGGCCACGGTCGACACCAGCACGCCCGTCTCCCAAGCGAAGGCGCTGCCCGGCTCCAGTATCACATCCAGGTGCGGGTACCGCCGTTTCAGGCTTGTCAGCACGCTTACAAGGTGATCCACATCGTAACCCTTGTGCGTCATCAGGTGCCCTCCCCCAAGGTTGAGCCACCGGATCTGCCCGAAGAGGTGTCCAAACTTCTCCTCCACCACCGCCAACGTTTTCTCCAGGTCGTAGGAGTTGTTCTCGCAGAGGTTGTGCATATGCAATCCCGTGATTCCCTTGGGGAGCCGCTCCCCTATCCTACCCGCGGTAACCCCCAACCGCGACCCGGGCGCACTGGGATTGTAAAGGTCGGTATCCACCACCGAGTACTCGGGATTGATCCGCACCCCGCACTCGACCGCCCTTTCAAACGCCTTGACCTGGGGATAGAACCGCTCGAACTGCGACAGGGAGTTAAAGGTGATATGGCTGCTGTACTTCAGGAAGAGCGGAAAGTCGTAGTCGGTATAGGCCGGAGCGTAAGTGTGCGCGAGGCTCCCCATCTCCTCGTAAGCCAGCCGGGCCTCCGCCACGGAGCTAGCCGTAGAATGCCCCACGTACTCCTTGATAATAGGGAACGACTTCCATAGGGCAAACGCCTTAAAGGCCAGTATAATCTCCACCCCCACCCGCTCCTTTACCGAACGAATCAGCCGGAGGTTCTCGCGAAGCCTCTCCTCCTCCATCACGAAGCAGGGAGAAGGGATTTTTGAGAAATTAATCATGCGATTCAATTTTATCACTCAACCTTTGTAGATACATTGTGTGCTCGTGAATAGGTGAAAAACGCACCCTTGTGTAATTCCGATACAATGATACGAAAAAATACGTTGCCCCCGAAAAAAAATCATTGCCGAAGAGAAAGGGTGGACGGTCTACAGGTAAAACGTTTGCAAATAACAACGGTTTCACTTACCTTTGTATTGAAAATAAACGCGTAAATACGCGAAAATTCTCAATAGATGGGTGTGAGTTATGATTGCAAGAGATAACCTTTTACAACAGTTGATTAGTCGCAAGCACAACGGCATGATCAAGGTCATTACCGGGCTTAGGCGATCCGGGAAATCGTTTCTACTCTTTGAACTATTTAAGGGACACCTTAAAAGTGAGGGTATAGACGACAGAAACATAATTTGTGTTGACCTTGAAGACAGACGAAACAGGGAGCTTCGGGATCCGGACGCGCTCCTGAAACATATCGACAGTAGAATAAGCAATTCCGGAATGCACTACATCCTCCTTGACGAGATACAACATGTCAGGGAGTTTGAGGATGTACTTAACAGCTACCTCAAGGTGCGAAACGCTGATCTGTACGTTACCGGAAGTAACGCCCGTTTCTTATCGCGCGATGTGCTGACTAGTTTCAGGGGGCGCG
This sequence comes from Bacteroidales bacterium, assembly GCA_012838585.1. Taxonomy (GTDB): domain Bacteria; phylum Bacteroidota; class Bacteroidia; order Bacteroidales; family Dysgonomonadaceae; genus Proteiniphilum. The sequence goes on from DUPB01000035.1 coordinate 7,410, forward strand.
GCGATGAAATCAGGGTTTACCCGTTAAGTTTCTTTGAATACTTTTCGGCATTGCCAAAGGGCGTGAGCAAAGAGGAGGCATTTCGAGAATACATGATCTACGGGGGATTGCCTCAAGTGGCCAAAATGGAACGGAGGGAGCAAAAAGAGCAATACCTGAAGAATCTCTTCACGCACACCTACCTTACAGACATCAAGGAGAGGTACCGCATAAGGGGTGATGATGACCTGTCGGAGCTAGTGGATATTATCGCTTCCAACATAGGCGGTTTAACCAATCCCTACAAAATCCACAAAACCTTTAAAAGCGTTAAGGGGAGCTCTATATCAGCTAACACGATTAAGTCCTATTTAGAATACCTGCAAGATGCTTTCCTGATAGAGAAGGCCACGCGATATGATATCAAGGGGAGAAAGTATATAAACACCCCTGCCAAATACTACTTTACCGATGTGGGATTGAGGAATGCCCGACTCAACTTCAGACAAGGGGAACCCACGCATCTTATGGAGAACATAATATACAACGAGCTGAGAAGCAGAGGCATATCGGTGGATGTGGGTAGGGTAACAATTAACGGTAAAGACGGTGATAAAAAGAGTGTTCGAACCACGCTGGAGGTGGACTTCGTCTGCAATATGGGTTTTAAAAGGTGTTATATTCAGTCTGCTCTGACCATACCATCTCCGGAGAAAAAAGACCAGGAACTCCGCTCCTTGCGTATGTTGAATGATGAGTTTAAGAAAATCATTATCGTGGGAAGCGTTTCACCCACCTATCAGAATGAAGATGGGATCATCTTCCTCAACATCTTCGATTTTTTGCTGAACAGAGAGAATAATCTGATTATGTAACATTTCGTCCATATGTCATTACCTTGTAAGGCCGACTTTTACCCTTGTTCACCCTAGAAACCTTCCAAAACCACCCATCAACCTACCATGAAGTATTCATAAAAAAATCGTATATTTGTAGTCAATTGGTTGTTTCCCGTTCATGCAAACGGCTTTCAAAAGTGCAAACATATTCAGAGCCATGCTTTTTACCTCTCTCTTCGCGTTGATGCCCATGTTCGTCTGCCTCTTCTGGGGCATACTGCTACTTGCAGACAAACGGCGCAACTTGCCGAAAAGCTACCTGGCTTTTTTCATGTTCGTGACGCTTGTTAATTACTTCACGCACGCCGCCTTCTTTTTGCACGAGATAAAACTGTTTGCCTTTATGGACAACGTCTGGGTATTCACCTCGTTGGCCAGCTACCCGCTCTATTACTATTACATACGGCTGCTTACACGCGACACCAAAGTCAACTGGAAGTGGCTTGTAATCCTGCTGCCCGCGTTCCTAACATCGCTTTTCTCTTTCACCCTCTACTTTATGATGTCACAGGAAGAGCTGGAGCTGTTCATTTACCAATCGATGTACCATCAGCCCGCCCTGACAACGGAAGTGCCACTACTGGTACGCCTGCAAGTGATGCGAACCAACATCTTTAAATGGATCTTCGCCATACAGGTGGTGCTCGTGCTCATCTACGGAACCCGACTCATTTCATTATACAACAAGAAACTGACCGATTTCTATTCAAACAAGACCGGACGCGATCTCTCTATATTCAAGATGCTCCTGCTGGCACTCTTTTTTTCGTCACTCATTTCCGGGATATCCAACCTTTTAGGAAAGGACTTCTTCATCAACAGGAAATTGCCGTTCGCGGTCATCTCCTTGCTACACTCCACCTTCTTGTTCTGGATTGGTTACGTGGGTTCCTATCAAAACCTTACCATAAGCGACTTCAAGAGAGACGTGGCGAAATACAAAAAACAGATGAAACTAGGTGGCCCGGTGCAAAAGAAAGAGTCGGGCCTAATGGAGGATTTGAACGCGTTGGTGAAAGGTAACCAGCTCTTCACGAACCCTGACCTGCAGGTATCCGACCTGGCCCTACGATTAAAGACGAACCGCTCCTACATCTCACGAACGATTAACCAGGATATGGATACCAACTTTTGTGACTGGATCAACGCTTTCCGTGTAAATCACGCGAAGGAGCTAATGAAATCATCTGCACCTGAACTTACCATGGAATCCATCGCCGAACAGTCGGGCTTCTCGAATATCTCCACTTTTTACCGGGTGTTTAAAAAGCATGAGAAGTGCACCCCCGGGAAATACATGTCGCTGGCATCTAAACATGGGGTAGAACAAGAAGCAGACTCAACGTTAACTCGATAAACAAACCGTGTCGTTCAAGCTGACCTCTGGCAGGACACGAACCGGTAGTCACGTAAATGGGTCACCAATATCAGCACCAACTTTTGTACAAAACAAACGCGGGCTATACAACATGTCACGTTCCCATTTCTTGGCACTTTTTACACGAATCGAGAATGCAATTTACGATTTGCGAATAAAATTTACGATTTGTAAACCATTATTTCCATGTATAATCATATATTTGCAAATATAGGCTTGACGTGAAACCGACATGTTTGAAATAATCATGAAACACCGTTTGGGAACTATTAATGAATCATCATTTTAAACATCAAATGTACCATACACAGAACAATAAAATTAAATAATCGTATGAAACCGACATGATTAAAGGTTCCATACCCTGAAATGTAAAAGAATAAAATAATCGTATGAAAAATAGAATACCATTATCATTGTGGTGGCTAACCGCCATAACGCTGGCGTTACTTATATTTCAAGGCTGCGATCGCAATGGAGTAGAGAAGGATTTAGGGAATACCTCCGACACGGGCTACGAGGGCTTCCAATCTGACGTGGAACTCTACTACGAGTTCGTGTACCGCAAAGAGTCACTGTTGCTCAACTACCTGAATTACATTACAGACGGCTTTACCAAGGAGCTGTTCAAGGGAGAGATTACCTATGAGGACTACGACAAGTTTTTCCATGAACTGGCAATGTTGAACGCCGACTCGCCCAAGTATAAAGCCGCGATACAGCGCCTCGAGAGTTCTGGAGTATTACAGAGTCCTACCCGGACGAGGGGGCTATTCGGCACGGGCATGTTTTCCTGGATGGGCGGTTCGAAGAAACGTGCTAGAAAAAGGGTGCTCACGGTGGTATCGAACCTTACCCCGGAGGAGCGAACCACCCTTTACAAAGACTTAAGACCCGAGTGGAAGAGACAATCGAGCAGCGAAGCCGATTTCTGGAGGCAGCTGGAGAACGGCTCTTACGACAACATGGCCGC
>DUPB01000005.1 GCA_012838585.1 Bacteroidales bacterium
ACAATTTTCTTAGGAGCGAGAGCAGAGCCAAGCTTGTTTGAGCTTTTGCATTAAGTCGGTGAGCAGAAGACGAGCGTGCTCGGATTCGGCCACGACGAGCAAAAGTGTTGCGTAGTAAAACTTTGCCGAACGACGACAGAAAAAGCGCGTCAGCGAATGTGCAATGAGCAATGTGCAATGAATAATTATAAAAAATCATGAAAGAGAATGTGGTGCAAGATAAATCGTTTGATTTTGCAGTTCGCATAGTGAACTTATACAAACATTTGTCTCAAGAAAAAAAGGAATTTGAATCTATCTTTTATAATGCTGATGAATTGTGCAGACTACTATTCACAATCATCAAAAGTTCAACAGAATTATTGCAAACTACACATTGCTAATTACTAATTGATAATTGACTAAATATGAGATACTTAAAATTTGCTTTTAGAAAACTGTTTCGCAAGGGAGAACATTCTACCGCGCGAATCGTATCACTAGCCACCGGGTTGGCGTTCGGACTGATATTATTAGCCGAAGTGTTTTACTATTACAGCTTCGACAGCTTCTATCCCGATTCCAACAGGCTTTACGTGGTAAACTCTGTCGCCAAGCTTGACCAGTCATCGGAAGAATTGACCGTCTACCCGCGAGTAAGCGGTGCCATCGGTCCCGGGCTGAAAGCCGAGGTGCCGGGCATAGAGGCCGCCACGAGGATTACCCCCATGGGTGGGAGATTGGATTTTTTCTCCGAAACGGACCGGGTCTACAGCGCAAAGTTCGTACTGGCCGACGAATGTTTACACGAATTAATGCCCCGTCCCATGTTGGCGGGGAGCAGCGCCGCGGAGATACTGAAAAGTCCTATGACCTGCATGGTGTCGAGCGAGATAGCAAACAACATGGGCGGTGATGTAACGGGACAGATTATAGAGTTGAAAAACTACCCGGGTAAAAAGCTTACAATCGGTGGAATTTTCGAAAAGTTCCCCGAAAACAGCAACTACCCGTTCGATATCGCCATCTCGATGGTCTCTATCGGCCATTTTACGTGGGACGGATCAAACAACTGGCTTGGTAACGACCGCTATATGACGGTGGTAAAACTTGAAAAAAGTGCAACGCCCGAAAGTATCGCACCCGCCGTACGTGCCATGCAGGAAAAACATCAAAATATAGAGCAACTTGAACGGGAAAACGGAGTGAAGTTGAACTACAGCTTCGAGTCGCTGCAAAAGTTCTTTTCCAATCAGGCGAAAGATATGATATATATCATGAGTGCCATAGCGTTCATCGTGCTGTTTGTCTCTATCATGAACTATCTCCTGCTCACGGTGAGCACGCTGGTAAATCGCCGTAAAACGTCCGCCATTTACAAATGCTACGGTGCTGAAAAACGAGATTTGCAAGCCATGATTTTTATCGAGAACGCCCTGCTGTTCGTACTCTCGTTGCTATTCGCCTTTGCAATCATACTGATAGTCAAACCATTCGTGGAGTCTCAGGTCGCACACAGCCTCACCTCTATGCTTAACGCTCACGTGATCATACCCGTTTTACTTATCCTGTGCGTGATAGTTTTCCTGGTGGGCTACCTGCCCGGCAGGGTTTTCGCACAGATTCCCGTGGCCGAAGTTCTCAGGAGCTACCGGGCAAAAAGCACGCGGTGGAAAAAAGGGTTGCTGGCAGTGCAGTTCGTGGGTGTAGCTATTATCACGGCCATGCTTTTGGTGGTGAGCCTGCAGTACAACAAGATGAAAAACGCGTACCACGGCTATGATGTCAAAGGTGTCTACTATAGTTCCGTAAGCGGAATAGACCCTGGTAAATTGCAATCCGTTCTCAACGATTTGGAAGCGTTGCCCGAAGTAGAGAGAGTGGGATTGGGATACAGTGTGCCTATTAATATCGCGTCAGGAAATAACGTTTTATCAATCGATGGGCAACAGTCGTTGTTCAACGTGGCGGACTACTACGAAGTGGATGATAACTACTTTGCCGTGCTGAATATTCCCGTCCTATCGGGGCAGGCTTTCCGGAGCGATGTTTCGGCACCCAACGACGTGATGATCAGTCAACGCGGTGCCGACCTGCTGGTTATGAACAACGGCTGGAGCGATGGCGTGGTGGGTAAAAGCATCGAGGTGTCTGAGCATAACCCACTGGGGGCATCCAACATTACAGGTGTTTTTGGTGACCTGGTCAATGGCACATTAAACGACAACGATATACGTCCGTCGGTCTTTTTCTTCCAACCGCGGGAACAGTTTATCGAAAAGTATCAAAAGTATCCCAGCTACACGTTCTATATCCTTATCAAAACCACATCGGGTCGACATGCCAACGTGATGCAGAAGTTCACTGAAATTTTAAGTAACGCTATTCCTCGCGGCGAACCCAAGGTGTACAGCCTGGCAGCCGTGCAGGAGGGCAGTTACCAGGCCCAAAAAGGATTCAGGAACGCCCTTTACGTGGGAGGCCTCGTGATTGTACTGATTACCGTTATCGGGCTGATAGGCTACTTGAATGACGAGATCGCCCGAAGCCGCAAGAGCCTTGCCATTCACAAGATCAATGGCGCAACCGTGAACAATATCGTTCACATATTCGTGACAGATATATGGAAAATAGCTATCCCGTCGGTTATTTTAGGTCTGGCAGGAGCGTGGTACTTAGCCTCCGGCTGGTTAAGCAACTTTGCAAAGCAGATATCGCTTCATTGGTATGTCTTTCTTGTAACAGGCATAGTCATCCTCTTGCTGGTGAGTGCCATGGCCGTCCTCAACTCGTTGAAAGCCGCACTGCGCAACCCCGTAGAATCACTTAAATATGAATGATATCAATTAACAATTAACAATGTGCAATGTACAATTTTCTTAGGAGCGAGAGCAGAGCCAAGCTTGCTTGAGCTTTTGCATTAAGTCGGTGAGCAGAAGACGAGCGTGCTCGGATTCGGCCACGACGAGCAAAAGTGTTGCGTAGTAAAACTTTGCCGAGCGACGACAGAAAAAGCACATCAGCGAATTTCTTAAGAGCGTCAACTACACGAGGAGAGCATGACCATTATCCAGAATTTTACCCTGTTTTTATAAGCAAACTATACGAAAATGGTTTCTTTTATGTAAATTTGTCATTAAGAGGTATTAAGAAAATATCACATGCGATTGTAAGTGCAAAATATAGCCGTGAGACGAAGGAATCAAGAGCTTACAGGTAAAAACGACATGAGGATAATATGAAAAAAGATGCAACGAAATAGCGAATTTGAGTTTGCGTATGAACGAAAAAGAAAACAATACAAACAAAGGCGAAATAATCATCTATCAATCTGAAGATGGATTAACCCAAATCAATGTCAAACTTGAAGACGAAACAATTTGGTTAACCCAACAACAAATGGCTGAACTATTTCAAACGTCAAGAACAAATGTGGTTGAACATATAAGAAACATTTATTCCGAGGGGGAGCTAGACCAAAACTCAACTTGTCGGGAATTCCGACAGGTTCAGAGAGAGGGTAATAGAGAGGTTGTTAGGCAAATACTACATTATAATCTCGATATGATTATTTCCTTAGGCTATCGTGTAAAATCATCTGTAGCAACGAGATTTAGAATTTGGGCAACTGAGCGTCTAAAAGAGTATATGATCAAAGGATTTACCATGGATGACGCTCGATTAAAGGCTTTCGGCGGGGGGAGTTACTGGAAAGAACTTTTAGACCGTATTCGGGACATACGCTCATCTGAAAAGGTTATGTATCGACAGGTTTTGGATTTATACGCGACAAGTGTAGATTACGACCCCAAAAGCGATGAATCAATACATTTTTTTAAAATAGTACAAAACAAACTGCATTATGCCACACATGGCCATACAGCAGCAGAGCTTATTTTTAACAGAGTGGATGCCGATAAACCCTTCATGGGTTTGACAAGTTTCGAAGGTGGATTGCCAAGGACAAAGCCCAAGCTGAGTATAAAAAGTTTCAAGCAAAAACCCTAACTGAAGTGGAAAAAAGTTATTTAGAAACAATACAATCGATAGAAGCAAAGGCGAAAAAAGGTAAAGATAAAATGCAACAAAAAGGAGAGTAAAAATTCCACAAATGACCGAATGAAAACTCCACAAACGACCGAATTAAATCAATAATTATTTGATTTATCGACAGTTGTTACTATCTTTGCAAAAGCGTTTCTTAAACCTAATATATATAAAACAGGGGACGGGTTACAAATGGAATAGAGATAGTTACGTGATTGTGGCAGCTTGGTGTAATCTATTAGAATAACGAGTTACAAACAGGGGTACAGATAGTCACAGTATGGCACTAAAAACGGTTACATATGGAGTACAAGAACAGAATAGCGGATGATTTGCTAACAAGAAAACTGGAAAGCAGCGGTGCGGTATTGATAGAGGGTGCTAAATGGTGCGGAAAGACTACTACAGCCGAACAACAGGCACAAAGTATCCTCTACATGGATGATCCGGAGAACATGGCGCATAATATAGAGCTTAGTAAACTTAGTCCCAGACATTTATTGGAGGGTGACACACCACGTCTTATTGACGAGTGGCAACTCGCCCCATACCTTTGGGACTCTATCCGCTATACAATCGATCGCCGCAATCGATTCGGACAATTTATTCTCACAGGATCGGCTGTTCCTGCCGACCTCTCCTCCCTGCACCATAGTGGCACGGGACGATTTTCTTGGCTACGTATGCGTCCCATGACACTTTTCGAATCAAATGACAGCACGGGAGAGGTCAGCTTGAAAAATCTATTTTCCACACCGGATCAGATTTTTGGTCAAAACCAATTAGACCTTCATCGCATTGCATACCTTATTTGTCGGGGAGGGTGGCCTATGACCTTGAATATGAGAGAAGAGGTAGCCACCGACACTGCTTACAACTATTACGATGCCATCGTCAATACCGATATCTCGCGTGTAGATGGCGTATCCAGAAGTTCTGACCGCACAAGGCGCATCTTGCGTTCATACGCGTGGGCTCAAGGTTCACAAATGTCCCTCAATGCTATGAGAAAAGATCTGGTAGCAAATGAGACAGATACATTTGACATCGATACCCTCTCCTCGTATATCGAAGCACTAAAAAAGATATTCGTTATTGAGGATGCTCCTGCCTGGAACCCCAACTTGCGTTCCAAAGCCTCTATTCGCACCTCAGATACCCGCTATTTCACTGACCCATCCATGGCCTCGGCTTCGTTAGGAGCAGGACCGGAAGATCTTATCAATGACCTCGAGACTATGGGGTTCCTCTTTGAAACCCTTTGTATGCGCGACCTTAGAGTCTATGCCGAAGCAATTGGCGGAACGGTTTATCATTACAAAGATAGCTACGGATTAGAAAGCGACGCCGTGATACATCTACGTAACGGCTCTTACGGATTAGTAGAGATAAAGATCGGAGGTGACAAAGCTATTCGAGAAGGTATTACTTTGCTTCAAAAAGTTACCGAGGCGATAGACGAAACTCGTATGGGTACTCCATCATTCAAAATGGTGCTCACAGGGGTTGGCTCCTACGCCTTTAGATCGAAAGAGGGCACCTATATTGTCCCTATTGGCTGTCTCAAGCATTAAAGCCACTTTTAAGGGATAAGCTTCTCCCTCTACTCCAAAGCGCTAAGGATTTTGCCCGAGAAAAAGTTGAATGAACGTTTTGGGTCAAAAAATCAATATTCCTTGTCTAACCAATAACTGATAACATATTGATAATTGTTGTCATATGCCGGTTCCGGGGGGTTTTGCTGTTCTATTTTTACAAATCCCTTCAATTCTCTTTTGTCATTAATTACCTGCATAAGCGCGTGCGGGTGCAGGTTTTTATTGTAAGTAGGAAAAGCATCACCTGCTAACACTGACATATAATTGTTCCAGATCATTTGTCTTGAAGTATTCGTTGATGCTAAATGATAAATATGTCCCGTATGCTTATAGGTTGGATTTTCCGGCTCTTGACTTCCTTTGGGCTGGTGATAGTGTAGTACCGTGTTATCATCCGAGAACGTGTAAAGATCTAATGGCAGATTATATCGATACCAACTTGATTTGAGACTATTTTTAGGATCGTCTTTTTTAATGCTCATAACCGATACAGCTTTACCGTAGTACATGATTCTAGGTACTTCAGCCAATGTTTTATATTCACTCCAATCCGCGTTGCTTCCCAGTCCTACTCCATGTGTAGCATCATTGCTGGTAGAAACAAAGTCCATCCGTCCTACCCCTCCGGCACCTGTTACCTCGGTAGCTCTCCAAGTTAACGTATGTCCACCAGGATAAAGCAATTCTACTTTACGCGAAATAACATCATGGTGATATGTACCTTCAACCACTTTACTCTGTTCAGCTGGCTTTATCCACCCTGTAGGAGTATATACCGTAACAGGACCGGTTACACCATCCATAGTGCAAGAATGAGTGGCAAAAAACGCTTTCCCTTTTCTGAGACTCGTACTCCAGTACCAATAGGTCTCTCTAAATGTTCCACTTTCTGAAAATTCGAAATTGGAAAGTTTAACCCAGGTGGAATCTGTAAGCGACAGACGCCCGTAAGCTAACGTGTAATTCTTTTTTCCAGCCGGCAATGGTACTGTAGACGCGAGAGGTTCTCCACGCTGTGTGATTTTAATACTTACTTCATTAGTCGCTTCTTTCAATTTTATTGTAATATTCCCTTCTCGTATTTCAAGTGTAGTATTAGCCGTGGCTGTAATTATGGTATCTTTCACAGAAAGCCAATCTCTGTCAGCTACAATTTCATATGGACTATCTTCCACAACCCTATTGACCAGAATATCGTTTTCCATGGTTGATATCGTTTTTTTAGCACTCACAGATATAGATAAATCACCTCCTCCTGATAAGAATTGATAAGATGTTGGGGCAACATTCAAATAATAAGTGATGTGTACCTTTTGACTGTCAGTCGGTTTACACGACAAGTACAAAAGGGGCAGAAAAAAAACAAGTATTACGTTTTTGTATTTGGACATGACTATACTCCATTTGAATAATTACTTAACCTGAGTTCGAGATAAGAAAATCATCTGAACATTAGCAATATAGTAGGATAGTTGGTAATTTTAAAACTCTGACTTATACATTTACTAATAATCCCACTGTGATTCGGGAGCATAAAGTTACTGAATTAATCGAAGCGTAACACGAAGACCCTACAAAAAACAACAAAAGCACTTTACACACTTTTTAGGATCCTATCGAGAGGATAAACGATGTGGAAGTAATACCCTTCTATAAATGGGTTTTCAGGTGAACATTAACCCCGTCTAAAAGTTGAATTTTTCAGACAAATCGCGTATATTGCACTGAGCTTTCATACAAAAGAGGACAATAACAAAGAAATAACAATACCTATGTTTACAGATTTAATTAAAAAAAGGAGATCGGTTAGGACATACAGCGATAAACCGATTGCACGGGAAACGTTGCAGGTTATCGTGGATGCCGTTTTTCACGCGCCCACGGCAAAGAACCTGAACGACGTGGAACTGTTTATCGTGGAGGGGAAAGAGAAGCTCGAGGAGCTGAGTACCTTCCGGAAAAACTACGCGGGGCATATAGCCAGGGGACAGGCGGCTATTGCCGTGCTATCAGACACGGAAGCGTCACCCGGAAACAACCGACAGGATGCCTGCATCGCCGCCACCTATATCCTGTTACAGGCGGCAGACCTAGGTCTGGGAGCCTGCTGGACCAACGTCAACAGCGCATTCGACGAGAACGACCAACCGGCCACCATAAAGCTCCACGAGATACTGGGTGTACCCGATAAGTACAATATCGAAACGGTTATTTCTCTCGGCTACCCCCTGAACGAGCCTAAACCTAAAGTCCCCCGAGACATGGAGGGCAAGGTTCATTGGAGCAAAATGGAGTAAGCCGAAGTTCTCCGTTAGTTGACAATGATAGTTCTTCAAATTGAAAGATCGGTCAATACCTAATCGGATAAAATCGGAAGCAGATGAGCGTCGCGGAATTCATTAATCGTTACATCGAGGCTTTTGGGGTCTCGGTGCCGTTTCCTATTGCCCTCTGGTACGGTGACGAACCAGTAACCGAAATCAAGAAAATCCCAAGATGCTTTATCGGTGCTATCTCGAAGGTACGCGATGGTAATCCTTTAACCTTGTGTGCGGAAAACGTGACATGCGGGGGCGGCAGTACCTACACGGCCTTCAAAGAGATGCCCGAATACGTGCCACGGTTCGTCTCCGAGGTGGAACATTACAAGGAAACCCCGGAGATGGTGCAGGAGTACGCCAATGATCTGGGTATAACCTTGTCCGAGAAGCGATACCTTAATTTCGTGCGCGTCGACAAGCTGAAAGGTTGGGAAGAGGTAGAAGCAGTGCTCTTTTTCGCGACACCCGACGTGCTTTCGGGTCTATCCACCTGGGCCTTCTACGACAACAACTCCCCCGATGCCATCGTTACCCGGTTTGCCTCGGGTTGCGCGAGCGTCATCACCTTTGCCGTTAAGGAGAACCGCGAAAAGGGTAGAAGGTGCTTCTTGGGAATGCTTGACCCCTCGGCACGTCCCTTGATCCCGGAAAATGAACTCTCCTTCGCCATCCCGATGAGCCGGTTCAAGGAGATGTTGGGAACGATGAACAACTCCGCCCTGTTTCAAAAAGCTTTCTCTGTACTCAAAAAACGCATCAACAAGTAAGGTGTTCAATCAATATTTTAACCCCAATGATGATCAGGATTACTCCACCCACGATCTCAAATGGAAACTTGATACCCCTTTTCAATTTTTGTCCTAAAAACAGTCCCAGCGCGGAGAAAAGCAGGGTTGCTATAGCGATGATATAAGCCGCCTTCCAGTCCTGACCGGCACATGCAAAGGCAATTCCCACGGCCATCGCATCGATGCTGCTTCCCACGGCCAACAACAGCACATTCCAGAACGTGAAGGGGTTGTAACTCCTCTCCTCATTTGGATGCCTTAGCTTTATCACCCCCTCCCTGATCATATTTAACCCTATCATACTGAGTAGTCCGAAGGCTATCCAGTGGTCTAACGACTCAATAAGGTACTGAAAGTGAAACGCTAGTATCCAGCCGAGGCAGAAGAGACCGGCTTGAAAAACGGCAAGAACTACCGCGAAGAGGTAGTTCTTGCCGTTCCACTTTTCACTGCAACAGAGGCTTGAGGCGATGCTGACCGAGAAGCTATCAACGGATAAGCTTATCGCGATCAATAACGTGGATAAAAATCCCATAAGCTTAGCGGCTGTTTCCTTTACCGGTATTTACCGGTGTTTACCGCTGTTTTTAATGATAGAACGTTAACATTTGGAGGCACCGCAGTTCCTACACTTGAGGCATCCCTCCTCGTAGACCAGTGTCTCCTGGCTGCATACGGGACACTTTTGTCCTTTGGCTTCGGTTTCGTTGGGCAGGTAGCGCTTGAGCGCCCGCTCCACCCCGTTCTTCCAGGTGTTGATGGTCTCGCTGTCGAGTTCCAATCCCGATACCAGCTTGACTACCTGATCAATAGGCATACCATAACGAAGGACTCCCGATATAAGCTTGGCGTAGTTCCAAAATTCGGGGTTGAACTTGCCATCAAGCCCCTCCATGGTGACCTTGTAGCCACGTCGGTTCTGGAACTGAAAGTCGTAATGCTTACGTCCATCGCTGTCGTACGCCTTGATGATCTTCCCCTTGGTAACGTTCTTAGGAACCATAATACCATCGTCCTCATCGTTCAACCCGGTAAATATCTCGTACGGCCTACCGTTGAGCAACCCGATAAAAGCGATCCACTTCTCCTTGTTGTTCTGGAACTTGATCACATCGGCTTCCAGTTCAGCGGGACGAGAGGTGACGATCTGCGGTAGTTCGAAGCAATCGTCTTTCTTATCCTCCTCTTCATCACCGTTAGCGATCAGCACGCCGTCACGCGACCCGTCGCGATAGACCGTACATCCCTTGCAACCGCTTTTCCAGGCTTCCACGTACAACTTGCCGACCAACTCCTCGCTCACATCGTTGGGAAGGTTAATGGTAACACTGATGGAGTGGTCTACCCACTTCTGCACCCTACCTTGCATCCGCACCTTCTGCAACCAGTCCACATCGTTGGAAGTGGCCTTATGGTAAGGTGACTGGGCTACCAACTCGTCGATTTCACGCTGCGAGTACTTCTTGGTAGTAGAGTGGCCATTAGTCTCCATCCAGGTCACGAATTTATGGTGAAAAACCACGTACTCCTCCCACGAGTCCCCGTTCTCGTCCACGAAATCGATTTTCACGTCCTTGTCGCTGGGATTCACCTTGCGGCGACGGGTGTATACTGGCAAAAAAACCGGCTCGATACCCGACGTGGTTTGCGACATCAAGCTGGTGGTGCCCGTGGGAGCGATGGTGAGGAGGGCAATATTGCGCCTGCCATACTTCACCATATCATCATACAACTTGGGGTCAGCCTCTTTCAAACGATTGATAAAGGGATTGTCCTTCTCCCGCTCGGCATCATAGATCTCGAAGGCACCCCGCTCCTTGGCCATGTTCACGGAGGAGGCGTACGCGTTCAGCGCGATGGTACGGTGCACTTTTTCCGAGAAATCATTCCCCTCATCCGAACCGTAACGGATACCCAACGCGGCCAACATATCGCCCTCGGCGGTGATGCCCACACCGGTGCGGCGACCCTGCATCGTCTTGTGCTGAATCTTCTTCCAGAGGTTGCGCTCGGCAAATTTGACCTCTTCCGACTCAGGGTCTTGTTCAATCTTCTCCAGAATCTTAACGATCTTCTCTTCCTCCAGGTCGATGATGTCGTCCATGATGCGCTGCGCTAACTGCACGTGCTTCCCGAACAGGTCGAAATCGAAGTAAGCATCCTCCTTAAAGGGGTTCACCACGTAGGAATAGAGGTTGATGGCCAGCAGCCGGCAACTATCGTAGGGGCACAACGGGATTTCACCACAAGGGTTGGTAGACACGGTTCTGAAACCGAGGTCAGCATAGCAATCGGGTACCGACTCGCGAAGGATGGTGTCCCAAAACAGCACCCCTGGCTCGGCCGACCGCCACGCGTTATGCACGATCTTATCCCATAGTTTCCGGGCATCAATCGTTTTAGAGTAGCGCGGGTTTTTAGCGTTAATCGGGAACTGCTGCACGTAGGGCTTGCCCTCGGCAACCGCCTCCATGAAAGCGTCATCGATCTTAACCGAGATATTGGCACCGGTCACCTTGCCCTGCTCCAGCTTGGCGTTGATAAAGTCTTCCGAGTCGGGATGCTTAATGGCAACGCTCAACATCAAGGCACCCCGACGCCCATCTTGAGCCACTTCGCGGGTTGAGTTGGAGTAGCGCTCCATAAACGGAACCAGCCCGGTGGAGGTGAGGGCCGAGTTTTTCACGGGAGACCCCTTGGGGCGGATGTGAGAAAGGTCATGCCCTACCCCGCCACGCCGTTTCATCAGTTGCACCTGCTCCTCGTCAACACGGATAATCGCGCCGTACGAGTCGGCACTACCGTCCATGCCAATCACGAAGCAGTTCGACAGCGAGGCCACTTGGTAGTCGTTCCCAATACCGGTCATGGGGCTTCCCTGCGGGATGATGTAACGAAACCGATCGAACAGATCGAACAGCTCCTGCTCGCTGAGCGGGTTAGCATACTTTTTTTCGATCCGTGCCACCTCTTTCGCCAGCCTCCAATGCATATCCTCGGGTGTCTTCTCATAAATCTCACCATGGCTATCCTTCAACGCGTACTTGCTGACCCATACCTTAGCCGCAAGCTCGTCGCCCTGGAAATAGTCTAGTGAAGCGGCATACGCTTCATCAAACGTGTACGTTTTCTTTTTCATCAGTTACGTTGCAATTTAAACTGTAAATAAAGTAAACCGATCTCGAAAATAACGGATGAATTGGTCCTTCATGGTACCATTCACCTTAGAAAGGTTTTGGAATTGCAATTTTATGGAATCTTTTCCTAATTGCAAAATAATTTCCCATCAACTTATTAACAACAATGCAAAGTTTTCCAAATTAATTTATACTATACTGGTTATAAAGATATTAACTTTTTAAGTGATGGGGAAAGTTTCCCCAATCGTACAACTTTACTGAAAATCGACTAGATGAAAAGAAAATAAAAAATCACCCGCAGGTTTTAAAAACCGACAGGTGATTTCTATAAATGAAAATTATCGTGGTCTACAAATTAAACAAATGATCAAATGAAATGTATTTACTACAACAAGCTAAACCAAAGTACAAACAAACGAACGTGACCAACAAACGTGTTGAACCGAAGTACAAAGCAGCTAACGAGAGCAGCAAACGCGCTAAAGCAAGGTGCTAAGCCAAAAAGTTAAACATACGAACATTACGCGTAGACGAGCACTTTAAACTAAATCGCCCCTACTTGAAGTGCTTCACCGCACCCATGAACAGGATAGCACCGGTAGAATTCTCCTGGATCAGGTAGAGGAAGGGGCGGTTGGCGTTAAAAATCACTTTGCGAGGCGATGGCAAGGCTGTCACCTCAACTCCAACGGTGGTAACGGCCGCGGCCTCGGTACCCTCCTCATCAGTACTGATATAGGTATCCTGCTTAACGAAAGATATCTTCGCGCTGTAGTCAGACATACCCGAGAAGTCGGCCATATTTGAGAACGCAACCCCCATCCCCATCGTGGTGAGCACGTCGTTCAGCTTCTTGCTGTACTCGGTCTTGAACTTGGGTAACGAGAGGACCACCTCCGTATCAGAGAGCCTCGACTGCAACCCGCCCCAGTAGCCGTCACCGTTAAGGACCGTAACCGCTTCACCCAGGCTAATCCCTTCAAGCGGTAGCAGCACCATCATGCTAAATGCCTGATTCCCGTAAGGAAGTTGTATCAGTTGAAAGGTCCTATCCTCGGTGTAATTAAAATTCGCGGTCTGGTGCATCATATCCACGTTAGCACGTCCCCCATCCAAATTGGTAAAGGGCTTCCGGGAGGTGTTCTTCTTATCGAACTGGGTGGTCCATATCCCTTTAAAGTAGATGGCGTTGAGGAGGTACATCAAATCCAGCGACTGAGTCCTTTCGATTACCTTCTTTATTAGCCCGTTGGTGTGCTCCGATGCCCAGCCATTGATTATGCCCACGGTAGCGGGATCACCGAAGTTGACCTTTTGGATAGTGGCATCAAAGTAAGATTGATTAGTCTGGATGAACGCCTCGTGGATATTGACTAACTGGTTGGTGAAAATGGCGTTGGCGATGGAGAGCTTGGTCGATGGGTCGGTCTTCAATAGCGCCTCTTTCAGCTTCTTGTAATAGGCATTGACCTCCTCGTCACCGTATCCGTCCAGGTGCAACGTGGTTCGCATGGCCAACTTGGTCTCACCGGCCGCGCCATTGCTGGTCATCATCAGGGCCATGCTCAAGCTCAACGGGGAGACCATGAAGTTGGCATCTTCGTCCTCGGCCTCTTCCCGGTAAACGTTCTCGAAGAACTCGAACGCGAACGCTTGATCCGAGCCGATCATCTTCTTTTCTTCCGAGCGCAATTCAATCCGGATGGGATCGGGAAGCTCCCCCATGGGAACCTCCTCATCATGCACCGGGCTTTTATCACACGATACAGCCAATAACATGCCGGCAATAAACAGTGAAAACAGGGTAAAACAAGCTGGTTTCATACGATTTTTCTTTGAAACGATCGATTAACTATTTTCGATAAAGGGTTCATTCAATACAGCGCTTCCTGCAGTAGGCGTTCCCTACTTGAAATGCTTCACCGCACCCATATACAGGATGGCACCGGTAGAATTCTCCTGAATCAGGTAGAGGAAGGGGCGATTGGCGTTAAAGAGTACCTGCTGGGGGCCCAAGGCATTTTTCCTCATTGCAACGACAGTAACGGCCGCGGCCTCGGTACCCTCCTCATCGGTACTGATGTAGGTATCCTGCTTAACGAACTCAATAAAGGCAGGGCAGTCAGACATGCCCGAAAAATCGGCCATAGTGGAAAAGGCAATCCCCATCCCCATCGCGGTGAGTACATCGTTCAGCTTTTTGCTGTACTCGGTCTTGAACTTGGGCAGCGAAAGGGTCACCTCCGCTTCGGAAAGCCTCGATTGCAGTCCACCCCAATAGCCCTCGCTACAAAGGACAGCTACCGCTTCACGCAGGCTGAGCCCTTCGACCGGCAGAAGCACCATCATGCTGAACGCCTGGTTCCCGTAGGGAAGTTGCACCAGTTGAAAACTCTTATCCGCGGTGTAATTAAAAGTCGCGGTCTGATGCATCATATCCACGTCAGCACGCCCCCCGTCCTCTTGGGAAAAGGGCTCACGGGAAGTGTTCTTCTTATCAAACTGGGTAGTCCATATCCCTTTAAAGTATATGGCGTTGAGGAGGTACATCAGATCCAGCGGGCTCGTCTCTTCGATCACCTCCTTGATCAGCCCGTCGGTATGCTCCGATGCCCAACCGTTAATAATGTCCACCGTGGCAGGGTCGCCAAAATTGACCTGCCGGATAGTAGCATCGAAGTACGACTGATTGGTCTTGATGAAGGCCTTATGAATTTCAACGAACTGGTCGGTAAAAATAGCATTGGCTATGGAGAGCTTGGTCGACGGATCGGTCTTCAAAAGGGCCTCTTTCAACTTTTTGTAGTAGGCGTTGACCTCCTGGTCGCCGTACCCGTCCAAGTGCAACGTGGTCCGCATGGCCGACTTGGTATCACCACCTGCACCGTTACTGGTCATCATCAGGGCCATGCTCAAGCTCAACGGGGAGACCATGAAGTTGGCATCCTCGTCCAAGGCCTCTTCCCGGAAAACGTTCTCGAAGAAGTCGAATGCAAACGCTTGGTCGGATTCTATCATCTTCTTTTCTTCCGAGCGCAATTCAATTTGGATGGGGTCTGAAAGTTCCCCCATAGGAGCCTCCTCATCGCTTCTGTGGCACGAAACGATCAGTAACGTGCCGGCAATGACCAATGAAAAGAAAGGGGAAAAAGCGTGTTTCATACGATTTATGCTTTAAAATGTATTTGTAAATGGCTGATAACAATTACGGATAAACGATTCATCTTCATAAACCGACCTATATTAATTAGATGTTTTTAATCTGTGAATTGTTGCACTTGCAACGTTAAAAAAACAAAACAGATGGGTGTTAATGCATCACGAATTAACGCACCACGAATAAATCACCTTTCCTGTTGTCTCTACGCGACTTACACCTCCAGCAAGTAGTCGAATGACTCTTTTCCCAATCGTGATCGCGTGGGATAAAAGGCAAGCAGCTTGTCACCCGTTGCAATTCGCATGCGTTTTTCCCTCGACCAATTATCCATTATCAGTTATTTTCCCTAACTTTGTATCACTTGTAATTCATTAATTATTATTGTTATGGAACGGATTGTACTGGAAGTAGACGGGACTTCGGCTAAGATATGGAACAGCCTTTCTGATGCAAGCAAGAAAAAACTTACTTCGCGCGTGTTCGATGCAGTGCTTCGTGGTGAACTGTACCCTACCGGGAGCGAGCAATTAGAGCTTGCCATTGAATTAGCCGAAGAGGGCGTAAGCAACGATATTATCAGTAAGCTCACGCGCCTTGAACCCGAAATGTTCGAAGCTTTTCTACAACCGTAAGCGCCAACTTGTATGCGATTCGTTGCAGATACCAACACGCTCGTTAGTGCCATACTTAAACCGTTAAGTATTCCGGCACAGGCTTTAGAGGTTGCACGTGAACAAGGATGCATTTGTTTCTCCGAAAAAACACTCGCCGAAGCGACAGAGGTGCTTTCACGAAACAAATTCGACAAATACTTGCCTGAAAACAAAAGAATGAAACAATTGCAACAAATAGCAAAGCAAGCCGACTTTATATCGGTAGAACCTCTTTCGGTTTTAGCTTGTCGCGACCCAAAAGACAACAAATTCCTGGAACTTGCCGTAGCTGCCTGTGCCTCCTGCATTATTACAGGCGACAAAGATTTGTTAGTATTACATCCATTCCGCAACATTCCTATTCTTTCTCCTTCCGATTTTTTAAATACAAGTTTTTAATTAATTACTTGACTTTCGTGCGTCGCATGATATTGCACCGGCTATTTGACCCTGCTCACGGCCAACAAAGCGAAAAACTAACCGAAATAATAAAATTTATAGCTATTTTTGCAGCTCAATTCATAGGACACCTCCATATGCATCGTACACCGGGTTTGTAACAGGGTTTGTTCAGGAGTTTGCATAGGAATTCGCATAAGGGGTGTATTGGATCAAAGGGTTAATACCCACATCTTCATCACTTTTAACAGCGTATGCAAGCATGAGAAAATGGCGCATTGAAGACTCGGAGGAGCTGTATAACATTAACGGCTGGGGAAACGGCTACTTCTCCATCAACGATAAGGGACATGTGCAGGTCACCCCTCGAAAACAGGAGGGGCAGAGCGTCGACTTAAGCGAACTGATGCGGGAACTCTACCTGCGTGACGTGACCGCCCCGGTGTTGCTGCGGTTCCCGGAGATACTGGACAACCGGATTGAAAAGATATCCAACAGCTTCGCCATTGCCGCCAAAGAGTACCAGTACAAGGCCAAGAACTATATCGTCTACCCCATCAAGGTCAACCAGATGCGGCAGGTGGTGGAGGAGATCGTGGCCAGCGGGAAGCGGTTCAATATCGGCCTTGAAGCAGGATCCAAACCGGAGCTGCATGCCGTGCTCGCCATCAATACCGAGAGCAACTCGCTCATCATCTGCAATGGCTACAAGGACGAGAGTTACCTGGAGTTGGCGCTGCTGGCAAAAAAAATGGGCAAACAGGTGTTTATCGTGGTGGAGAAGTTGAACGAGCTGTCGCTCACCATCGAGATAGCTAAACGACTCAACGTAAGGCCCAACCTGGGGATCCGGATAAAGCTGGCCAGCTCAGGCAGCGGTAAATGGGAGGAGTCGGGCGGCGATGCCAGCAAGTTCGGTCTCAACTCGAGCGAGCTGCTGGAGGCGATGGAGATCCTTCGGGAAAACGAGATGACCGATTGCTTCCGGCTGATTCACTTTCACATTGGTAGCCAGATCACCAAGATACGACGCATTAAAACGGCGTTAAGGGAGGCTGCACAGTTCTACGTGCAACTTCATGCCATGGGGTTCAATATAGATATCGTGGATATCGGCGGGGGACTGGGTGTGGATTACGATGGCACACGCTCCTCGTTTACCGAGAACAGCGTCAACTACTCCATCCAGGAGTACGTGAACGACTCGGTATTCACCTTCGTGGACGCGGCTGATAAGAACGATCTACCCCATCCCAATATCATCACCGAATCGGGGCGAGCCTTAACGGCCCACCACTCGGTACTGGTGTTCGAGGTACTGGAGACCACCACCCTCCCCGAATGGCCCGAGGAGCTGGACATCCAGGAGGATGACCACGAGCTGGTGAAGGAGCTCTACAAAATATGGGACTCCCTCACGCGACCGCGTATGCTGGAGGCGTGGCACGATGCGCAACAGATACGGGAAGAATCACTCGATCTATTCA
>DUPB01000036.1 GCA_012838585.1 Bacteroidales bacterium
GAAACGTGCTCCATTGAAACGCATTCCATGCAATAGAGAAAGGGTGAGTCGTACTCCACGATCTCACCCTTTTCCGTATTTCCGTATGTAACCTACGTTGAGGAATCCAATTACGCTTTTCCGGCGCTTCCCAACACGTTCTTGGTTTTGTGCATGTAGAGCTTTTTCAACTCTTCGCGTGCCGGTCCCAAGTATTTGCGGGGGTCGAACTCGGCCGGCTGGGTAGCCAGTACTTCACGCACGGCGGCGGTCATGGCCAAGCGGCCATCCGAGTCGATATTGATCTTGCAAACCGCCGATTGAGCCGCTTGGCGCAACTGCTCTTCGGGGATGCCGATGGAGTCTTTCAGCTTACCGCCGTACTTGTTGATCGTCTCCACGTACTCTTGGGGTACGGAAGAGGAACCGTGAAGCACGATGGGGAACCCGGGGATGCGCTCTTCGATCTCCTCGAGGATATCAAAGCGCAAGGGGGGCGGTACCAATACGCCCTTTTCGTTGACCGTGCACTGCTCGGGGGTGAACTTGTACGCCCCGTGAGAGGTGCCAATAGAGATCGCTAACGAGTCAACGCCGGTGCGTGTTACGAAGTCCACCACCTCATCGGGTTCGGTATAGGTGTGGCTCTCGGCTACCACGTCGTCCTCGATGCCGGCCAAGATACCCAGTTCACCCTCTACCGTTACGTCGTACTGATGCGCGTAATCGACTACCTTCTTGGTCAACGCGACGTTCTCTTCGTAAGGCAGGGAGGAACCATCGATCATCACCGACGAGAAGCCGGTTTCGATGCAAGACTTGCAGAGCTCAAAGGTATTGCCGTGGTCAAGGTGTAGGACGATGGGAATCTCGTACCCCAGCTCTTTCGCGTACTCAACGGCTCCTTGAGCCATGTAACGCAACAGGGTCTGGTTGGCGTACTTGCGTGCGCCGCTGGATACCTGAAGGATCACGGGCGACCGGGTTTCCACGCATGCCGAGATGATGGCCTGCATCTGCTCCATGTTGTTGAAGTTAAAAGCGGGAATGGCATAACCGCCCTTCATCGCTTCTTTGAACAACTCTCTTGAGTTTACAAGACCTAATTCTTTGTAACTTACCATTATACTAACTATTTTTATTGATTGGATAATTTGAAATCGTATCACAAAAATACGATTAAATCCAATACGAAAGAAATATTTACCCGAAAGAGAGTTTAATAATGATAACTCAATCGTGAAAAAAACAAAATAGAATAGATTGATTCTTCGCGGGATTTCGGTTGCTATTCTCTTTTTTATTGTTATTTTTGCAACAGCAACCCGATTCGGTTTTCACGGGTCGTTTGTTTACCGTGTTTGTTTTAAATATATTTTTGCTATGATAATAGGAATACCAAGAGAGATTATGCGTGGTGAAGCGAGGGTAGCCGCCACGCCCGAGACCGTGAAGAAGTTTGTTAATGACGGCATGAAGGTGCTTGTAGAGAATGGAGCCGGTGTGCAATCGCATTTCTACGATGAGCAGTACGTGGAGGCGGGTGCCGAAATGGTGACCGACCCGCGGGAGCTGTTCCGCAGGGCCAACCTGATCCTGAAGGTGAAGGAGCCCCTCTTTAACGAGGCGCTGGGGAAGCACGAGGTGGATATGATGCACCAGGGGCAGTACCTGATTACCTTTATACATCCAGCGTCACCGGTTAATCACGATATGGTGCGGAGGCTCGCTTCTACCGGAGTGATCAGCCTGACCCTGGATGGTATCCCGCGTATATCGCGCGCGCAGAATATGGATGCACTCACCTCGATGAGTACCTGCGCCGGCTACAAGGGCATCATCATGGCGGCGAATGATCTCTCCTTTTTCATACCCCAGATGTTTACCGCCGTGGGTATGCTAAAACCGGCCAACGTGTTGGTTATCGGGGTGGGTGTGGCTGGCTTGCAGGCACTTGCCACGGCCAAGCGGTTGGGCGCGATTACCCACGCGATGGATATTCGCCCCGCGGCCTGTGAACAGGCCAAGAGCCTGGGCGCCAAGGTGATTGAAACGGGTGTGCCACCAGAAATCGCGGTCGGCCAAGGGGGGTACGCCAACAAGTTGCCGGAAGAGTGGCTTGAGAAGGAGCGGGAAGTACTTCGGGGGGTGATCAAGGATATGGATATCCTCTTCCTGAGCGCGCTCGTCCCCGGTAAGGTCGCCCCCATTCTCGTTACCGAGGATATGGTTAAGGAGATGAAGAACGGCTCGGTCATCGTGGATATATCTATCGACCAGGGGGGCAATTGCGAAATTACCCCGCCGGGAACCAAAGAGGTGAAGCACAACGTCACCCTCTGCGGCATCAAGAATATCCCGGGGCTTATTCCTACCAGCTCC
Organism: Bacteroidales bacterium; assembly: GCA_012838585.1. Taxonomy (GTDB): domain Bacteria; phylum Bacteroidota; class Bacteroidia; order Bacteroidales; family Dysgonomonadaceae; genus Proteiniphilum. Next base: position 2,362 of record DUPB01000036.1, read on the forward strand.
ACCTGGATGTTTGCCAACAACGTGTATAACCTGGTGAAGTACCTGGTACGTGACGGCGAGATGGTGCTAGACGAGAACGATGAGATTACCCGTTCTATCTTGGTGACCCGCGATGGGGAGGTGGTACACGAGGGAACCCGTGAAGCGATGCTTAACTAAATCATAAAAACTACCTGGCAATCAAAATCATATAAGTATACTATATCTATGCATCCCATTATTTTATTACTTGTTTTCGTGGTAGCCACGGTCGTGGGTTACCTCATCATCAAGCAGGTTCCCTCGCTGTTGCATACCCCCTTGATGTCGGGGATGAACGCGCTGTCAGGGATCACGCTGCTTGGTGCGCTGACTGCCGTTGGCTTTACTTTTTTTGCCACATCGCGGGGTGAGCTGCTCCTGGGTCAGATACTTGGGGGCATTGCTATTATCGCGGCCACGGTGAACGTGATAGGCGGGTTTGGCGTGACCCACCGGATGTTAAAGATGTTTGATAAGAAGAAAAAATAGCCTGCGTCATGAGTCATACCTTCTATATTATCGCGTGTGCCATCCTCTCGGTTACCGTCCTGATCGGTATCTCGTTCTTGAGCAAAGTGAAAACGGCCGTGGCCGGTAACCTGATTAGCGCGGTGAGCCTCTTCCTGGGCGTGGTGATTACCCTGGTATATAACAACATCCTTTCGGCGTGGAGCATCTTCCCCTTCATGTTGATCGGTATATTGATCGGGGGAGCCCTCGCGGCCCGGGTGAAGATGATACAGATGCCCCAGTTAGTGGCCCTGTTGAACGGGTTGGGGGGCTTCGCTTCGGCGCTGGTGGGAACCCTCTCCCTGCTGGGGGTGGGTATTCCCGAAACCGACTACCCGCTATTCGTGAACGTCACCTCGGTCCTGGCCATCGTGGTGGGGTTGGTAACCCTGTTCGGTAGCCTGGTTGCGGCGGGCAAGTTGCACCGGCTGTTCCCGCAGAAGCCGGTTGTCTGGAAAAATCACTCGCTTATCCTCAACTTATGCCTCATCCTGCTGGTGGGTATTACGGTTTATGCCGCTTTCGTGGGTGACAATCCCTCGATGATCGCGGTCGCATTGATCGGTAGTATCGTGATCAGTTCTTTTTTCGGGGTCGCCTTTGCCATCCGTGTGGGGGGAGCCGATATGCCAATCACCATCTCGCTCCTTAACTCGTTGAGCGGGGTGGCAGGTGCCATCGCGGGGATGGCGGTGAACGACCTGCTGCTGGTGGCGGTAGGGGGAATCGTGGGGGCATCGGGATTGCTGCTCACGCAGGTGATGTGCCGCGCCATGAACCGGGGGCTGGGCGATATCTTAACCGGGAAAACGTCCGTGACACCATCCAAACAGAAAGCTGAAACGAGTAAGGTCGTCAAAACAAAGACCATAACCGAAATGACACCTGTTGCTGAGGTGGAGACGACACCTGTAATCGAAACGGAGCCCGTTGCAGAGGTGGAGAAAGTACCCCTGACACAGGTGGACCCCGTTCCCGTGATAGAAACGAAACCGGTGCCTGAAACAGAACCGGTGTCTGAAACGAAACCGGTGTCTGAAACAGAACCGGTGGCCGAAGCAGTACAAGAGCCCAAACCCGAAGAAGAGCCCGCTAAAACAACGCCTGCCGATATCCTTACAAACGCTAAGTCGGTCATCATCGTCCCAGGCTACGGGATGGCGTTGGCACAAGCGCAACACCTGGTGAAGCAGCTGGCCGATAAGCTTGAGGAGAATGGGGCGGACGTCAAATTCGCCATCCACCCTGTGGCGGGACGCATGCCGGGGCATATGAACGTGCTGCTCGCGGAAGCGGACGTGCCATACGACAAGCTGTTCGAGATGGACGCGGTGAATGACGACTTCGCATCTACCGACGCGGCAATCGTTATCGGTGCCAATGATGTGATCAACCCCTCGGCACGGGATGCCGCCGACACGCCCATTTACGGGATGCCGGTACTGAACGTGGATCAGGCGAAGGAGGTGATTATTTGCAACTACGACCTGAACCCGGGCTACTCCGGTGTGGATAACCCGCTATATAAACGGGAGGAGAGGGTACACCTCTTGTTGGGTGACGCGAAGGATTCTTTGGAATCATTATTGAAGGGGCTTGCTTAATGCAACCTTATGATTTTTAGTCGATTGCTAATTGCTCATTGCTCATTGCTAATTGCTAATTCAGCTTCGCAGCACTTTTGCTCGCAACGGCATAACACGAACAAGTTCGTTTTCTGCTCGTCTTGCTTAACGCAAAAGTTCAGCTTCGCTGCCTTTTCTGTCGTCGCTTGGCAAAGTTCAAGTAAACTTGGCTTTGCTCTCGCTCCTAAGAAAATTGCTAATTACTAATTGCCAAAACTGTAGTAACAATGGAACAGTTCAAGAAAGAAAATGAAATACAGATCGAATTGAGCGAGGAGATGGCCCAGGGGACCTATTCCAACCTGGCGGTTATCTCTCACTCCACATCGGAGTTCGTCATCGATTTTATCCGGGTGATGCCCGGTGTGAGCAAGGCCAGGGTTAACTCCCGAATCATTCTCACGCCGGAGCACGCGAAGCGGCTGCTAGCTGCTTTGACCGACAATATCGATAAGTTCGAGCAGCACAATGGTCCGATTAAGGCGCAGAACGACCCGGGTTTCTTGCCCCCGATAGGCGGGGTGGCTCAAGCGTGAATTTTGATGAAACGTAGCTAATACGTAATTAATTTTTTACCTTATATGGAGAGACCGAATACCCTGACCGGTTTCATGCTACTTGGGGCACTGCTCCTCACTTTCGCCGCATGCAACAATGCCCTGCAAAAAGAGAAAGTAGCAGAGAAAAGCGTTGAGTTAGATACGATTCGGGTAGCCCAGCGGAGCCACCTTGAAGGCGACACGGCAAACCCTTATTGCGATATCAGCGTGGAGTTAATCTATCCGATCAGCAGTAGGGGAGCGGATGTTGTGATATTACAGCAGTTTTTTACACAGATCATGTTGGGCAACGCTTTTGCAGAGATGACGCCGCAAGCTGCGGTAGAAGCGTACGTGAAGAGCTGCATTGACAATTACACTTACGATGCGGGGACCTTCCGGGAGTCGGTTACCGATCTGGAGGAGTGGAGTGAGCTCATCCCGGATGTTGGTTTACATGATAGGGAGCAGGGGGGAAGCGGGAACTTCTACTCCTACTACGAGTCGCTCTCGAACCGGATCGTTTATAATCGTCACGGGGTGCTCTCGTTTCAGGTAGAACAGTCAAACAGCAAGAGGGGAGCCACCTCCTACGTCTCGTACCGCAACTGGGTGATGGATGTGAGCAGCGGTAAGCAGGTCACCGAGAATGAGCTGTTTAGGGCCGGGTATGACCAAGCGCTGCAAAACTTGATTATCGCGTCGCTGCTGGAGCAGAATAACGTGAAGAGCGTGGAGGAGCTGGAAGACCTTGGCTTTTACGGGGTTCAAGAGATTGTTCCCAACAGGAATTTTTTGTTAACCGATAGGGGTATCACCTACACGTATAACAAGGGTGAATACTCGGCGTACCAATTGGATGCCCCCGAGGTGTTCATCCCGTACAGCTCGATACGCTCGCTATTGAGAGAGAACACCCCAGCCGCTAAACTGGCCGACTTGAAGTGAAGACGCTGACTACCTACTTCCCGGACCTTACCAATCGGCAGCTAGGCCAATTCGAGCAGTTAGGCGAGTTGTATGGCTATTGGAACGCCCGTATTAACGTGATATCCCGCAAGGATATAAGTAACCTCTACTTACACCACGTCCTACACTCCCTGGCGATCGCCAAGTATACCCATTTCACGGACAACACGGCCATTATGGACGTGGGAACGGGTGGGGGGTTCCCGGGAATTCCCTTGGCCATCTACTTCCCAGGGGTTCGGTTCGTGCTGCTTGACAGCATCGGGAAGAAAATAAAGGTGGTAAGCGAAGTTTCTAAGGCGCTGGAACTAACCAACGTGGAGGAGGTGCACGGGCGTGTGGAGGCTGAAAAGCGGAAGTTCCACTTTATCGTCAGTCGCGCCGTGATGCCCTTGCCCGACCTGATGAAAGTGACCCGCGAAAACATGGCACGTGAGCAGTTCAACTCGCTTCCCAATGGGCTTATCTGTTTGAAAGGCGGGGATTTAACTGCCGAGCTAAGGCCTTTTAAACGAATAGTCGAGGAGGTGCCACTAAACCACTACTTCAAGGAGCCGTTCTTCCAGACGAAAAAACTGATATACCTACCTATGGGCTAATTGAAAAAAAATGGTTATTTTTGTAAGACTTGATTGATAACATCCATGCTTGCCCGTACATGAGAGTCGAAACATTCGAATTAAATCCATTAGGAGTCAATACATATGTCTTACATGACGAGACAAGGGAGTGTGCCGTGATTGACGCGGCATGCTTTTATCCCGATGAGGAGGAGCAACTCACCCGCTTTATCGCGGACAACGGCTTGGTGGTGAAGCGGCTATTGAATACCCACCTTCATTTTGATCACCTCATGGGTGTCAACTTTATCTCGTCAACGTATAACGTTCCCCTCTCTTGTCATGAGGGCGACCGCTTCCTGATGGATGACCTTCCCCGGCAGCTGACACAGTTTGGCCTACCGCCCCTCGACTACGACATGAAGCCTAAGGCGATTACCAACCTCAAGGAGGGGGACCGGGTCTCGTTTGGGAACCAGCTGCTGGAGGTGCTGCACGTTCCGGGACATTCACCGGGTAGCCTCGTTTTTTACAACGCGACCGCCGGTTGCCTGTTTGTAGGCGATGTGCTGTTTCACTCCAGCATAGGGCGGACCGACCTTTATGGCGGCAGTTACGAGACGTTGGAGAGGGGTATCCGGGAAAAACTGTTTACCCTGCCAGATGAGACGGTCGTCCACCCCGGTCATGGACCCGCTACCACCATCGGGTACGAAAAGAGATACAACCCCTTCGTGGGGCAGATAAGATAACCATAAGAACGTGAATAAGATGAAAATGGAACAATTTAAACAGAGACATATCGGTATCACCGAAGCCGATAAGCAAAAGATGCTCGAATCGATCGGGCTTACCTCCATCGATGAGTTGATCAACCAGACTATCCCGGCAGATATCCTTTTAAAGGAGCCGTTACCGTTGCCGGAAGCCCTTACAGAACAGGAGTACGCCGAAGAGATCGCGCGTATCGCCGCGAAGAACGAGATTTACGCGTCTTACATCGGTATGGGGTGGTACGACACCATCACACCCGCGGTCATCTACCGCAACGTGTTTGAGAACCCGGTATGGTATACCTCATATACGCCGTACCAAGCGGAGATATCGCAGGGGAGACTCGAGGCGTTGCTCAATTTCCAGACGATGGTGAGCGACCTCACCGGACTGCCGTTAGCTAACAGCTCACTGTTGGACGAGGGTACCGCCGCGGGCGAGGCGGCCACCATGATGTATAACCTCAGGGATCGTGCCCAGGTGAAGGACGACGTGAAGGCGCTCTTCGTGGATGAGAAGATATTCCCGCAGACCCTCTCGGTACTGAAAGTGAGAATGGAACGGGTGGGCATCGAGGTGATCGTGGGTGATTACCGGGAGTACGCTTTCGATACACCGTTGTTCGGGGCTATCCTGCAATACCCCAATAGCGACGGCAGCGTGGAGGATTACCGGGCCTTTACTGAAAAGGCTAAGAGCCTGGGATGCAAGGTGGCGGTGGCGACCGACCTCCTGGCCCTGGTGCTGCTAACGCCACCGGGCGAGTGGGGTGCTGACATCGCTTTTGGCAGCAGCCAACGGTTTGGTATACCCATGTATTTCGGGGGTCCCTCGGCTGCATTCTTCGCCACCAAGGAGGAGTACAAGCGGCAGGTGCCGGGCAGGATCATCGGCATCTCCAAGGACGCTTACGGAAAAGAGGCGCTGAGGATGGCTTTACAGACGCGCGAGCAACATATCAAGCGCGAAAGGGCCACCTCGAACATCTGTACCGCGCAGGCGCTCCTGGCCACCATGGCCTCCTTTTACGCGGTGTACCATGGCCCCGAGGGGCTGAAGAAGATCGCCCGCCGCGTGCACTCTGTAGCCTCGCACCTGAACGAGCAACTGCAGCAGATGGGCTACAAGCAACATAACACCAGCTTCTTCGACACGTTGAAAATTACCCTCCCCGAAGGGGTCACGGTACAGGATATACGCGACCACGCGGAGATGCGGAAGATCAACCTCCGCTACTTCGATAGCGGTGAGGTGGGACTCAGCATTGACGAAACCACCAGCAGCGATCGCGCGAAGGAGCTGCTGGCCGTTTTTGCCATGGCCGCGGGTAGTTCACAGGTGTGCGGGTTCGATGAGCTCCCCGAGCTGATCACCCTGAAAGAGGAGCAACTGAGAGAGTCGCCCTTTCTCACGCACCCCACCTTCAATAGCTACCACACCGAAACGGAGCTGATGCGCTACATTAAACGACTGGATAGAAAAGATATATCGCTGGCTCACTCCATGATATCCCTCGGCTCCTGCACCATGAAGCTGAACGCGGCATCGGAGATGCTGCCGTTGGGCCTTACCACCCTGCAGCGTATCCACCCCTTCGCACCGGTGGAGCAAGCCCAGGGTTACCTGCAGCTGATAGAGGAGCTGGGGCAGCTGCTGGCAGTGATCACCGGCTTCGCCGCTACCAGCCTGCAGCCCAACTCGGGTGCGGCGGGCGAATTCACCGGCCTTATCACCATCGCCAGCTACCTGGAGAGCATAGGTGAGGGGCATCGCAAAGTGGTCCTGATCCCGGCATCGGCACACGGAACCAACCCGGCGAGCGCCGTTCAGGCGGGCTTTAAGCCGGTTACCGTGGCGAGCGATGAGAAGGGGAACGTGGATATGGACGACCTGCGCCGCAAGATCGAAGCGCATAAAGATAACCTGGCGGCCTACATGGTGACCTACCCCTCGACCCACGGGATTTTCGAGACGGAGATCGCGGAGATGTGCCGACTGATTCATGAGGCGGGGGGACAGGTCTACATGGATGGGGCCAATATGAACGCGCAAGTGGGGTACACCAACCCGGGCACGATCGGGGCGGACGTATGCCACCTGAACCTGCACAAGACCTTTGCCATACCCCACGGGGGTGGGGGACCGGGCGTGGGACCCATCTGCGTGGCCGATCACCTGGTGCCATTCCTTCCCGGTCACCCGGTGATGTTCGCGACCGATAAGAACACGGTCGCCTCGGCCCCCTATGGCAGCGCGGGGGTACAAGCCATCACGTATGGTTACATCCGGATGATGGGTGCAGAGGGGCTTAAAGAGGCAACCGCGGCAGCCATCCTGAGTGCCAACTACCTGGCGGAGAAGCTGGACGATTCGTACGGCATCCTCTACCGCGGCGAGAAGGGCAGGGTGGGGCACGAGCTTATCCTGGAGTGCCGCGGGCTGAAAGATTTGGCGGGGGTTACCGAGACCGATGTCGCCAAGCGACTCGTGGACTATGGCTACCACGCGCCCACGCTCTCTTTCCCGGTACACGGCACCCTGATGATTGAGCCGACGGAGAGCGAAAGCCTGGCCGAGCTGGACCGTTTCGTGGAGGTGATGAAGCAGATATACGAGGAGGTGCTTGAAGTATCGAGGGGCGAGTATAGCCGGGAGGATAACGTGCTGGTCAACTCGCCGCACCCCGAGTACGAGGTGGTGGCCGACGAGTGGAACCATGCGTACCCGAGAAGCAAGGCAGCTTACCCGCTTCCCTACGTGAGGGAGAACAAGTTTTGGGTGAACGTGGCGCGGGTGGATAACGCGTACGGGGACCGCAACCTAGTCGCCAGCCTTCAGCCTATAGAGCAGGAGAAGTGATAAAGTGAATATTCAACCTTCGCATTATTGAACTTTTTCTTCTTTCAGGGTGAAGACCTCGCAAACTTTGGCGGGGACACATCCTGCGAAGTTTGCGTTATAAAAGAAAAGCTGTTTGAGCGATTTTAGACGCGAGTTCTTTTCTTTTAGCGAACAAGCAGTTGATGGGTCGCAAAATTCGCCTTGCAGATATTTGCCGCGTTCGGCAAAGTCAAAGCAAGCTTTGCATTTGCTCTCACTTGTCGCAAATAGTTTGCGTCAGTCGAGCCTGAAAGAAGAAAAAGCATGCGATAGTTGAGGTAATTTTTTCGGCAATGCAACGTGAAACAGGGATTCCAGGTTATGCCTGGCTTCAAGGTGCTGCATGGGTGAAACGTGAGAAATGGACATCGCGTGTTCTCCTTGTGGCGCTCTCCATCTTGTTGTTGGGCGCCTGCGAGGGGAACGACCCCAGCGTGAACGCCGGGCGGCTGCGGGTTAAACTTACCGATGGTTCTGACTTCACCATCAAGGAGCTCTACCTGCATGTACGCGGGGTGTCGATTTTCGCTACCGACAGCGTGGGTGCCGATGGGGAGTGGGTGAATCTGGAGTACGACGGGGGTGAATACAACTTGCTGACGCTCTTCAACGGGAAGAACGTAATGTTGGTCGACCAGTATTTCCCGGCAGGTAAGGAGATACGGAAAGTTCGCCTGCTCCTTGGTAACAAAAACCGTATCTTAACCAATACCGCGAAGGATTACCCCTTGCAGATGCCTAGTGAGATCATCGAGGGCATTGAGGTCGATTTGATGGAGCCGATCCTGATGAAGCCCAACATCATTTCAAGCCTGATCATCGACGTGAATGCCGCCCATTCCGTCCGCGAGCGGGATGGCAACTACTTTATCCATCCCAACGTGCGGGCATTTCCGGAGATGTACGGTAGTACCCTTCGGGGATACGTTAACCCGGCCGAATTCACTGCCGGGATAGTGATTATAAAGGATCCGGACACCCTGATCACGCTGCCAGAGAGGGATGGCATGTTCTCGTTCGCCGGGCTCACGAAGGGAGAGTGGGAGGTATACCTGTTTTCTCACCCCGCCTCTCTATACGCTGATACCGCTTTCATCTGGAACGTAGATACCACGGGGGTAGTCGATATTACCCCCAAGCCGATACGGTTGCCACAGCGTTCACTGATTCCTGATGAAGGCGAAGGTGAAGGTGATGGTGAAGGCGAAGGTGAAGGCGAAGGTGAAGGCGAAGGTGAAGGAGAAGGAGAAGGAGAAGGAGAAGGAGAAGGAGAAGGTGAATAACCCCGTTCGTCCCTTGATTTAATTAATTTTCACTCTCACGAGAACGCATAACCCATCAACTTTGCTATCTTTGCAGCAACTTTATAATAATTACTCACATGAAACGATTCCATTTCGTATTGATTTTAGCCGCGCTATTAGCGGTGGGTACGTCTTGCAAGCCTAAGCAGAGCGCGTACAAACAAGTATACGAGGCCGCTAAGGAGAAAGAGATGCAGCAGGCTGCATCTCAACCGACCGCGGTGACTAAAGATGCCAGCACCTTGCCCCCGGTAGAAGTATCGGTAAGGAAAGAGAAGGTAGAGGCGGTTAATCCCACGGATGCGGCCGGCCTTAGAAGGTACAGCGTAGTCATCGCTGCATTGAGCGTGAAGTTGAACGCCGAATCGCTAAAGCAGCGGATGGAGAATGAGGGGTACAACGTGATTTTAGCCCAGAACGAAGAGGGGATGTACCGGGTCATCGTGGCCAGCTACGACGATAAGGCGCAGGCTGCCAACAAGCGCGATGAAATTTATAGAACCTATTCCGCGAAAGGGAGTACGGAGTACCTGCGGAGAACGTACGGCGTGCCTTTCAATGACCTGTGGATATTGGAGAGACAGTTCTAATCGTTGAACCTGCTATAGAAAGGAAAAAGCTGCCCGATTAAGAGGTGGCTTTTTTCATGAAATCGCCCCTATGAACGTGAGATTCTTAGGCACCGGCACCTCGACGGGTGTCCCGCAGATTGGCTGTCGGTGCGACGTGTGTAGCTCGAACGACCCGCGTGACAACCGCTTGCGCGCGTCCGTGATGGTCGAGGTGGGCCCTAGTCGCCTCTTGATCGACTGTTCACCCGATTTCAGGCAGCAGGTCATGCCACTACCGTACCGGAAGATTGATGGCTGCCTCTTCACGCACGAGCACTATGACCACGTGGGGGGGATAGACGACCTAAGGCCCTTCTCCCGCTTTGGGACGGTGGATCTCTACATGGAGGCTCACCTGGAGGAGGTGATCCGCTTACGCATGCCCTACTGCTTCTCGCCCCAAGGCTACAAGGGTGTTCCGGATATCCGCGTTCGGTCAATTGACCCGGAGAAGGTTTTTCACGTGGGGGAAGTGGAGGTCACACCCATCCGGGTGATGCACTACAAGCTGCCCATCTTGGGATTCAGGATAGGCGATTTCGCGTACCTGACCGATGTGAAGACGATTCCCGATGGTGAATTGGAGAAGTTGAGAGGGTTGGATGTGCTGGTGATTAGTGCCCTTCGTAAAACGGAGCATTTCTCGCACCAAACGCTGGATCAGGCGTTGACGGTAATCGGGATGCTTCAACCGCGTACCGCTTACCTCACGCATATCAGCCACGAGTTGGGGCTACACGCTGAGGTGGAGCAGGAGCTGCCCGAAGCGGTTTTCTTGGCGTACGACGGGCTGGAGGTGGTGGGCCGTTAGTGGCTCTTTTGTTTTTTTAACCACTTTTGCTGCAGCTTTTCCCCACCTTCTTCGTCTTTCAAGAAAGGAAGTTGTATATTTACAGTGCCCGCTTTAAACTATCGCAATTGCCAACAGTCTAAGTTACGATAGGAAGGGTGAGGAAAAACGAACATCATAAAAAGGGAGAGACTATGAAAACTAAAAATTTACTATTCGCGGTTCTGTTAGCCGCCGTACCGTTGTCAGGTTTCGCCCAGGAGTGGGACGATATCTACGCGGATCCTTCCCAATCCCGCCAGGAGTGGAAGGCTCGAACCAAGAAGCGAGAGCAACCACCGAAGAAAAAGGTGGTGATCGTGCAGGGAGAGGCTTCGGAGATGGAGGTAATAGCGAACACCAGGGATATTAGGGATATTGATGAGTATAACCGTCGCGGGGTAAACGATACCACGCGATTAGATGAAGAGGCCTACGCAAACGATTACGAGGAGTACGAATACACCGATCGAATCGTTCGCTTTCATGATCCCGAATCGAGCATCAAGATCACGGGTGCCGATGAGGTAATCGTTTACTTCAGCGATGATGTTTACGATAATTATTACAACCGGGGCTGGAGCAGCTTTTACCCATGGTACGATCCCTGGTATTACGGTGGATGGTATGGTTGGTACTCCCCATGGTACTACGTCAGCTACTCCCCATGGTACTACGGTGGTTGGTACTCCCCATGGTACTACAGTGGTTGGCACGGCTGGCACATTCCCTGGTACTATAGATCTTGCTACTATGGCTACTGGTATGACCCCTGGTACTACGGTGCAGGGTTTCTTCCCTACGGTGGTTGGTATGACCCCTATTACGGGTACGGGGTTCGCAGTGCGTATTACTACGGTTATAGTGATGGTTACTACAGTAGCTTGACCCGGAATCGTTCGGGGAGGAGTTCCGGTATCTACCGAACCAGCTCGGCTAACCGCACGTCATCGGCAACGGCTTCCCTCTCGGGCAGGAATTCAACCTCGGGCAGGACTTCAACCCTTTCGGGAAGGTCCTCCAGCGCAACTCGCTCTACTGTTTCCGGAAGGAGCGCTTCCGCGTTAAGCAACCGAGGGAGTTCCACCGCATCTAGAACGAGGATTATTGACTCTTCGGGCAGGGCGTATGATGCCAGGACGGGCGTTGCGGTCGATCGTTCTAACACCTCTTCACGGTCGAGCTCCGTGAACCGCTCCGCGACCCAGTCGACCCGCTCTAACGCGAGCAGCAGGTACAGCACCACCACCCCGTCAAGGAGCAGTTCCACTTACCAGAGAGGTTCATCTTCCACAGGGAACACGTACCAACGGAGTACAACCACCTCCCCCTCGAGAAGCAGCTCGAGTAGCTCCACCTATCAACAGAGCACCCCAAGCAGGAGCAGCAGTAGTTATTCATCCCCCTCACGAAGCAGCAGCTCATCGAGCCGCAGTTCGTCCTCAACCTACTCTGCACCCAGCCGCAGCTCTTCATCATCCAGCAGCTCTTTCGGGAGCAGCAGTAGCAGCAGTAGCAGTAGTCGGGGCTCGAGCAGTGGTAGCAGTGGCGGTAGCGGTCGTTCCAGCGGGGGCCGAAGATAAGAAAAGCTCCATGAGTCGATAACGCTTTAATGGCGAGCTGATTAAAGGGTTGTCGTTAATCATTACTACAGGTTTTGCTCGACAGTAAATACTATTTATTATAGCACAGCAGATATGAAAAAAGTTACCTCTATATTCTCATTTCTCTTCCTCCTCTCCACGCTTCTGCACGCGCAAGGTGCGTTGGATGCGTACCGTTTCAGTCGGGAGGACCTATATGGTACCGCACGCGCCATGTCGATGGGGGGTGCTTTTGGCGCATTAGGAGGTGATTTAACAGGTGTTTCCATTAATCCGGCCGGAATCGCGGTGTACCGCAGTTCCGAGGTGGTGGGCACGCTGGACACCTCTACAGAAAGGTCGACCGTGGGGAGCCGGGATGCGAGGCGCACCCAGTTCAAGATGGATAACTTGGGCTTCGTGGGATACTTCCCGTTACGAAACGATGCGATGCCCCTGTTCAACTTCGGTTTCACTTATAACAAATTGAAATCGTTTAACAAGGATATCACGGCCGTGGGTAGTCCCAACAGCTCGTTGAAGGACTACATCGCGGATGTGAGCTGGGGTATCGATCCCCGTAACCTGCAGTTTCATGATGATCTCCCCGATCCTTTCTTAACGCAACCTTGGCTGTCGGTATTGGGATACAACTCCTACTTGATTAACCCGGAGGATGGCACAGGTCCCCGTTACCTTCCCTTGAATACCGGAGGCCAGAAGCCCATCAACAGGATAAGCACGCGGGAGAGGGGATATATCGATAACTTCGACTTCACATTTGGTACCACCATTCACGATGTTCTTAACTTGGGTATGTCATTGTCCGTCAAGAGTATATCCTATAGGATCAATTCCGAATACGAGGAGGAATTTGGAAAAGGGGATGTTGGTTTATATAATAACCTGAGTGTCAGCGGTGCAGGATTTGGCGCCAAGTTCGGGGTCATTTACCGGCCCATGAACGAGCTGAGACTGGGAATCGCCTACCATACCCCCACGTTGTACGCGTTGTCGGAAAATTATAAGGCCGAGATGGTGGATAACCTTGCAGCGTACGTGGACGACCCTGATTATAAGCCGGGCAATACCTATACGGATCACTTTACCAATGAGTACGACCTGAAGACACCGGGCAAGTTCGTGGCAAGCGTGGCTGGTGTGCTGGGGAGCCGGTTTATCATTAGCTTGGATTACGAGCTGATGGATTACGGGAAGACGCGGTTGATGGTGCCCGCGAACTCCTCGGATTCGCATACCTGGTACGATGCCCACAACCAATTTATCTCAGATGACTACCTGTTAGCCTCTACGGTGAGGTTTGGCATGGAGTACCGAGTAACTTCCCAGCTGTATGGCAGGTTAGGCTACGCCTGGATGCAGAACGCGTACGACGAGTCATACGAGACGAGTGGTGATCCCGCGATCGCTTGGTCTAATAGCATCTTCCGAATGGAAGGCGATGCGCATTGGATCACGGGTGGGATAGGATATCGGTTCAATAGGAACTTCTACATCGATGCGGCTCTCGTCTATAAAACGCAAATGGATGACCTTTACCCGTTTCCCAACCTCTACACGGAAGGGCGACAAAAGTTGGTAATCGACGCATCGCCGTTTAAGCTGAAAAATTATGCTACACGAGGGTTGATAACGCTCGGATATAGATTTTAATTGGCTGAAATATAAAAAGTTACCACGTTTTTATGAAGTAGTGCCGCGCAAGAGGCGATATCTCTAAGCGTACACTGTTACCCTTGCAAATCCTCTTCTCCCCAGGTGGGAATATCCGTAAGGTACTCGTAGCCCATTTTCTCGTAATCCATCCGGCAACAGTAATGGATTAACCCGTTGGTAACAACGATAAAAGGAACTTTCAACACGCTGTTGTATTGCACCACCTGGTCGAACACCCCTTGCGTGATTTTCACCCTCGGCTCTTTGTATTCCACGATCATCACCGGCTCTAATCGCGTATTATAGACCACCGTATCGCAGCGTCGGGTAAGCGAGTTTAGCTTAATCCCCGCTTCATTGGCTATCAGTGAGGCGGGGTATTTTTTTATCGATATCAAGTAGTGCACGAAGTGTTGGCGTACCCACTCTTCGGGAGTGAGCGCCACGTACCTTCGCCGCAGCGGATCAAATATCTCGCTATCGCCTGACGCCTCCTTTTTCCGGATTTTTGGCTCAAAAGGTGGTAAATTTAAACGGTACATTGTATCTTTGCTCTATCGACTTTAAGTTACCCGGTGCTAAAATACCATTTTTTCACGAGAAAGGAACGAGAAAGATGAAAACGAAGCAAGAAAGATGAAAACGAAGCAAGAAATAGTGGAGAATTGGCTCCCAAGATACACCAAACGGCCCCTGGGGGAGTTCACGAAGTTTATCCTTCTGACCAACTTTCAAAAGTACGTGGAGATATTTGCCGCCCACTTCAACGTCCCCATCGTGGGGGCCGGTGCTAACATGCCCAACGCGTCGGCTAACGGGATCACCATGATCAATTTCGGTATGGGAAGTGCCAACGCGGCCACCGTGATGGATCTTTTGAGCGCCGTGTCGCCTACCGCGGTCCTCTTCTTGGGCAAGTGCGGGGGGCTGAAGGAGATAAGCCAGCTGGGCGACTATATCCTCCCCATAGCGGCTATACGTGGCGAAGGGACATCGAACGACTACTTCCCCCCGGAAGTGCCGTCGCTGCCGGCCTTTAGCCTCCTGCGGGCCGTTTCATCGAACGTCCGCGATTTTAACCGCGACTACTGGACCGGCACGGTATATACCACCAACCGCCGGGTGTGGGAGTACGATGAGGTGTTCAAGGACTATTTGCGGGAGATACGCGCCATGGCGGTCGATATGGAGACGGCAACCCTCTTCACATGTGGTTTTGCCAACCATATCTCCACTGGTGCCTTGCTATTGGTCTCTGATCAGCCCCTGATTTCAACCGGGGTGAAAACAGAGGAGAGCGACCGACTGGTGACGGAGCGATTCGTGGAGGAGCATGTGAAAATCGGTATCAAATCGCTCTCATCCATCATGAATCAAAGCTCCACGATTAAGCATTTACGGTTTGATTGGTAACGACATGGCTAAAATTTCCCAATGGACATACGACACGATACGGAATGATATCCTTCAGCGCAGATTCTACCCGATCTACCTGTTGATGGGTGAAGAGGCCTACTTTATCGATGCGATTACCGAACTTTTGGTCGATTCGGTGCTCACGGAAACCGAGAAGGATTTTAACCTCTACACCTACTACGGGGTGGATGCAGACGTGAACACGGTTATCGCCACGGCACGCCGTTTCCCGATGATGGCCGAACGGCAGTTGGTTATCGTCAAGGAGGCACATCATCTCGATAACCTGGAGCTCCTGGAGCTGTACGCCAAGCAGCCCATGCCTTCCACGGTTTTGGTCATCAACTACAAGCATGGAAATATCGATCGCCGCAAGGCGTTCGTGAAGAAGATTAGCGAGGTGGGGGTGCTCTTCGAGTCGAAGAAGCTGTATGAGAACCAGGTTCCACCCTTTATAACCTCCTGGTTCAAAGAGAAGGGAATCACGATTGACTTGAAGTCGGCGCAGATGCTCACCGACCACGTGGGGAACAATATCAGCCAGCTGATTCCTCAACTTCAAAAGTTGGAGGTCTCCCTAAATGATGGCGATAGGAGGGTCACCTCTGAACTGATCGAGAAAAACGTGGGTATCAGCAAGGATTACAACAACTTTGAGTTGTTAAGGGCCATTATTAACAAGGATGTGCTGATGGCCAACCGTATCGTGAACTATTTCGGGATGAATCCCAAACAAAATCCCATGATGGTCACGGTATCAGTGCTATTCAACTATTTCAGCAACCTGTTGGAGTGCTTCTGGCTGCCACGAAAAGATGAGCAGAGCATCATGAATGCCTTGAACCTCCGCTCTGCCTTTTTTGCACGTGACTACCTAATTGGCGTTCGCCACTTTAACGCACGTAAGGTGATGACCATTATTACCGACCTGCGCACATTTGATGCACGTTCCAAAGGGGTAGACAACGCTTCTGCCTCCCACACTGAATTGCTCAAGGAGCTTGTATATCGGATCATGCATTAACCCTCTCTTGAATATCGCAATCACAGCGAATTCAAATTCTACCATTATAATTTACGCATGTTATCAAGAAAATGCGAGAATAGCAACTTTTTAATGTATACAATTGTGTATTCACAAATGTAACAGCATAATCGCAACCTATATTTGCCATGATAGCCAGAAGATAACTCCCACTATTTACTTTTGTATAAACCTCTTTTTAACACTCGATTATCCCAATTTCTACATGATGCATTAAGCTATATATCAGTGCATTATAGTTGTTTTGACAAGTTTTAATTCATAGTTTTAGGCTATATCGCTAGATATGGAGCCAAAACAGTTAAAAAATCAGCTTATAGCGATTATATCTACTTTTATATCAGTTGAATAGATTATATATATAAAGTATTTATTCTGTTTTTCAAAGCAATTATTTCCAAATGTATACACGATTTGGGTTACAAATGTATTCTGTGGTTCACATTTCTGATTCACAATTATATACATCGATGATTTTCAAGTGTGAATTATATTATTTACATTTGTAGTTACATTTTCTACATCTGTTCATGCTATTTTATCCATGGAAAAGTTGCTATGAACATAAAAAGCAAGTCGTATGAAGGATCGCATCAGACAGATCATGGAAGCAGAAAACCTTACTTCTGCCAACTTTGCCGAGAGGATTCAGATTAGCCGAGCCAGCGTGTCGCATATATTGAATGGTCGCAACAATCCCAGCTTAGAGGTGGTGACACGTATATTAAACGAGATGAACTACATCAACCCCGAGTGGCTCATCAACGGGACCGGTAGCATGTATAAGGAAGGAATTGATCCAAACTCCATTCCCAAGGAGCCCGATCTATTTACCCCACCGGTTACCCCACCCGCTGAAAAAAACGCCCCGTCCCCAAGTTCGGAGCAAATATCGCGAGGAAACGAGGTTAACGCGTTGGAAACTTCCCTGCGCGAGGTGGCTGCACGTGCTTTAGAAACTGTTTCGCGTGATGTAGCCGCCCGCGTTTCGGGAGCCTCCCCGCGAGAAGCGACCCCGTGCGGCTCGGTGGGTTCACCACAAGCGTTTGGCGCTACTCCATTAACTACATCGGCTGTTAACAAGCCAGATAAAGAGATTTCTCAGATTATCGTCTACTTCACGGATCATACCTTTAAAGTCTTCAAACCGTGAAGTTATGATGACATGATGGTTTTGCGCATTTAAATTTCGAACGTTTTATTTTTAGCCAGAAATTTTGAACTTCTAAGTGTTAGTTGGTTTTTAAATAATGTCGTTTAAATCTTAGCATTCAGGGTAAGGAAGTTTGCCCGTTTATCACTTACCTTTTCCTTAGCGGACGTCCCGGCGCGGGATAGCGTTTCGAGGCATCGTCCAATACCAGTACCCAGTCCACTGCCTCGCCCTTCATCGGGGGGCAGAACGTGATCGGCTCGCCGTTATTGGTGATGGCACCTATCTTTTTGGCTTTGCCCGTACGCGGGTTGTACCACCACGCGGTGAGCTTATCGGCTTTGAGCATATCGCCCCGCACCGAGAACTCACGACCTATCGGCGCGTAGACCATGGCGTAGGAGCCTGTCTTATCCATCGTGGCGACGAAACGATAGCGACCGGCTCCAGGGACTGATGAGTGTACCTCAGAGGGAATGATGAAGTCGGGTGCGGGTACGCGGTCGAAGTATGGGCGTGACTCCATCAAGCGGCGCAGGTGGATCACTTGCCCCGCGGCAGGTTGGTCGATTGCCTTGTACCAGGGCATTAGCGGTCGGTTAATGGGGTGACGTCCCTTGTCGGGGTCATACATCTGCCACACGGAGTGGTGTCCGTAGGTGATGCCGGCCGAGCCGTAAAAGACCGACCAGTAGAGCGTGCGTCGTACGTCCCAAGCGTTGGAGTGACCGTCATCATCGGGGCGGAATTCCAACGGGTGATCCTCGTACAAGGGCTCAATCTCCATGATGGGCTTGGCGGGTGTGCGGCGGAAGTCATCCAATATTTGGGCATTGGAGTTGTAGCGTTGATTGTGACCGCTCTGTCGACCGTTGAAGTCGAGCCACTCATCGTTGTGAAACCACTTTGATGAGGTTTGCCAGCCTGTAGGGTGGAAGGTCATCAGGTTTTGCTTGTCCACGCTACGTATCCCGCGGGCCATGGCACGTATGATGACCTGCTTATGATCATTGTCGGGGTTACGGTCGCCCCCCAGGATCCAGATCACGTTATATTCACGGTAGCGCTCGGCTATCCAGCAGCCGTATGCTTCGGCATTGTCCGGGGTAAAGATGGGGTTGTTATCGTTCCAGTAACGCCCCCAGGTGGGTAGAATCCCCATGTAGAGCCCCAAGGCGTTGGCCTTCTTGACGATGTAATCCACGTGATCCCAGTAGTCGTTCTGTTCACCCTCAACAGTGGCGGGTTGGGCCGGGTCGCGGTTCAGGAGAGGCTTGTGGCCGTAGGCGTTGTCGCTGTCCACGCCGTCACATTCAGCGAGTGCCACCGCTTGAATAACGTTGTAACCCTTATCGGCACGGTTCTGCAGGTAGCGGTCGGCCTCCTCGCGCGTCAGCCGGTGGAACAGCTCCCACGCCGTGTCCCCTTGATAGAAAAAGGGAGTGCCATCAATATATTGCAGGAAGTGGCCGTTGTCTGAAACCCGGAGCTGGGGCAGCCCTTGGGCTGGCAAGGCGATGATGGTGCCCAGCAGCAGGGCAAGTGATAAGATGATTCGTTTCATAGTGTATCTCTTTTTGCGTTTGTACTCTTCTATTGTTGATCTGGCCACCAGCGGTAGCAGAGGATTTTGGCAAAGGCATTCTCCTCGTGCAAGATAAGGTAAGAGCCATCGGCCTGTTTCATAGCGTTAATGGCGTAGTTGAAATCGCACCAGCCGCTTTGCCTTTTAACGTTCTCACCCGGCTCAATGCGGCCGACGAGTTTTCCCGAATGGGCATCATAGACCGTGATATGGCCATATCGTGCAAGTGCTACAAAGATGTAATCGCCCTCCACGGTAAAAGCTTTGGCATTGGTGTAGTCACGCTGTGAGCCATCTTCGATATTGAAGGGAATGTAGAGCGTCATATCGGATGTCCAGCCATCCGTGATCTGGCCGGCTGCAGCTTTCTCCAGGAAACGGCTGCAACGCACGATGGTGCTGCCCATAGCCCACCATGTGTCACGACCATCAGGGTATGCCGATGAGAAGCCAGCCAGGTATAACGCGTCTTCTGATGGGTCGTAGTAGATACGTTTGGCATCGCCAAAACCTTTGGGCAGCGGGTAAAGTAGGGGTTTATCGTATTGCGGTATGCCATGCGAGTTCAGC